>CAMLDY010000142.1 GCA_946478895.1 uncultured Gemmatimonadota bacterium
ATCTCGCCGAGAAATGGCACGCCGAGCTCCGACGCGACGACCTGGCCGGCACCGCGGCCAAACACACCGCTCATGTTCTCGACGATGCCAAGCACCGGCACCTCGAGTGCCCGGAACATCTCCGCGGCTTTGCGCGCCTCGGCCGCCGCAACGCGCGGCGGCTGTGTCACGATCACGGCGCCCGAAAGCGCCACCGCTTGCGCGAGGCTCAACGGCACATCGCCAGTGCCGGGCGGTAAGTCGACCACGAGCACGTCGAGCTCCGGCCATGCGACGCCGCGCGCGAATTGTTTGACGGCTTTCGACACCATTGGTCCGCGCCAGATCGCCGGCGAGCCTTCGCCAAGAAAAAAGCCGAAGCTGATCATTGGAAGGCCGTGGCTCATGAGCGGCTCGATGTGTTTTTCGGGCGACATGCGCACCTTCGATGCGCCGTCCTCCATTCCGAGTAGAATTGGGAGACTCGGGCCGTAGATGTCCGCGTCGAGCAGTCCGACACGCAAACCCTCGTGCGCAAGCGCCAGCGCGAGATTGATCGCGACGGTGCTCTTGCCGACGCCGCCTTTCCCGGCGCCGACGGCGATGACGTGGCGCACGCTCGAAAGGCGCACCTGATCGGACCACGGATCCGATGCCCTGGGCTGGCGCGGAGTCGGTGGTGCGGTCGGGGCGACGATCTCGACGGCGATGCCAGTCGCACCCAATGGCGCGAGTGCCGCGCCGATGGCGGAACGCAGGCGAGCGGGAATCGTGTCGTCGGTTGTGCGCAGCCCGAGCCGAACTTTCACGCGGCCATCACACACACTCACATGCTGCACCATGCCGAACGACACCAGATCGCGGGTGAGGCCGGGATAGCTGACCTGCTTGAGCGCATCGGTGATGCGTTCGGGGGTGAGGACGCCGGCGACAGCAGCGCCGGGGTCGCGCTGATTCAGACGTGGGGAAGGAGGCGGAGACGTCATCCCTAACGGTCGCTCTTCCCGGCGGCCAACGGTGTGACGGATGTCTCACGCCGCGCCGCGACCGCTAGTGTGCGTTTGTCTTCGAATCGCTTGCCGGAAGGAGCGCGCGAAGACGCTGAAGATCGGGGATCAGTAGGCGACTGCGCCCGAGCGACTCGATCAGTCCCTTGGTACGGAGCTGTTTCATGGCGCGGGAAACCGATTCCCGCGCTGTGCCGATCTCGTACGCCAGCTCTTCCTGGGTCCGATCGAGCTCGATCTCCACGGCGCCGGGCTTCGCCGTGCGGACTCCAGAGCGCTCTGCGTACCCAACCAGCAGCATCGCCAGGCGCGCCGCGACGTCCCGAAATGCGAGCGTCTCGGTGAGATGAACCAGATGTCGCAAGCGCCGGCCGAGAGCGCGGATGATTGCCTGGGCGACGTCAGGCTGGCTCCGATACAGGGACTCGAACGCTGTACGCGGCAGAAAGACAAGCTCGCACTCCTCGATCGTCACCGCCGAGGCCGGATAGCTGCCGCCGTCGAACAGCGGCAGCTCGGCGACGGTTCGGCCAGGTCCCTCAACGTGCAGCACCTGTTCGCGCCCCACGAGATCGGTGCGGTAGATGCGCACGCGTCCGGATTTGATCAGGAACAGTCCGCGGCATTCCTCCCCGGTGGTGAACAATACGTGCCCCGCACCGGTGGTCTTCGTAACGCTCCGACCGGCGAGCTGTCGCACGGCGTCGTCGCCAAGCTCCGCGAAGATCGGCACGCCGCGAAGAAGCTCGAGAACAGTCAGGCGATGGGTGTCGGCGTCGGCCATGATGAAGAAATATCGCCGTTTGCGTCGATGTTGCGGCCGCGAATCTGTGACAACAGTCACGCATCGCAGTCCCGATCCTCGCGAAACTTCGATCGATCGGAAACGTTCTCGAGGAGACAGTCAATGCCCACCGACAGCGAGGAGTCCCGCCTCACCATTCTCTGGACAGCGCTCGCGAGTGTCATCGACCCTGAGCTAGGGCTTGACATCGTTACGCTCGGGCTTGTCTATGGCGTCGAGCTGGACGGATCGGTCGCGCGGATCACCTATACGCTGACGACGCCGGGCTGTCCGATGGAAAGAGTCATCACCGACGGCATCCGCGGCGCTGTGCTCGCCGTCGAGGGGATCACGCGGGTGGATACCCATGTGGTGTGGGATCCGGCGTGGCATCCCGGCATGATTGCGTCGAACGCGTTTCCTGCCTGACGCGGATCATCGGTGAAGATTGAAGCGCCGCCTGTGAAATCACGTCCCTCGGGTGTCGGCCGATCGCTCTGAGGCCGGCGCTGCAACCGTCAAAAGGAAGAGGCTCCCGCCACTGGAGCTCACGGCGTGGGCGACGCCCGCATCGAGAGTAAGCACGTCGCCTGCGGCGAGCGGCCATTTTTTGCTCTCCGTCGCAACTTCCATCGCGCCGTCGAGCACCTGGATGCTGACGGGCCCGGGAGATGTGTGCTCGGCGAGAGTGCCGCCCGCGCTGATGCCGACCAGAGTAACTCGCAGCGATCCCATCTTCACGAGCGTACGCGCCACTCTCCCTGACGCCGAGCTCAATTCCTGACGAACGCGCTGCATCTCATCGCGCAGCTGGAACGAAAGCTCTGTTCCAGAAATCTGGTGTCGAACCGGTGACATGCGACTCTCCTCCACTTCATTGCATGATAACTCATCTGCTGACGCCGGCCCACGCCATCGACGGGATCGCGACGCGCAGTTGAGCCGTAAAGAACGACGCCGAACGAATTGAATGCAGGGAACAGATTGTGCGAATGCATGAAAATGCGCCGAGTCCGGCGACACCCACCAACGAAGGTCATGCAGTGCGTCGACCGGCGCGACTGCGAGGCCAGAAGCTTCAGTGCGAGGAGAACTTCAATGGCGATAGATCGAACCGACAGCCCGTTCCAGCCCGAAGCGTTGATCCAGCACGGCGGCAACGGTCGCGTCCGTGAAGAAGCCCAGAACGCGTCAATCGGTGAGCTGCTCAAGCGACTTTCTTCGGACGGCAGTCACCTCGTGCAACAGGAGATCCAGCTCGCGAAAGCCGAGCTGCAGGAGAGTGCGTCGAGGGCGGCGAGCGCTGCGGCAAAGATTGGCATTGCGGCCGGACTGGCGCTGCCGGGAATAATGGCGATCACCGCCGCGCTGGTGATTGGCCTCGGCATCATCATCGACAGCTACTGGTTGTCCGCGCTGATCGTGGGCGTGGTGATTCTTGCCGTGGCGGGATTCATGGTGAAACGCGCACTCTCGGGATTCAAGTCCGGTCTCGCACCAAGAGAGACGGTGCGCACCGTACGCGAAGACATCGATTGGGCAAAGCGCGAGTCCGGCCGCGTAAAGCAGGGACTCTCGGCCTGACGGGCGAACTTGCACAGACCACAACGACACAGTGATGGAGGAGCAATGGGTAATTCGATTGAGACAACGGGCGGCGACGCCGGCTACAGTACGGATGGTATGAGCGTCGCGGGCGCGGCCGCCCGCGACCAGGGAATCAACAGCGCGCCGGAATCGCAGCCTCGGTCACTCGTCGAGAGGGCGAAGAGCTCGGCGGAAGATCGGGTGCGCTCCGCGGCGATGACGGGCAGGACGCGCGCAATCGAGACGGTAAGCGGTCTCGCGCAGTCGCTGCGCACCGGCGGGCAGCAGCTCCAGGATCAGGGTAGCACCGCCGCCAATCTCGTGGAACAGGCCGCCGACCGACTGGACAGTGTTGCTCGCTATCTCCAAAACACCGAGCTCGACGAGGTGGTGAGGAAAACGGAGACCTGGGCCCGCCAGAACCCGGCGCTCTTCGTCGGGAGCGCGTTCGTCGTCGGATTACTCGGTGCGCGGTTTCTCAAGAGCTCGCAACGAGGTATCTCGCAGCAGCAGTCCGCTTCGCTCAGCTCGACCAGCACGTTTGCTGACCGCGAGGTGCCGAGATCGCCGGTTGTGGAGGGCGCATGAACGCCGATTCATACTCGCGTGATGGCTCTTCGGCCACCGCCGGCACTCGGGCCGACATCGAGGCCACCCGCGCGCGAATGGGTGAGACTATCGAGGAGCTCGGCGTACGACTCAATCCATCGCGCCTCAAGCAGCAGGCAAAGGACAAGGTTCGCGATGCAACCATCGGACGGGTACAAACAATGGCAAATACAACGGTAGACAAAGCGACATCGGCCGGCCAGCGGGTGACGTCGGTCATTCGTGAGAATCCCATTCCGGCGGCATTGATCGCAGCGGGCATCAGCTGGCTGGTGGTCAACAGCCGTCGCAGCAGCTCATCGTCGTCGGATTCTTCGTCCGACTCGAGGACACCATCGTACGGGTCGATCGAAGAGCAGGGGATCAACGACAATCTTCGCGACAAGGCCGGCGCTGCGGCGGAGGGAGTCCAGGATGCGGCGCACCACGTCAAGGAAAAAGCCGGCAGCATGGCGAGCAACATCGCCCGGACCACCCGCGACAAGACCGACAAAGTGGCCCGCACCATCGAGGACAATCCGCTGCCGCTCGGAATCATCGCCGTCGCTTTGGGTCTCGCGGCCGGCTTCGCGGTGCCCTCGACGCGTAAGGAAAGCGAGCTCGTTGGCGACAAGCGTGACGAGCTGATCGACAAAGCGCGCGATGCGGTCGAAGAGAAAAAGAACCAGGCGAAGAACGTCGCAAAGCGCGTCGTGAACGAGGCCAGGTCGACTGCCACCGAAGCAGCGCGCGAAGAAGGTCTCACCAGTTAGCGATACACGCACCTCACGGAGATATCATGGGATTACTCGACGCGGTTCAGGGTCAGCTCGATCAGTCTGCAGTCACCCAGATCAGCCAGAAGCTCGGCATCAACCCGGCGCTCGCGCAGACTGCCGTCGCTGCTGCCGTTCCGATGATCGTCGCCGGGATGGCCAAACACGCCGCGACGCCGGGCGGCGCACAGACAATTGAAAACGCCGCTGAAAGCCACCGCGACGTTGCCGACAATGTTGGGTCCGTACTGCAGGCCGGCCCTCCTGAAGACAATACCGGTCTGCTCGGAAAGATCCTTGGCCAACACCACGACACGGTGAAGGATGGGGTCCAGAAGGCCACCGGTCTCGATACCCAGAAAGCCGGCAAGCTGTTGATGATGCTTTCGCCCATCGTGCTCGGGATGCTGGCACGCAAGCAGTTCGGCGGGCAGAACGCCCAACCCCAGCCGGCCGATATCACCACGACACTGCAACGGGAGGCAGGCGAAGCGCGGCAGCAGGTCCAGATCCAGGCTCCTCAGGCGCAAGGCGTGCTCGGCCAGCTACTCGACGGCATCAGATAGCACCAAAAACGCCCCGTAAAGCGCTTGTACCGGGCTCTACGGGGCGTTTTTGCATCTGTCGGCTTTTTGCTGACATCGGGCGGGGCGTTCCCTGAGCAAAAATCCAGCAATTTCCGACTAAGAAGACTTCGGTTCCGAAGCATTTTGAACTCCGTAGTTCAACACCATATCGGAGATCAAATGCGTACTCGTGGAGTTCTTCCCGTAGTTGTCGGTCTGGCACTCGTCGGCGGCCTTGCCACCCTTACCGGTGCCCGCGGCGGCGAGCGCGTTGTGAAAGTGGATTTCGATAAAGTCGTTCGCTCGACTACGCCCGCGTACGATGCCCGACTCGAGCCGGTGGTGGATGCGCCGATCAAGGAGTTTCGCATCCCGATCAAGAACGCGACCCTGGAAATCGCCGACGGCGTCTCGTACGAGGGTTGGACCTTCGGCGGCACCGTGCCGGGTCC
>CAMLDY010000143.1 GCA_946478895.1 uncultured Gemmatimonadota bacterium
GGCTTCGTCGACGTCGCGAGGGTGTACGTCGATGGAGACTCGCCCGGCGGCTGGCACCAGGGCGCGGGCGCGGGTTTGTGGTTCGCCTTCGTGAGACCCGACCTCGGCATCTCGGTGATGCGCACCAACAATCCGGACCGTCCGAACCTCGTCAGTCTCGGTTTTGCTTTCTAGAAATTTGGTGTTTCGCCGGAGAGTGCACTGCGCCAGTTTTCGCTCATGGCAGGAGCAGCGCCGCACCTGACTCTGAGCACTTCGTCCGCGCCGACTCCGAGGGCGGACGGGGAGATTCGCGTCTCGGCGATCGACATCGGGTCGAACTCGATTCGCCAGACGATCGCGGACGTCTCGAGCACCGGCGTCATTCGGGTGGTCGACGAGATGAAGGCGGCGCCGAGGCTGGGCGCGGGAGTCCACGACACGGGCTCGCTGAGCCAGACGGCGATCAACGATGCGCTGGTGGTACTCGCGCGGATGGCGACGCTCGCCAACCAGCAAGGGGCAAAGCGCACCGACGTCGTCGCCACCAGCGCCGTTCGCGAAGCATCCAACGGCGAGACTTTCCTGCGGCAGGCGCGGAAGGAGACGGGGCTCAAGATTCGCATCCTCACCGGTGACGACGAAGCGCGGCTCGCATTTCGAAGCGCGCAGGCGCACTTCGATCTCGCGACCGGTCGCGCGGTGGTGATGGACATCGGCGGCGGCTCGCTCGAGCTCACCCTGAGCGCCGATGGTCTGGTCGAGCGACTGATCTCGCTGCCGCTGGGAGCGATCCGGATGACCGAGGAATACCTCCGCGGCAAGGCGCCGAAGAAGGAGCTCCGCAAACTGCGCAAGCATGTGCGCGACGAGCTGCGACGGCACCTGTCTGCCAGACACTGGCACGCGGCACAGATCGTCTGCTCGGGCGGAACGTTCACCAACCTGGCCACGATGTATCTCGCGCGCTCCGGTATGGAAAGCGCCAAGACCGTGCACGGGACGGTGATTCCACGGGTGGATCTCGAGCACATGGTCGATCTGCTCAACGAGATGTCGGACGCGGAGCGGAAGAGTGTGCCCGGACTCAACGAGGCGCGGAGCGACATCATCGTCGCCGGGCTCGCGGTCGCGGCGGAAGTGGTGGCGCGGATCGAAGCGCGGGAGATCGTGGTGTCGAGCTACGGAATCCGCGAGGGAATTCTGCTGGAGACGGCGCGTGTCTCACCGCTGATCGCCGACAAGGGCGAGGCCCGCGAGCGGTCAGTCATGGAGCTCGCCGAACGGTCGCACTACGAGCAACCGCACGCGAAGCATGTGCGCCAGCTCGCGCTCCAGCTCTTCGATTCCATCGGCGAGAGACTCGGCTGCTCACCCGCGGACCGCCAGCTACTGTCGGATGCGGCGCTCCTTCACGACATCGGATATCACATCAACTACGACAAGCACAACAAGCATTCCTACCATCTGATCGAGCACGCCGAGCTGCTGGGAATGACGCCGGCCGATCAGATCGTGGTCGCGCACGTGGCGCGCTATCATCGGGGCGCGGAACCCAGGAAGAAGCACCGCACCTACGGCAAGCTCGATGGCGCGATGCGAAAGCGAATCAAGAGACTGTCGGCGATCCTGCGGGTCGCGGATGGATTCGATCGCGGCCACGCCGGCGCGGTGGCCGAGATAAAGGTGCGGTGGATGGAGCACGCGCTGCGTCTTACGGCGGTGCCGGATCCGCGCGCGACCAGTCTGCGGCTGGAACTCTGGGGAGCGAGCAGAAAATCGCGGCTCCTTTCAGAAGTCGCGGGCGTTCCCGTGCAGATAGTCGCCCCCGACGGGACTGTGACGACCTACGACGACGAGGCCGGCGCCGCCGACTGAGCTCAGCGCCGGCGGGTGCGACGGAGGCCCAAGGTGGTGCGCTTCTTCTGCTTCGCCGTCGGCAGCGGAATGCGTCCCCACGAATCCGTTAGCAGGCGCTCGTGGCTGGAGATCACCGGATCCTTGCCCGGCTTCCGCTGCTTGTAAGTCCCATCGGTGGCGAGATCCCACGCCTGTCGATTGTCGGCGAGATAAGTCTCGAGCAGCGAAGAGACGCGCGCGTGCAGACTCCGGTCCTCGAGCCTGGCCACAACCTCCACGCGGCGGTCAAAATTCCTTGGCATCCAGTCGGCCGAGCCGAAGTAGAACTCTTCATCGCCGTCGTTCGCGAAGTAGTAGATACGCGAATGCTCGAGAAATCGCCCGACGATGCTGCTCACCTTGATCCTGTCGCTTACGCCGGGCACGCCCGGTCTCAGACAACAGATACCGCGCACGATGAGATCGATGTCGACGCCCGCCTGCGATGCAGCGTACAGCTCCTGGATGATCTCCGCATCCACCAGCGAATTCATCTTGGCGATAATGCGGCCCCGCTTTCCCGATCTGGCGTGCGCTGCCTCGCGACGCACCAGCTCGCTGAATCGCCGGCGCATGTTGCGCGGAGCGACGAGCAGGTTGGTGTACTCATCCTCGGACGAGTAGCCGGTGAGCGCGTTGAACAGATCGGTGAGGTCGCCGCCGACGATCTGGTCGCTGGTGAGCAGTCCGAGGTCGGTATAGATGCGGGCAGTCTCGGAGTTGTAGTTTCCCGTCCCGATGTGGACGTAGCGCCGGATTCCGTCCGCTTCGCGACGCAGGACAACCGCGATCTTCGCGTGGGTCTTGAAGCCCGGCAGACCGAAGCCGACGTTCACGCCAACCGCCTCGAGCGCGCGCGCCCAGCTGATGTTGTTGACCTCGTCGAAGCGGGCGCGGAGCTCGATTACCACCGCCACGCGTTTGCCGCGCTTTGCAGCCTCGGTGAGAGCGCGGACGATCTCGGTGTCGCCGGACGTCCGGTACAACGTCATCTTGATGGCGAGCACGTTGGGGTCGATGGACGACGCAGTGAGAAAGTGCTCGACCGATTTCGAGAAGGAATCGAACGGGTGGTGAACGAGGATGTCCTGCTCGCGCATCGCATTGAAGATCGAGCGCGATTCGTCACTGAGCTCGGGCGGAGTCTTCGGGACGAACGGCGGATCGCGCAACTCGGGCATGTCCAGAGTCGCGATCTCCATGAGGCGTCCGAGATCGAGCAGCGGACCCGCGTCGACGAGATCCGACTCGGTGAGCGGGGGCATCTCGGGCGGATGCTCCTCGCGCAGCTCATTGAGAAGGAGCTCGCGCAGCTCGGGCGGTGTACCCGTCTCCACTTCGACCCGCACGACCTCGGCAAAACGGCGCCGGAAAATCTGCTCCTCGATCATGGTGAGCAGATCCTCATCGTCGTCATCCTCTGAGAGCGAGACCTCGAAGTCCGAGAACCGAATCACGCGAAAGGCGTTGCAGGCGCGGATCTCCGCGCCGGGGAAGAGAGAGCCGAGGTTGGCGGCGATGATCTGCTCGAGCGGAACGAAGTGGCCGGGCTGGCCGAATGGAAACCAGCGCGGCAGCCGGCGCGGAACCTTGACGCGCGCGAAGCGCGAGGTGCCGGTTGCCTGATCGTAGATCTGCACCGCGATCGACAGCGCGAGGTTGGTGATGTACGGAAACTTGTTGCCGGGCTCTGCGGTGACGGGCGTGAGTATGGGCAGGACATCAGTGGTGAAGAACTGGTCGGCGATCTTTCGCTCTTCGGGCGTCAGCTCGGCGAGGTTCACCAGCTTGACTCCGTGCTCGCCCAGCTCGGGCAGGAGCAGGTCGTACAGACAACGCTGCTGCTGCTCGATCAGTGCCGTCACCCTCTCCGAGACGGCCGCGAGCTGTTCCACCGGCGTCATGCCGTCGGGCGGAACGTAGCTGGTGCTCGCCGCAATCTGCCGGCGGAGCCCGGCGACGCGCACCATGTGGAACTCGTCGAGGTTGCGGCTGAAGATCGCCAGAAACTTGAGGCGCTCGAGCAGCCGGTTGCGCGGATCGAACGCCTCGTGGAGCACCCGGGCGTTGAACTCGAGCCAGCTGAGTTCCCGATTTATATAGAGCGCAGGGTCGATGCCCATTCGGTCGATGAGAGAAGTGCGGAGAGCCGCTGTCCAAAGATGTGTTGTTACCGCGGGGATGTTAAGAATGTCTGATTAGATTCGTGCAAACCGACATTTTTCGCCGACAATGGGTCACACTGACGCGGTAGTAGTACTTACAACTCTTGCCACCACCGACGAAGCGGTGAAGTTCGTCAAGGCGTTGCTGGAGCGTCGTTTAGTAGCATGCGGGACGATCCTCCCCGGGACGCGCTCGCTTTATCGCTGGGAAGACAAGCTGGCCGACGAATCCGAAGTAGTGGTGATGCTCAAGACGCGGTCCGGCGCCTTCCACGGTCTGGAGAAGGCCTTCAGGGAGCTGCACCCGTACAAGGTGCCGGAGCTGCTCGCGGTGCCCGTCACGGGCGGCCTCGACCGCTATCTTGGCTGGATCAACGCCGAGACGAGTCTAACGATCGTCTAAATCGTCTTATTGGGGTGAACTCCCGCCCCGATTCGCTCGCACAATCGATCAGGAATTCCCGTCGCGGCGCGCTGGCCGTGATCGTGGTGGCGTTGTGGGCGGGTGGCATGACGATGATGTTCCGTCGCAACGCCAACCGCAGCGAGGCGCAGCAGCTCTCCGAAGTCGCGTTGAGACTTCAACCCGAGACGTTCTACTACACGATCGAGCGCGACGGCGAGCAGGTGGGGGGCGCATCCTCCGCCGTCGATACGACCTCGAACACGCTGGTGAGCGAGGAGTATTTCGTCGGTGATCTCAACGCCGGGAAGTCGGTCGAGCGAACTTCGGCGCGCTGGCAAACCAGGCTCACCCGCGGATTCCGGCTCGCCGATCTGACCATCGACGTCGCGCGTCCGACGCGCCCCTTTTCGATAAACGCCGCGGTCGAAGAAGACACGGTGCTTTTCATCGCCGGGAAGAAAACCACCCGGCGCCCCGCGGCGCGTTACAGCTTCGTCGCACCACTCTTCACGCCGGCACTCGCGCCCGTCGCATTCATGCTCGGCGGCCCGCACACCATCGGGCGGAAGCAGACGATGTCGGTGTTCGATCCGACGACGCGGCTGGTGATCAGGCCCGAGCTGCAGATCCGCGCCGAGTCGCTATTCGTGGTGGTGGACAGCGCCGCGCCGGGGCCGGACGGCGTGTGGGCTGAAGCGCATCGAGACACCGTGCGCGCCTGGCGCATCGATGGCGCGCCCAACGGAGTCACCGGCTGGTTCGACGCCGAGGGTCGGCTCGTCGCCGGTCGCGCCGGAGATCTCTCGGCCATTCGCACCGCATTCGAGATCGCCTTCAAGAACGTCAAAGCCAAATAAATGATCGAGCTCAAGAGTCTGACCAAGAAATACGGTTCCTTTACCGCCGTCGATCGGATCGACCTGTCGGTGCCCGATGGTGAGCTGTTCGGCTTCCTCGGCCCCAATGGCGCCGGGAAGACGACGACGCTGCGGATGATTGCAGGAATTCTGCAGCCAACCGCGGGCAGCATCCACCTCGCCGGAATCGATCTGGCGAAGGATCCGCTCGCCGCAAAATCGAGGCTGGGATTCATTCCCGACCGGCCGTTCATCTACGAGAAACTGACCGGCTCGGAATTCCTGCGCTTCGTGGCGGGCCTGTACGGCCAGGATGGCGACAAAGTCGAGCATCGCGCGCGGGAGCTGATGGCGCTCTTCGATCTCGAGGAGTGGGGCGACGAGCTGGTGGAGAGCTACAGCCACGGCATGCG
>CAMLDY010000144.1 GCA_946478895.1 uncultured Gemmatimonadota bacterium
CTACGCGATCGATTTCGCCAAGTTTCCGGGCGCCGTAGCGAGCCTCGCGAAGGAATTGCTTACGATCGAAGCAACCGGTAGTCGCGCCCGGGCGGAATCGTGGATGACCAAGTACGGGACGATGCCGCCCGCGCTCAAGGCGGCGCTCGACAAGACGAGCAGTGTTCCGGTCGACATCGATCCGATTACCGCGTTCGGGGAGAATGTGCGCTAGCTCCCCGCGCGACCGGTATCGGCTCACCGGGTTTTGGAATCCCGGCGCGGTGATTTGATCAGGTAATTCGGTCGCTGATACGCGAGCTCGAAGCCGAGCCGCACCATGTTGTGGAAAGACGGATTCGGCCGGTCGGGCCGATCCTCGCCCGTCTCCGTCACGAACCAGCGGCAGCCGAGTGCGCGACCGTCGTTCAGACGCCGCGCCATCAACGCGCCCTGCGCGCCGCGACGCCTTGCACTCGGCAGGGTACCGGCAATGCCGAGCCAGCCGATTTCGCCGCGAACGAACAGCGCCGCGCTGGCGACTGGCTCTTCCCCATCGAACGCTATGTAATGGTGCCAGCCAGGACGCCCGACGACCGACGCGATCCACGGCTCGAGCTGACTCGGCATCCCGAACGCCGCGCATACGATCGACGCCGCGACGCGCGCGTGCTGCGCGCCGATTTCCTCGACCCGCAGCGCAGTCGCGATCGGCGGTACGTCTCCCGCGGCGCGATACACTTTGCTCCAGCAATCTCCACGAACGAGACCGGCGGCGCCGAGCCAGTCTGCAAAGTCCTCGGGCTTCGCCGCGGGAGACAATTGCACCCCGTAGTGGGCGAGACCTGCACTGCGATAACGCTCCAGTGCGGCCTCAATGTCGTCCCGTCGCGCCGGACTGTTCAGTCCCCAGCCAACCAGTCGATTGAACAGCAGCATGTCGAGCGTCGGCGCGATCAGGAACCAGCCCGCGGATGTCTGCTCGGCGGCGCACTTCCACTCGGAAGGCGCGGCGGTCAGCTGGTCGGCGTAGGCCGCCGCCTCGGCATCCTCGACCATTTGAGCTACAGTGAGCGGAATCATGCCGACAAATATTAACCGCCAGCCGACTCGCCCGTCCCGATAGTCGCGGCTGGCGAACGCCGGGTGACGCAAAGAGATTCTTCGGGCATGAACCGCCGTCTCTTTTACTGGTCGCTCACCTCGGCGCTGGCCGGCTTTCTCTTCGGCTTCGACACCGTCGTCATATCCGGCGCCGAGCAGACGATTCAGTCGCTGTGGGGATTGAGCGCGGCCGTGCATGGAGTGGCGATGGGCGCCGCTCTCTACGGCACGGTCGTCGGCTCCCTCCTTGGTGGATGGCCGGCGGACCGCTTTGGCCGGCGCGCGACGCTGCTCTGGATCGGAGTGCTCTATCTCGCTTCCGCCCTCGGCTGCGCGTTTGCCTGGAACGTCGAGGTGTTCATTGCTGCGCGTTTCATCGGCGGTCTCGGCATCGGTGTGTCGACGGTGGTAGCGCCCATGTACATCTCAGAGATCGCGCCGCCGGCGCATCGCGGCAAGCTGGCTGGGATGTTTCAGTTCAATATCGTGCTCGGCATCGTCATCGCGTATCTGTCGAACGCGCTCCTCGCTGGCATCGGCGACAATGCCTGGCGGTGGATGCTGGGCGTGGCCGCACTCCCGTCGCTCATCTACACGGTGATGTGCTTCGCAATCCCGGAGAGCCCGCGCTGGCTCCTCACCCGGAAGGGTGAAGGCGACAAGGCGCTCAGGGTCCTGGCGCTCATCGAGCCCGACGCGACGCCGTTGCAGCTGGAGTCGATGGCCACCGAAATCCTCACAGCGTCGTCCCGGCAGGCGAGCGCGCGGGGATTCTGGTCGATGCGGCTGCGCGTCCCGATCATGCTTGCATTCCTGGTCGCGTTCTTCAATCAGATGTCCGGCGTCAACGCCATCCTCTACTTCGCGCCGCGCATCTTCGAGCTTACCGGACTCGGCACGAGGGCCGCGCTGCTGCAGTCGATCGGCATCGGCATCACCAATCTCGTATTCACGTTCGTGGGACTCTGGCTGATCGACCGCCTCGGCCGTCGCACGCTGCTCACCATCGGATCGTACGGCTACATCACGTCGCTGGGTGCCTGCGCCTGGGCATTTTTCACCGGTCACTTCTCGATCGTCCCGCTTTGCATCTTCGCCTTCATCGCCGCCCACGCAATCGGGCAGGGGACCGTGATCTGGGTGCTGATCTCAGAGATCTTCCCCAACCAGTATCGCGCGATGGGTCAGTCGCTGGGGAGCGCGACGCATTGGGTCTTCGCCGCTCTGATCACCACAGTGTTTCCGGCGGTGGTGAGCGCATTCAAGCCTGGCTACATCTTCCTCTTCTTCTGTGTGATGATGGTGCTGCAGCTGATATGGGTGCGCACGATGGTACCCGAGACCAAAGGAGTCCCGCTCGAGGAAATTCAGCGCCGGCTGAAAGTCGAAGCGTGAAGCCGCCGGTTGTCGCGGGAATCGGTGAAGTCCTGTGGGACATTTATCCCGACGGGGACCACTTTGGCGGCGCGCCGGCCAACTTCGCCAGCCACGCTGCGAGCCTGGGCGCCGAGTCGTGGATGGTGAGCGCGGTGGGGACAGACGCGCTGGGGGACCATGCCCTCGAGATGCTCGCGGATCACCGGGTTATCAGTGAGCTCGTCGCGCGCGATGCTGAGCATCCAACGGGTCAGGTGCTGGTGACGCTCGGGAATGCAGGAGTGCCGCGTTACGAGATCGCGCTCGAAACGGCGTGGGACCATCTCACCTGGTCGGACGATCTGGCCGCCTTCGCCGAGCGCTGCGACGCAGTCTGCTTCGGCTCACTGGCGCAACGATCGCTCGAGTCGCGCTCGACGATCCAGCGTTTCGTGCAGGCCCTGCCAGGCGATGCACTCCGGGTTTTCGACGTCAATCTGCGACAGCGGCATTATGACCGCGAGACCATCGACGCGTCGCTCCGCCTGGCGTCGGCGGTGAAGCTGAATGATGAAGAGCTGCCGGTGATTGCGGCCTTACTCGGCATGAGCGCGCGGGCGCCCCGCGATCTAATGCGCGAGCTGATGAGACGCTACCACCTGCGCCTGGCAGCTCTCACTCGCGGGCCGAACGGCGCGCTGCTGCTCGACGAGCGGGGCGAAGACGAATGCCCGGCGCCGCCGACGACGGTGGTCGATACGGTCGGCGCCGGCGACGCGTTCACCGCGGTACTGGTTGTCGATCTCCTTGGTGGTGTGTCTTTGAGTGAGATCAATCGACACGCGAACGCCGTCGCTTCCTTCGTGTGCTCACATCCGGGTGCTACGCCGTCCATTCCTGAGGGTCTTCGGACTCAGGTGTGACTGGTCACAAGAACGATTACCCGGTCCGGTTGCTCACTTGCTGGTGTGGGCGTGGTCAAGGTCAGAGCGCCTTGTGCGGAGACGACATCGACCGGGCTTCCATCGTGGAGCATTGTTGCGCGCAGAATCTTCCGGCCGAAGCCGGGAATCGATAGCACACGGTCCGGCCAATTCAGGACGTGGACGAACACGGTGTCGCCGCGCTGAGTGGTGACGCCCCACTCACGCGGCGGGATCGGGCCGCCACGGGTCGCGTAAATCGACGTACCGTACTTCCCAAGCCACTCTCCGATCGCACGGAATCGCTCGCCTGCTTCGGGCTGAATGGTTCCGTCGGGACGCGGACCGATATTGAGAAGCAGATTCGCGTTGGCGCCGGCGGCGCGCACGAGATAGCCGATCAGGTCGCGCGTCGATTTGAATTTGTCGTCGGTGATGTTGAAGCCCCACGACTCGTTCATCGTCATGGATGTCTCCAGCGGCAGCGCGCCGATCTCCCGGGTGTTGAATCCGGCGGTGTTCGCACCCGGCAGATCCTGCTCGAAGGTCTGGACGTCCTCGCCAGGTAACGGCGCCTTGTGATGGTTGGGAACGATCAGCGCCGCGGGCTGCAGCCGATGTATTAACGCGTAGGTGCGCGGCAGCTGCCAGTCGGCGTCCGGCTTGTCCCACATTCCGTCGAACCAGATTCCGCCGACCGCGCCGTAGTTGGTGAGCAGCTCGGTGAGCTGCGCGTTCATGAAATCGATGTAGCGATTCCAGTCGCCTGACTCGGGCCGGCCGGTCGCGTGCCCGGTTCCGCCGCGCGGCCAATAATCCGGATTGTGCCAATCGAGCTGTGAGTAGTAAAAAAACAGCTTGATGCCCTGCGCGTGGCACTCGTCGGCGAGCTCTTTCAGCGGGTCACGATGAAACGGAGTCCAGTCGACGATGTTGTAGCGCGTCGCACGCGTCGCGAACATCGAGAACCCATCGTGATGGCGCGACGTGATGGTGATGTAGCGCACGCCGGCTGACTTCGCGAGCGCGACCCAGTCGTGCGCGTTGAACTTCACGGGATTGAAGGTCGATGCCAGCCATTCGTACTTGTCGACGGGAATCGACTTGTTCTGCATCACCCACTCGCCCTGGCCGAGCAGGCTGTAGACGCCCCAGTGGATGAACATCCCGAACTTCGCGTCCTGAAACCACGCTCTCGCCGCGGTGCGTTCGGCCGGCACGGCGACATCCACATTTTGCGCCGTCGTCGCGAGCGGGGATGCGCCGAGGAGTAACAGTGTAGCGGTGAGCGCTTTCATGCTCAAAATTGCTGGCGCCTGTACACGATGCTCACGTCCCCCGTCTGACTCTGCACGACGTTCGGCGGACGCGCGGGAATCTTCACGCCGGGGACTGCCGGGATGCCGGGACGTCGGGCTGCGAGGTCGAATACGATATGACCATTTGCGGGAATCGAAAGTCCGACGATCGCACCGCTATCCGGAACCGCCCAGTATTCCATTACCCAGTCCGATGCGCGACGGCGGTATCGAGTGGTGTCGACATCGCGGCCGTCGATTGAAGACGCGAACACTTTGGGGCCCTGCGCACGCATCACCAATCCCGTAGTGCCCGCCGGCGCATTGACTCGAAGCACGATGCGCCTCACTCCATTCATCAGCGTGTCGCGAATCACCGTCGCGACTGGCGCGCCGAGCGGCACCCGCTGGACTGCTCGGCCGGTGAAGCGACCGGCGCCTTCGGACAGCTGCATCGTCCAGACAGGCGCCGATCCAGAGACGACGGGACCGATCGCGTCGCGCGTCCACTCATCTCTCGGGCTGCCGAAGGTGCCCAGCCACGCGTCGCTCGAATCGGCGTTCTCGGCATACACGAGACTCGTGCGCAAAGGATGGTCGGCACTCGGTCGCACGGTGAGCTGGGCGATCAGAAGAAGCACCAGACCCGCGGCGCCGAGCAAGGGCGCGCCCAGCAAGCCCGCGTCGCCGGCGATGGTCTCGAGTTGCGGCGCGAGCAGCAGCGCGATGAGCGATGCCACCACGCACAGCGCGATCGCGCCGGCACCCGCGAGTCCGAGCATTACCACCGACACGCCATAAATGAATCCGACGAGAATGAGCACCGTAACCACGGCCGTTGCCCAGCCGGCGATCTCGCGACCGCGCGTGAGAAGCGCCGCCGCCGCCGCGAACAGAAGAGGCCACGTGAAGAGGTAACCGATGCCAGGGACTCGAAGGGTCGCCAGCGCCAGGAGCAGCCAGACGATCATCGC
>CAMLDY010000145.1 GCA_946478895.1 uncultured Gemmatimonadota bacterium
CGATCGGGCGCTCGTCAGTTCAAACTAGGTGCTCGAAGTCTCGGTTGCAATCGCGGCGTAGAGTCCGGGTCGCTTCGACTGGCCACCCCTCGTAAATAAGCGGGCAGCGGCAAGCTTTACAGCCGATTACGCAGAGCTGGCTCTCGCGCTTGTGAAGATCAAGTCCTATCGTATCCATGGCTGGCCTCCCCGGTTTGCGGCTCTTGACCGCGTGAAATTCTTGTGGGGCAGATAGTGCCACCACGTTGCCGTGGAGGTCCAGCCGCTTCATTCCAACTACGCTAACAGCTTTTTGTGCAGCGATCGGGGGCGCTTCGGCTCGCATCTAACAGTACGGAAGCACGGAGCCGTTAGCCGCTGAGCAACTATGCTCAGAGCTCTCGGCGTGGCAGGTCTCGAGCTAACAGCTCCGTGCTTTCTTTCATGTGGTGGCCAGCCGAAGCGCCCGTCGCTGTACGCCGAGACTATCGGTGCTGCGGCAACTTCGAATCCGTCTCCTCGATATCCGGCGGCTTCGAGCTCGACCTCTCGTATTCCTCCCGCAACCTCTGCATCATCGCTTCCCGACGCTCGAACAACCGCTTGAGCGGCCGCGGCTTGTGCCGTGCAAACGCGTAGGCCGTCAGCAGCGGCAGCGCCACCGTTGAATCGAGGTAGCACACGACCGCGTCCGGCAAGCGATCGGGATCTATTTTCCCCCAGCTCACCGCTTCGGCCGGCGTAGCGCCCGAGAGCCCGCCGGTATCCGGTCGCGCATCGGTGATCTGAAGGAAATAGTCGTGGCCCTTCTCGTCGATGCCGAGCACTTCCTGAATTTGTGGCTCCGTCTGGAGCATGAAGTTTTTCGGGCTCCCGCCGCCGAGTATCATCACCCCACTCTTGCCGCCGCCGCGTTTGGCATCGAGTACGATCGACGCAGTCTCGTTGACGTCGCGATTGGGATCGAGTACCAGCTCGTTACCGTCCAGCGTCAGCGCCGCGATGTTCATCCCGATCGAGCTGTCGCCCGGCGATGATGTGTAAATCGGGACGCCGGCCGAATAAGCCGCCGACAACAATGATTTTTGTCCAATGCCGAGGGCCTTCTCGCGCTCGCGCACGTACTTGCCCGCCAGGTTATGGAACTCGGCGCTCGACATCGCGCGCTGAAATTCGCCGCCGGTGATGATCTTCCTGAAGAACGCGTCGGTCGAGAGGAGCACGTCGTAGTCGAAGAAGATGTCGTAGATGCGGACGACGCCTTCCTCGCGCAGCACGACGTCGGACTCCTGAGCGTTGCCGCGATGCATCGCCAGGCCGAGACCGAAATGGGTGTCGTGATAAAGGTTCGCGCCGGTCGAGATTATCCAGTCGACGAATCCAGCCTCGATGAGCGGAATCAGCGCCGACATTCCCAGTCCGGCCGGCGTCAGCGCTCCGGTGATCGAGAGTCCGATGGTGACGTCGGGCTCGAGCATCTTTTCCGCGAACAGCTGACAGGCTTCGCGCAAACGGGCCGCGTTGTACGCGAGGTAGGTGCCCTCGATCAGATCGGCGACGGTTTCCTTGCCGTCGATGCGACGCGGATCGATCCGCTGACCTTTCAGGAAGCGGCTGCTCTCGTGCGCGGTATGCTTGACGCCTTTCTGCTCGCGCTCCTCAGCCGCCATTTTCTGCTGCGCTTTCGGGCCCGCCGCCGATGCACGTGCGTGCCGCGACGCCTTGAACCCACCGCGGTCTCTCCGCGCGGGTGTTTTGCCATTCCGCGTCTCGCGCTTCCCGCCTCTCCCGTCCCGCTTACTTTTCGCCATCGATTTTCTCGGCGCGGGTTTCGTCGTACTGATCACCGGCGGTTTTACCCAGGGACTTGTACGCCGTGATGATCGCCTGCGCCGCCTCCGCCGGATCGTCGGTGACGAGCATCAGATCGAGATCGCCATCCGAGATTTTTCCTTCCGTCAGCACGCGCGCCTGCAGCCAACGCAATAGCCCTGCCCAGTAGTAGCGGCCGAAGAGGATCACTGGGAATCTGTAGATCTTTCCCGTCTGAATCAGCGTCAGCGCCTCGAACAGCTCGTCGAGGGTCCCGAATCCGCCCGGGAAAATGATGAACGCGACGGAGTACTTGATGAACATCGTCTTGCGGACGAAGAAGTACCTGAACTGGATCAGAGTGTCGACGTAGGGATTCGCGCCCTGCTCGAACGGCAGCTGGATGTTGCAGCCAATCGACCGGCTGCCCCCGAGCTTCGCGCCCTTGTTGCCGGCTTCCATGATGCCCGGCCCGGCGCCAGTGATGATGTCGAACCCCGCTTTCGCGAGCAGTCTCGATGTCTCGACCGCCGCCTCGTAGTGCGGATCGTCGGGCCCGATTCGCGCCGAGCCGAAAATGGTGACCGCCTTTTCAACCGACGCGAGGGTGTCGAATCCCTCGATGAACTCGCCCATGATGCGCAGTACGCGCCACGGATCGGTACGCGTGAAGTCGATGCGCGGGCCCGATTGCTGGAGAAGCTTCTCGTCTTCGGTAACGGGAGACGAGTCGCGAATCGCGTCGTCGATTCGTCTGGTGACGGCGAGATTGCCCGGTCCCTGGGAAGGCGGCGTTCTCCCCGCCTTGAGGTGGCCTTCCTCGGTGCGCTGCTTCAATCCCTCGAGCGCTTTCTGCTCCGCAGAGGCCAGCACTTCCGGATTGAGTTTCTTCCCGCCCGCTGTGCGACCGCGCATTGCGCGAGACCGGCCGGGGTTCGTGGGGACGTCGTTCGATTTATCTTTTCTGTTCTTCATGTGGGCCGCTGTCGCGGGCTCGGCTCGTCTTTTCATCAGGAATCGTAAAGTTGCGTGCGACTGCACAAAGCCCGCCAGGTGATGCTGCGCAGATCGTCATCATCATAGCCGATGGAGCGCGTCCGGATATGCTCGCGCGCTCCATGGACGCTGGCCGATTGCCCGCGCTCGCATCGCTGCGCGAGGAAGGCTTCGCCGGCACTGTGACGTCAGTATTTCCCTCGGTGACCGGACCGGCGTACGCTCCGTTCCTGATGGGAAGATATCCGGGCGCGATCGGATTGCCGGGCCTCAGGTGGTACGACCGCTCGCGTCGCGTCGCGAGATTGCCCGGTCATTCGCGCAGCTACGTCGGCTCAGAGATGCGACTCGTGGATCGCGACATCGATCCCGACGCCCCAACGATCTTCGAGCTGGCGCGTCCGTCGTTCGGCGCATTGAGCGTAATCACCCGCGGCCTCAAGCGCCGCGATCGCATCGGACACAACCCGGGCTTTGTCGCGCGCGCCGCCGCTACGCATTTCCGCGGCAATGTGCGTGGCTGGCTGAGCATTGACCGCGAAGTCGGCGAGGAAGCGGCACGGAGGCTCAAAACCCAATCCGTGAAATTCGCGTTCATCGCAATGACGGGCATCGACAAGACGTCCCACGCCGGCGGACACGAGTCAGACGTCGTCGCCGATGCGATGCGAATCGTCGACGACACCGTCGCTCAAATCCGACGCGATGCCGAGCGCGACGGCCGGTGGTCGAAAATGCAGCTGTGGATCGGCAGCGATCACGGGCACTCAAGAGTCCGCGAGCACGAGGATCTGGTTGGCGTTCTCGAGAATTCCGGGTATCGCACGCTCGCGCACCCGTGGGCCTTCAAGACGAGCGCCGATATCGCCGTGATGGTGAGCGGCAACGCCATGGCGCACCTGTACGTCGATCTCGACGTCACATCGCGACGATGGTGGGCCGATCACCGGCAGAAATGGGGCGCGCTCATCGCGCGATTGGTCGAGCGCGATTCCGTGGATCTGGTCGTCCTTCCCACCAGTGCCGGATCATGTGAGATCCGCGGACGGGGCCGCGGTTCTGCAATTCTGCAGTGGAAGGAATCGCGGTATTCGTATCGCACCGTCGGCGGCGATCCGCTCGGGATCGGCGACCAGGATTCACTCAGCGATCGGGAAGCCTACGATGCGACCATCGAAAGCGATTACCCCGATGCGTTGGTCCAGCTGGCAAACCTGGTCGGCGCAGCACGCAGTGGAGACATCATCCTCTCGGCTTCACGCGACTGGGATTTCCGTGCCCGCTATGAACCTATTCCCCACGTTTCGTCCCACGGCGCGCTGCACCGTGAGCACATGCTCGTCCCACTCCTGTTGAATCACGCTCCGGCCCGAGTGCCGCGGCGGACGGTGGATGTGATGCCGAGCGCTCTGTCGGCGCTCGGCATCTCCATTCCACGTGGCGTGGACGGGGTCTCGTTTCTTTAAGCGGGCCTTACTGTACAATCAGCGTCCCGGTCATGCCGGATGTCGGCGTGCCGTGGATGCTGCAGTAGAACTTGTAGGTGCCCGCCACGGTAAAGACGCGCGTGTGCGAGCCGCTCGCAAAGTCGGGCATATCGCCCGTACCATCGCCGGCGGCGGCCGCGTTACGACCTGCCGCGTCGTTCCAGAGAACGTTGTGAGCCACTCCAGAGTCATTGGTCCAGGTGACCGTCGAGCCGACCGCCACCGTGAGCGTCTTCACCGTGGCTCCCGCCGACGTGAAGAAAGAGCTGCTGCCCATGCAGAACGTTCCGGCCGGGCAGGTGTCGCCCCCGCCGCCACCACCTCCTCCCCCGCCCCCGCCGCCACCACCCCCTCCGGTGCCGGTCGAGTCGCCCCCGCATGAAGCCAAGGCTACCGCGAGCATCAGAACTCCAAACTGACCTGCAAGCTTTCTCATCCTGCCTCCTCGTCGACTGGAATCCAGGTTGGATCCTGGGCTGTTAATTAGGGGCCGCGCGCAAACGCCCGCAAAGCGAGTCCGGTAACCGTATGTCTCGACGCCGCGAAAAGCGCCTGACGTCGGGTGAACGTTAGTGTCCTACTCAGGCCTCACCGCGCAGGTATAGAGCCTCCAGTCTGAATCGGGCGCCGCGACAGCAGCGATGTAGCTCGGTCGAGGCGCGAAAAGCCTGTGGGTTAGGCGCCCGTTCTGCGTCGCTTTTTCCGGCCCCGACCATATTCCCCGACCCTCAGCCTTGAGCCTTGCCTCGCGCACTACCCAGGATCGCAGAAACGCGGTGTTGCGCTCGTTGGGCGCCGTGTCCACCAGAGAACGCAGCTCCGCCTCGGACATGAAGCGCTGGGCGACATCGAGAAGTCGCCGCACCGGCCGCTCATTCTCGACATCGACGCCGACCGGACGGTCAGGAGAAAAAGCAAACAGTCCCAGGTCCGCGGAGTGCGAGATGTTGAAGTGGATGTCGTCGCGATCATCGAGTGACGGCTTGCCGGAGCTGCCGTAGCGGAAGCGCAGCTTGTTCGCGGCCGTTCCCGTGTAGCCGGCGAGGAGCTCGCGCAGAATTCCGCGGGCGACGATGAAGCGGCGCGCGGAATTGGGAGAGAGGGTCGTGGCGCGATTCCTCTCTTCGCTCGGAAGCAGGCGCGACAGAGCGTCGTATCGCTCGTTGCTGACGTCGAGCGATGCGACCCACACCTGAACCTCTTCGGTCATCAGCTCAAGCGATGTCAATGATGTCAACTTCGGCTCTCCCTCCGACAATC
>CAMLDY010000146.1 GCA_946478895.1 uncultured Gemmatimonadota bacterium
TTCTGGCAGATGGCCGACACCGGGCCGTGCGGTCCGTGCAGTGAGATCTTCCTCGACCTCGCCCACGTCGTCCGCGATTTCAATTTCCCGGCGGGCGCGAAAGGGGAGTGGACCGAGCTCGATCGCAAGGAGTTCTCGAAGGAGGCGTTCGTCGAAGGCGCCGAGGCGGGCAGGTTCCTCGAGTTCTGGAACCTCGTGTTCATGCAGTTCGACCAGCAGCCCGACGGCACTCTGGTGCCGCTCCCAAAGCCGTCGGTCGATACTGGTGCAGGGCTCGATCGCATCGCCGCTTTCATGCAAGGCGAAGCCAACAATTTCCACAACGATCTCTTCCGCCCGCTCATCGCCGCGGTAGAAAAGACCGTTCGCAAGCAATACGACCGCGGCGAGGCCGGCGCATCGTTTCGCGTCATCGCCGATCACAGTCGCGCCGTCGCGTTTCTGATTGCCGACGGTGTCTTCCCCTCCAACGAAGGCCGGGGCTACGTCCTGCGCAGAATCCTGCGGCGCGGAGTCCGGCACGCCTGGCTGCTCGGCAGACGCCAGCCAACGCTGGTGGAAGTAGTCAAAGTCGTCATCGACACCATGGGCGACGTGTACCCGGAGCTGAAGCAGCGCTCGAAGCACATCATCGACACGACGCGCGCCGAAGAGGAGCGCTTCCTCGCGACCATCGAGGGAGGGATGCGCCGCTTCGACGAGCTCGCGCCCGAGAAAACGACCCAGGGCTCGACCGCCATGCACGGCACCATCTCGGGCGAAGATGCCTTTCGTCTTTACGACACCTTCGGATTTCCGATCGATCTCACCGAGCTGATGGCGCGCGAGCGCGGTTACTCGGTCGACATCCCGGGCTTCGAGACCGCGCTTCAGGCGCAGCGCACCCAGTCCCAGGAAGAGCGCAAGTCGCGGAAGATCACCGTTGGCGTCGACACCCTCGCCGAAGGCGGCTGGGCGAGCGGCAGCGACGGCGTCACCTTCACCGGTTACAGCTCCCTCGACGTCGACACGACCGTCCTGGCGAAGAGAGATCTTCCCGATGGCCGTGCCGCCGTAATCCTGCGCGAGACACCGTTCTATGCCGAATCCGGCGGCCAGATCTCCGACCGCGGCGAGATCGTCGGCGAAGGCTGGCGTCTCGACGTCGATGAAGTGCGAAAGGTCGATGGCCGCATCACCGCCATCGGCAAAGCATCGGGCAAGGTGAATCTGGGCAAGGCCCACGCGTCGGTGCCGCGCGATCGCCGCCGCGACACCGAGCGCAATCACACCGCCACCCACCTTCTTCACGCCGCGCTGCGGCGCGTGCTCGGCGAGCACGTGCATCAATCGGGGTCGCTCGTCGCGCCCGATCGACTGCGCTTCGATTTCACCCACCATGGCCCGCTCACCCAACAGCAGCTGAGCGAAGTCGAGATGCTCGTCAACCGCGGCATCCTCGACGGCGTCCAGGTTGTCTTCGAGGAGAAGCCGTACGCCGAAGCGGTCGCGGGCGGCGCGATGCATCTATTCACCGAGAAGTACGGCGACGTGGTCAGGGTCGTGTCGATCCCCGGCATTTCGGTCGAGCTGTGCGGCGGCACCCACGTCAGCAATACCGCCGACATCGCCCTGTTCAAGATCGTGAGCGAGACGGGCGTCGCCGCGGGAGTGCGGCGCATCGAAGCCGTTACCGGTCGCGGCGCTCTGGAATTGTATCGCGCGCGCGAGCACGAGCTCCAGGAAATCGAGCAGATCGTTCGGTCACCGTCGGGACAGGCGGTGAGACGCGTTCAGTCGCTCGTCGACGAGCGCCGCACCCTCGAGAAGCGACTCGACGAAGCGATGCGGAGCGGCGGCGGCGGCGCGATCAAGTCGCTGGTCGACGAGAGCACCGTCGTCGATGGCGTGCGGGTCGTAGCGGCGAACGTCAGCGCGCCCGATCTGCCCGCACTCCAGACAATGGGAGATGCACTGCGCGAGCAAATGGGAACGGGCATCGGGGTCCTCGCGGCATCCTTTGACAACGGCAAGAATACAATCATCACAGTGGTGACCGACGACCTGCGCGATCGCGGGGTTCGCGCCGACACCATCCTCCGGGAGATCGCCAGCGCGGCGGGCGGAAAGGGCGGAGGCAAGCCCCATATGGCTCAGGCGGGGATTCCCGATGCCGATCGCATGCGTTCGGTGATGGCCGAAGCGCCAGACATCGTTCGAAAGTCGCTCGCGCGGCTGGATGACTGACGGCGCGCCGCCGGAGCTCGTCGCCGCGATGCGGTCGGCGGTGAATGGCAATCAGGCGCCGACGCCGGCCGACCTGCTCGAGGCCGCCGAGCGCCTGCTCGACAAGATGCTGCTCTCCGATTGCGAGAGCCGCACTTCGGCGCTCGACCTGTTGACTGTCGATGCGCTGATGACGCGCGCGGTCGAGGAGTCGGCAAAGGATCCGGCGCTGCTGGAGAAGTTTCCCGAGCTGGCGATGAAGCGAATCTCGTCGCGCGCGGCGTACTGATGATCGTGATTCTGTTTACCGGCGGGACGATTGCGATGCGCAACGATCCCGACGGTTCCGGGGCGCAGCCGGCGCTGACGCCCGAAGAGATTCTGCACGCGACGCGGGGCATTCACGCCATCACCGGCGTCGAGACCGAGGAATGGGGCCAGTTTCCCGGCCCGCACATGACCGTGGAGCGGATGTGGGCGCTGCGGAACCGGATCGCCGAGCATCTCGCGCGAGCGGAGGTGACGGGAGTGGTGATCACCCACGGGACCGACACCCTCGAGGAGTCGGCCTACATGGTGGCCCGATCGACGGCGAGTGAGAAGCCGATCGTTTTCACCGGTGCCATGCGCACCGTCAGCGATCTCGGCTGGGACGGGCCCGCGAATCTGTTCGAGGCGGTGCGGGTCGCGGCGAGTCCGGAGACGCGCGGCTTTGGGGTGATGGTAGTGATCGGCGGCCAGATTTTCACGGCGCTCGACACCACCAAGACCAACACTCACCTGCTCGACGCATTCGAGAGCCCAGGACTCGGACCGCTCGGCGTTTTGGACGAGGGCGAATTGATTCTCAGGCGTGAGATGCCACCTTCGCCCCCCGTTATAACACCTAACACTTTGGCGACGCCGATCGACATCATTTTCGCCGCCGCGGGAGCGGATGCCCGCCTGCTCGACGCATCGCGGGAGAAAGCAAAGGGCGTGGTGCTCGCGGCGATGGGCCGCGGCAACGTCCCGCCGGCGATGGTGCCGGGAATCCAGCGCTGGGTCGCGGAGGGCAAGCCCGTCGTGATCACCTCGCGCACCCAGGGCGGGAGAGTAGGACACACCTACGGCTACCCGGGCGGAGGTCGTCGTCTGGAGGAGATGGGTGCCATCTTTGGCGGATCGCGCCGCGCGCAGCAAGCGCGAATCGATTTAATGCTCGCCCTCGGTGCCGGGATGGGCGATCCCGAGCTAAGATCGATGTTCGACTCATGACCACCAAACTCGATCCACCAGAGACCGTTCGCGGAATCGCGAAACGCCTCGAAGACGCCGGCTACGAAACCTGGTGCGTCGGCGGGGCCGTTCGCGACGCCCTGCTCGGCCATCCCCACCTCGACTGGGATCTGGCGACGGCGGCAAAACCGCCCGAAGTCCGGAAGCTGTTCAAGCGCACGGTTCCCGTTGGAATCGAGTTCGGCACCATCGGCGTGCTCGATCACAACAACGTGATGCACGAGGTGACGACGTTTCGCCGCGACGTCCAGACCGACGGGCGGCACGCCGTCGTCGAATTTGGCGCGTCGCTCGACGAAGATCTTGCCCGCCGCGATTACACGATCAACGCCATCGCGTACTCGCCGAGCAGGAACGAAGTGCGCGATCCTTACGGCGGGCAAAAGGATCTGGACGGGAAGCTCATTCGCGCCGTCGGTGACCCACGTGAGAGAATGCGCGAGGACCGACTGCGCGCACTGCGCGCGATCAGATTCGCGTCGCGTTTCGGATTCGACATCGAGCGCGACACCTGGGATGCCATCGTCGAGAGCGCGCCCGAGCTGACGCGATTGTCGGCGGAGCGCATCAAGCAGGAAATCGAGAAGACGATGGACCAGGTGAAGTTGCCGAGCAAGGCATTCGCGATGTGGCGCGACACCGGCGCCTTTGCGTCGCTCATTCCGGCGCTGGCGCGAGTTACCGATCGACAGCTCGCGCCGCTCGACCATCTGCGCCGGCCGCTGTTGCCCAATCGCCCCGCCCGGAGATCGACCCGGATCGCGGCGCTGTTCGCGAGCGTCCCGGCCGCAACGGTGCGCAAGGTCCTCAAGGATTTGCGCTTCTCCAACAGCGAGACCGAGTGGATCGCGATCCTGGTGGAGCGCTGGCAACAGCTCGGGCCGCAGATGACCACCGCGATGCTCAAGGCCGAGGAGATCTACGCCATCGATCCGTGGGGCGAGCAGTACCCGCCGAGCTCGATGCTCCGGACGTGGGCGGCGAGCGCCGGGCGCACGCGTCTTGCCCCTTTGTTGCGGCTGGCCGATGCGATGTGGTGGGCCGCCCGGCAGGCGGGGGAGCCCGCGCCCTACAAGCAGACCATCGGGGCAGTGTACAAGCGGGCGATCAGGATTGCTTACAAGGATGCGATCTCGCTGTCCGACCTGGCGATCGACGGGAACGATCTCGAGAAGCTGGGGATCACCGGGCCGGCGGTGGGGGCGACATTACGAAAGCTGCTGGATGCGGTTATTAATGACCCTCGTAAGAATAGACACGATGAGTTGGTGAAGCTGGCCACCGAACTAAGAGAGAAAAGCAACTGAACGGGCGGGATGCTGGGAAATGCAACAGAACGGGCGAGATGCTGGGAAAAGCAACTGAACGGGCGGGAGGCGTCTGGTGGGCAGGCGCCTGGCGTCAGGTAACAACCGTGGGACGTATCTCTGCGGCATTCACCCAAAGGCAACTGCGTTTGGCGCGCACGAGTACGTCCCCCGGTCGTAACCTGGGAACAGGCGCCTGATCCCGGACGCCTCCCGCCCGTTCAGTTGCAGTTCTGAGATCCCGGACGCCTCCCGCCCGTTCAGTTGCTCATGAAATACGCGATCTTTCACTAAATAACCGGAACTGCGCGCGATGTTATTCAGAAGCCGAACCCCCGACTCCACCGTCTGGAAAAGATTCCGCTCCGGCCAGGACGGTTTCACCTTTACCCGCATCGGCGACATCTACGAGGCGAAGGTGGTCGCCAACGCCGAGCGGGTGGTGGACCTGTTCTATACGCTGAGCGAGCTGATGGCGCCGGCGGTGGACGTGTACATCTTCGACGCGCGGTCCAAGACTTCGTGGACCGGCCAGATGCTCGCGTTGCCCGACGTCCGCGACGCGGTCGCTCGGCTCAAGGTTCCGCTGTCGACGTACGGGGGAGTGGAGATCACGCTCTTTACGCCGGAAGATCAAATCACCCTGAGCCCGCAGCTCGAGCTCTACATCTACTCGCGGTCGGACCGCTGGATGTACCTCCTCAACAGCATGAACCTCGAGGAGCGCGCGACGCTGG
>CAMLDY010000147.1 GCA_946478895.1 uncultured Gemmatimonadota bacterium
TTCCGCGACGTCATGGACCGAATGTCCAACCGCTCGCGCGATGTCTATCGCGAACAGGTGTACGAGGGCGAGAAGCTGTTCGAGCTGTTTCGGATGGCCACGCCCATCGACGAGCTCGCCAACGCAAGGTTTGGATCGCGCCCGGCTTATCGACCCGGCGCGAAAACTGGCATCGAAGGAATCCGCGCCATTCCGTGGGGGTTCGGCTGGACGCAGATCCGGCTCATGCTCACCGGCTGGCTCGGCGTCGGCACCGCGCTCGGTGAAGAAGTCTCGACGCGCGCGGGGCTGCGTCGTTTGCAGCGGATGTCGGAGAGCTGGCCTTTCTTCGACGACATGCTGGGGAAAGCGGAGATGGTTTGCGCGAAGACCGACATCGAAATCGCGCGAGCATACGTGAAGCACCTCGGGGGCGATCTCAAGCTGCTGGACATGCTCGTTGGCGAGTACCAGCGCGCGGTGGAATCCCTGCTGCTGGTTCGCGGCCACGCCCAGCTTCTCGACGACAACCCGGTGCTCCAGGCAGCGATCGCGCTACGCAATCCGTACGTTGATCCGCTGTCGCTGATGCAGGTGTCGCTGCTCCACCGGAAGCGGACGGGCGAGGCGGGGACGGAGAAGCAGAAGGAGGCGGTGGATGATGCGCTGGCGACGACTTTGAGCGGGATTGCGCAGGGGCTGCGGAATACGGGTTGAGCGTGCACACGGGGATCCCTGCGTTTAGGAACAGAAGACTACCGGCTGGAGGCCTGGGGGCGTGCCGGCTGGCGGCCGCGGGCTCAAACATTTTATCGCGCGATTTGCGTTCAGCTCTTCATAGGTGTGCGGCAGTAGCGCGCGGCCGCCCGCCGGCCCGCCCACCGCCGCGCGCCGGTTCTCTTCAGTTTTAGACTCGCTCAGCCGTGTAATCGCGCTTGAGCCCCTTTGTACCCCCTGCTATATCAGAGACACCCGATGCCCTGCCCGTCAAGCGGAGCGACCGATTGCAGCAATCCTCTGAAATCACTGGTTTCCCAGCCGACGTCCGCCCTGCGCGGCCGTCGCAGGAGCATCGCGCCGAGGTCAAGCGGCTAACCGCAGAGATTTTGCGGCTCAGTGAGGAAGTGCGTCGCGCGACCTCGCGCGCGAACAAGCTCCTCAACGTCAGTACCGCGCTCTCGGAAGCGCGCTCCGTCGAAGACGTCACTCAGGCAGTGCTCACCAAGGGCGTCGCGGTCCTCGAAGCCGCGCGTGCCGTCCTGATCTCATGCGACGGGAGCCGGATTCGTCTGCTCGGAACGCTGGGCATCGACCCCGAGCTCGAGGCGAGCCTCGCCAACCTCACCCTGGAAAGCGAACTCCCCGTCGTGCAGGCGGTGCGCAGCGGCGAGATGACGTGGATCGAGTCGAGCGAAGATTACAAACGTCGCTTCGGCGCTTCGTTCTCGGGATTCGGTGCGCTTGCCGATATGCAGACTTATGTTGCCGCGCCCCTCATTCATGCGGGCGAGACAGTCGGCGCGGTCGCTCTTCATTTTCGTGAAGTGGGCGCGCTCGGCGCCGCGGACCGCGCGTTCACACTCCTGCTCGCCCAGGTTGCGGCGACTGCACTCCATCGCGCGCGCAGCTATGACGCCGCGCAGGAGCTCCGCCGCCGGGCCGAGCTTGTCGCCAACGCGCGCGCTGAAGTGCTCGGCGTGGTCGCGCATGATTTACGCAACCCGCTCAGCCTGATCGTGACGACCACCGAGCTGCTCGAGGAAGAAGATCTCGAGGCCGAGCAACGTCGGAAGGTTCTGGAGATCGCGAAGCGCGCAGGCAAGCAGATGAACAGGTTGATCGGGGATCTGCTCGACACCGTGCAGCTCGAGTCGGGCCGGTTGAACCTCGTTCTGGAGGATCTGGATGTGGCGACGCTATTCGCTCACCTCGCAGATACTTTCGGGCCGCTCGCTGCGCGCAAGGGAATCTCGCTCGTTGGAAACACGCCCGCGGAGGGCCTGTCGGTCCCCGCTGACGAGTTCCGACTCTTGCAGGCGATGGGCAATCTCCTCGGCAACGCGATCAAGTTCACGCCCGAGGGCGGCGAGGTGACCTTCAGCGCGCGACACGATGGTACCAGCGTTCTGTTCGAGGTCAGCGACACGGGGCCGGGAATCCCGCCGGAGCAGGTCGCACACTTGTTCGAGCAGTTCTGGCAGGCGCGCAAGAACGACAAGCGTGGCGTCGGACTCGGTCTCACCATCGCGAAAGGGATCGTCGAAGCGCACGGTGGTCGAATCTGGGTCAATAGCGCGCCGGGTGAGGGAAGCACTTTCGCGTTCGCAATTCCCGCCGGAGATCGCGCCTGACCCTCCCGAACGACCGCGCGATCGATGCCGCGCTAACCGACGCTGCGGTCGCCAAAGCGCTCCTCCTCGCTGACACTGCCGCCGTCGATGGTCAATTGGCTACGCCGGTACCCTCCGCCGCCCAACGCGCTGCGATCGAAGCACCGCTCAAGCCGCTGCTCGTGGTCGCGGGGCCTGGCGCCGGCAAGACGTATTGCCTGATCGAGCGGGTCAGATTTCTGATCGACAGGCTCGGCGTTGATCCGGCGCGCATCTGCGTTTTCACTTTCACCAACAAAGCCGCCGGCGAGATTGCCGAGCGCCTCTCGCGCGAGCTCGGGTCGCGCGTCGAAGCCGTGAAGCGCGGCACCATCCACGCGTTCTGCGCAGAGCTGCTTCGGGAGTTCGGTGAGCACGTTGGTCTGCAGCCGGGTTTTGGAATCGCCGATGAAGCATATCAGCGGTTGGTGCTGCGACGGCTCAAGGTGCCAATGCGAATGCAGAAGAGTGTGCTCGACGCGTTTGCGCGGTACCGTTTCCGCGGCGAGCCGCTCGGCAGGCGATATCAGAAATTCTATGACGGCTATCGACGACTGACGGCGGATCGCAACGTCGCCGACTTCGATACTCTCATACTGAAGACCGCCGAGCTGCTACGCGTGCCCGCGGTCGGCACCGAAGCGCAGGGGCGCTGGGACGCGGTACTGGTCGATGAGTTCCAGGATCTCAATCAGATCCAGTACGCCGTCGTTCGCGACCTGGCGCGCGAGCATCGCAACATTTTCGCGGTCGGCGACGACGAGCAATCGGTGTATTCGTGGACTGGAGCCGATCCGCGGGTGTTCAACAATTTCCGCCGCGATTTCGACGTCATGGATCAGGACGTGATCCACCTCTGCGACAATCGCCGCTGCCCTCCGACTGTGCTCGACATCGCGCGCCGCCTCATCTCGATGAACGAGCCGATGTTCGAGAACCGCGCCGCGCAGGTGACGACGCATACCTCGCCGCATCCCGTTCTGGCAGTCGACTTTCCCGACGACGAGCGAGAGACGACCTGGATAATGGACGATCTCCGTCGCGATCGTGCCGCTCATTCTGGAAAGCTCGGGTGGGGCGATGTCGCGATCTTGTATCGCACCCACCGTATCGGCAGCGCCCTCGAGACGGCGTTTCTAAACGCCGGAATTCCGTGTTGCCTGGCGCAGGGCAGGGCGCTCGCCGACGACAAGGTCGTCGCCTACGTGCTGGCGGCGTTGCGGGTGATCGCCAATCCGCGCGATCAGATCCAGCACGAGATGTTTTATCAGACGGTTCTTCCCGACGCGCTGTTCGACAGCGCGCGGGCGTGGGCCGAGGAGACCGGGCGGTCGTTGCTGCAGCAGCTGGAGCACATGGCGCGGACGCTGCCGCGCGAGCACGGCGACGCGAAGAAGATCTGGCGCGGCCACTACGCGCTCAGGAACCTCGAGGCGCTCGGCAAATCGCACACGTCGCTGTCGTCGCTGGTCGGGGACATTCTATCGGAGAAAGTCGGGCCGTACCGCAGCATTCTGGAGGAGAATCACGAGGACCTGAGCGATCCCGCTTCCCACGAGGAGGTCGTTGGCCTCGCGGAGAAGATCCGTGGCTGCGCCGAGAGCGGGCGGCCGGTATGGCTGCCGCGCGCGGGCGGCGCGGAGATCGCCGGCAAGCGAATCCTGATGGAGATGGGAGCGCGACAGATCGAGGTTGGCGGCGCGCCAAGCGCGGGAGCGCTAGTCGTGAAGCCGACGCATTTTCCGGCGCTGGGTTTCGGATTGGGGTTATTCAAGACGGCGCAGCTCGTGCGTGCCGGATCCTTCGGCGCCAGCTTCGGCGACTTCACCGCGATCGATCTCGAGACCACCGACAACGATGTCGCGCGCGCCGAGATCGTAGAGATCGCGGCGGTGAGGGTCCGTCATGGACGCATCGTCGACGAGTTCCACTCTTTGGTGAAACCGAACATCCCGATCACTGCCGGCGCACTCGGCGCACATGGGATCTCGGAGGCGGATGTAGCCGGCGCGCCCACCTTCGACACGATGTGGCAGCGCTTCCGCGATTTCTGCGGCGGAGACGTTCTCGTCGCGCACAACGGTTACAGGTTCGACTTTCCGGTGCTGCGGCGGATGGCCGCGAAGCTTCCGCGCGGCTCGGACTTCTCTACCTACGATACGCTCCCGCTCGCGCGCTCGTTGTACGCGACGAGCTGCAAGCTTTCGCACCTCGCCAAACGCTACGGAATAAATACTGGGCGAGTGCACCGCGCTCTCGATGATGCGCGAACCCTGGCCAGGCTCTTTCCGGCGCTCAGTCAAAGTCGCGTCGAGTACGGCAGGAAGACGGCGCTGGTCGGATTGCTGGATCACCTCGGCATCGCGCTCGCGCTCAGCGATCGCGATTCGCTGTGCGAGGAAGCGCGGAAATTTCTGGATTGGGCGCCACCGTTTACGCTCGGACGTCATAGCGACTGTCTCGATTGCTACCGCGTTGACCGCGAGCAGAGCGGCGATCAATCGCTACCGACCGTCGATGAAGTGATCACGTTTCTCGGTGGCCACAGCCTGATGGACCGTCTGCGCGCGGAGCGCTCGGCCACCAGCCGCTACCCGGAGACGATGGCGAGACTGCGGCGACTGATCGAAGCGTGCGCGAAAGGCGAGCTACCGGCGCAGATCTGTGCGTTTCTGGAGCGAGCGGTGCTGTCCCGCTATGACGGCGCCGATACCGAGCACAACAGGGTCAATCTTCTCACGATGCATTCGACGAAAGGACTGGAGTTCTCGCGGGTGTACATCGTCGGAGTGGAGGATGAGCAGCTGATTCCGGTGCCGCGCGAGGGAGTGCTCGGCAAGCAGGAGATCGAGGAGGCGCGGCGACTGCTCTATGTCGGAATGACGCGTACCCGCGATCGGCTGGTGATGACGAGGACCAGGACTCGCGCGGATAGACCGACGGGTGGTCATCGATTTCTCGATGAGATGGGGATCAACCC
>CAMLDY010000148.1 GCA_946478895.1 uncultured Gemmatimonadota bacterium
TGGTCGGCGCGCGACATCCAGTCGTGGGAGTACCAGCCGCTGGGACCGTTTCTCGCCAAGAATTTTGCAACGACGATCTCTCCGTGGGTGGTCACCTGGGAAGCGCTCGAGCCCTATCGGGTGCCCGCGTTCTTCAGGCCGCCCAACGATCCGGCGCCGCTACCGTACCTGTCGTCGGAGAAAGATCGAAACGGGGGCGGTCTCGACCTCACCATCGAGGTTTACATCAGGTCGATGCTGATGCGCGAGGGCCGGCTGCGTCCGACCCGGCTCAGCGCGGCATCGCTGGCGGACATGTACTGGACGCCGGCGCAGATGCTGACCCATCACGCCAGCAACGGCTGCAACCTCAGGCCCGGTGATCTCTTCGCCAGCGGCACCGTCTCCGGTCCGGAGCCGGGGTCCCAGGGTTGTCTCCTCGAGCTGACGCGACGCGGCGCCGAGCCCGTCACTCTTCCGACCGGCGAGGAGCGCAAGTTTCTCCACGACGGTGACGAGATAACCATCCGTGCCTACTTCCAGCGCGAAGGTGCCGCGCGGATTGGGCTTGGGGAGTGTTCTGGCCTCATAGTCGCGTCGTCGAAGTCCTGAACCCACAACTCTCCAATCAAGATGTCGAACAACGGGCGCGAGCCCCTTTATGTCGTCCGCCGATCATTCATCCACGGCCGCGGCGTTTTCGCGGCGCGCCGCATTCGCAAGGGCACCCGCATCCTCGAGTACATGGGCGAGCGAATCGACAACGATGAAGCCGACCGTCGCTACGACGACAACCGGATGAAGCGGCACCACACCTTTCTTTTCACACTCGACAAGAACACCGTCATCGACGGCGCGATCGCGACCGGCGGCGGCGATGCCAGTTTCATCAACCACTCGTGTGATCCGAACTGCGAAGCAATCATCACCGGCAGGAAGATCTTCATCCACGCGAAGCGGACCATCGAACCGGGGGAAGAGCTCGCCTACGATTATCAGTACGAGCGCACCGGCGAGAACGACGACGAGCTCGAGAAGTTCTATGTGTGCAAGTGCGGCGCGCCGAACTGTCGGGGCACGATCATGAAGCCCGAAAAGAAGCGAAGGTCCCGGCCGAAGCGGCGGCGGCGAAAGTCAGCACGGTCTGCCCGCTAGTCGTACTGTAGATAACGCCGGCCTTACGCCGGTCCTCTGGACTTCAGCTGTAGGCGGCGGTTATGGTCAGAAGGTCAACAAAATTCCCGGAGTAACTGCATGCGTCTCGTTTTACGTGCCCTCGCGCTCACCGTTGGGTTTGCGGCATCTGCTTCGGCGCAAAACGCCGTTCCGATGCAAACCAAGCCCCTCGACCCGGTCAACATCGATCGCTCGGTTTCGGCGTGCACCGACTTCTACCAGTTCGCCAACGGCGGCTGGATCAAAGCACACCCGATTCCGCCCGCTTACTCCGTTTGGGGCAGCTTCACCGAGCTTCAGGAGAACAATCAGAGCAACCTGCTCTCCATCCTGCGGAACGCCGCTGCGAACGGCAACAAGCAGGCGAACGCCGATTTGCGCAAGCTCGGCACCTACTACTCCTCGTGCATGGATTCCGCTGCCGCCGAGCGCGCCGGATACCAGCCCATCGCCGACGAGCTGAAGCGCGTCAGCGCGATCAGCAATCGTGCACAGCTGGAGTCGGAGATCGCGCGGCTGCACGGACGCGGCGTCCCCGTCGTCTTCGGCTTCGGCGCCCAGCAGGATGCCAAGAACACTACCGAGGTCATCGCCGGGATCAGGCAGGGCGGATTGTCGCTCCCGGATCGTGACTACTACCTCAACGACGCCAAGCGGTACGCCGACATTCGCACCAGCTACGTCGATCATGTCGCCCGGATGTTTCAGCTGATTGGCGAGAGCCAGCAGCAGGCGGCGGCAGACGCGCAGCGGGTGCTATCGATCGAGACATCATTGGCCCGTCCGGCAAAGACGCGTGTCGAGCTCCGTGATCCGAACGCGAATTATCACAAGATGACGCCGGCCGAGCTCGCGCAGCTCGCGCCTGGTTTCAACTGGCCGCGCTTCTTCACCGGCGAGGGCCGCGGCGACATTCCGGCCATCAACGTCCAGAATACGGTCTTTCTCAAGGCGGCGGATAGCCTGCTGACCGCTGTGCCGCTCTCGGACTGGAAAGCGTACCTCCGCTGGAAGATCGTCGATGCCGCGGCGCCGGCACTCAGCTCGGCGTTCGTGAACGAGGATTTCCGGTTTGGCAGCACGCTGACCGGAGTGAAAGAGCAGCTTCCGCGCGAGCGCCGCTGCACCCGCGCCACTGATGCGGGTCTCCGCGACGCGCTCGGCCAGGCCTACGTCGCGCAGTACTTCCCGCCGACGGCGAAGCAGCGCGCTCTCGACATGGTGCGAAACCTGGAATCGGTGTTCCACGACCGGCTCCAGAAGCTGGGTTGGATGTCGGATACCACCCGCGTCCAGGCGACGGCCAAGCTCGCCGCCTTCACCAACAAGATCGGCTATCCCGACAAGTGGCGTGATTACAGCACTCTCGACATCAAGCCGGGTCCGTTCCTCAACAACCAGATGGCCGTGCGAGAGTACGAGCGTCACCGCGAGCTCGCGCGCATCGGACAGCCCGTCGATCGCACCGAGTGGGGAATGACCCCACCGACCGTCAACGCATACTACAACCCGCTGATGAACGAGATCGTGTTTCCGGCTGGCATCATGCAGCCGCCGTTCTTCGATCCGAATGCCGACGATGCTGTGAACTACGGTGGCATGGGAGCCGTGATCGGGCACGAGATGACCCACGGATTCGATGACCAGGGCGCGCAGTTCGATCCGCAGGGGAATCTTCGCAACTGGTGGAGCGCGTCGGACCTCGAGAAGTTCAAGCACGGCACCGGTCTCGTCGCGTCGCAGTTCGACTCCTACACGGTGCTCGACAGCGTGCACGTGAACGGCAAGCTCACTCTCGGCGAGAATCTCGCGGATCTGGGCGGACTGTCGGTCTCGTACGCGGCGATGGAGAAAGCGCTCGCCGAAAAGGGAAGACCACCGCTCATCGATGGCTTCACACCGGAGCAGCGGTTCTTCCTTGCATGGGCGCAGATCTGGCGGCAGAACATCACCCCCGAAGCGGCGCGCGTTCGAATCAACACCGATCCGCATTCGCCGGGACAGTGGCGCGTCAACGGACCGCTCTCGAACATGCCCCAATTCGCGGCCGCGTTCGGCTGTAAGCCGGGCGATGCCATGGTCAGGCCGGACTCGGTCAGGCCGGAGATCTGGTAGGATAGAGTCAAAGCAGCTCTAGGAACCTGCAAAAGAAGACTACCGGCGGGAGGCTGTGGGCGGGCCGGCCGGCGGCCGGGAGCTCGCTTCCTAGAGACTAAAGAAGACTACCAGCTAATGGCGATGGGCGGAGCAGCGGACGGCTCCGAGCATTTTTTGGAAACAGCACCCGGAGCCAACCCACGGTGTTCATCCAACCCGTGCTCGGTGCCGCGAGCTGCTCCGCCCGAAGCTCCTGGCTGGTAGTCTTCTTTAGTATTTAGGGAACGAGCCCCCAGCCTCGAGCCGGCCCGCCGACGGCCGCTACCGGTAGTCTTCTTTTGTCGTTCAATGCCTGACGTCTCTTAAAGTTCAATGCCTGACGTCTCTTAAATCTGAATAGGTTGTACCCCCTCCGATCCCCTGACTAAGTTGGAGGGATGACCGCACGAAGCTTCTTCTACCGCGAGACCGAAGGAATTCGCGTGACCGTGCGTCCGGTTTATCTGCGCGATCACTCGGAGCCGTCGCAGAGTCATTACGTTTTCGCTTATTTCGTGCGCATTGAGAACGTCGGCGAGATGGCGGCGCAACTGCTCACTCGCCGCTGGCTCATCCACGATTCCGTCGGCGATGGCGTCGACACCGAGGTGCTCGGTGAAGGGGTCGTCGGCGAGCAACCGACCATCATGCCTGGCGCCGTGCACGAATACCAGAGCTTCTGCATTCTCAAATCAGGGGAAGGCTGGATGGAGGGTCATTATGGATTTCTCCGCCAGGACGGGACTTCTTTCGAGGCGGCGATCCCGCGCTTCATTCTGAGCGCGAGCGAATCGACCAGTCTGCCGTCGTAGAGCGCGCACGACTGTTGCTTTCGTGTCCGGCGTGAGCCGCATCTACGACGTCTCGGTTCCGATCCGCTCCGGCGGACTCGTCTATCCGGGAAACCCCGAAATCGACATCAGTCTCCAGCAGGCCGTTGCCAAAGGCGCCGGCGCCAACGTTTCAGCGATACGCTTCGGCTCACATACCGGAACGCACGCGGACGCGTCGCGCCACTTCTTCGACGACGGCGAGACGGTCGACAGGATTCCGCTGGAGCGGCTTATCGGCCGGGCCGTACTGATAAAGTTTCCGGACAGTCTGCGATCGATTGGAGCCGACGATCTTCGCGCTCACGACCTGAAGGGTCAGAAGCGCGTGCTGCTCGGCACCCGAAACTCCGCGCTCCTCTCGCAAAAGCAGTTCGCTCCCGACTACACCTACCTCGCGCCCGACGGCGCACAATATCTCGTCGAGCAGGGAATAGAGCTGGTCGGCGTCGACTATCTCTCGGTCGAGCAGTTCCACTCCGGGCATCATCGCACCCACCGCACGCTGCTCGAGCGCTCGGTCGTGATCATCGAAGGACTGGACCTTTCCGCGCCACCGCCGGGCGAGTACGAGTTCATCTGCCTGCCGTTGCGCATCGAAGGGTGCGACGGCGCTCCCGCCCGCGCCGTCCTCATCGCATGACGGCCATCACCCACATCTTCTTTGATGTCGGAGGCGTGCTCGGCTCGAACGGCTGGGACCGGGGCGAGCGCCAGCGCGCGGTCGAGCGCTTCGGGCTAGACGCCGAGGATTTCCAGTGGCGCCACGAGGAAGTGGTGGGCGAATGGGAGGAAGGCAAGATCACCCTCGACGAGTATCTGGATCTCGCCGTTTTCTACATCGACCGCCCGTTCTCGCGCAGCGAGTTCGCCGACTTCATGTACTCCCAGAGCGTTCCCAACGATTCGACCATCGGCATCGCGCGCGCTCTCTCCGCCGACTCGCGCTTCACCCTGATGACTCTCAACAACGAATCCGAGGAGCTCAACATCCACCGGATCGAGTCGTTCGGAATCGCGCAGATCTTCGAGGCATTCCTTTCGTCCTGCTGGCTTGGCGTCCGCAAGCCGATGCG
>CAMLDY010000149.1 GCA_946478895.1 uncultured Gemmatimonadota bacterium
CTCGCGGCCCGCGTCCGTGCGCAAATCATCGGCGTCCTGCCCATAATCGCAATCTTCCTTGGGGCACAGCAACTGATCGCGGAAGCCTATCGCATCCCGAGCGGTAGCATGGAACCGACACTCCTCGTAGGCGATAGACTGTTCGTCAACAAGCTTCGGTATGGCCCACACATCCCGTTCACCGAGTTGTCCTTGCCCGGCTACGCCACACCAAGGCGCGGAGATATCGCCGTCTTCGTCTCGCCACCACAGGACCCCGCGATTCGAATCTCGCCAGACGAGGTAACGCCGACCCTCGTGAAGCGTATCGTCGGCGTCGCCGGCGATACTCTGCTCATGCGCCACGGGCAGCTGTTCGTGAACGGCGCCCCGGTCGCATCGCCGAATTCATTCGTGCTTCCAGACTCGATCGCCGACCAGGCGCAGCCCATTTTCTCGTGGCAACACGGAATCGAGCTCGAGGGCTCTCGCTTCGGGCCGCCCATCGCCGCGCCGAGTCTGCATGAATGGGGGCCGGTCATCGTGCCGCACGGCACGTACTTCATGATGGGCGACAACCGAGACAACTCCGTCGACAGCCGATACTATGGCCCCGTCCCGCGCGCCAACCTGCGTGGCACGCCGACGTTCGTCTACTACTCGTACGACACCGAATCCGGCCTCGACTACTTTCGCGCCGTTACCGCCATCCGGTGGCGACGTCTCGGAACCTGGATCCGGTGAGTCGGTGCCACGTGCGTCTCGGCGATTGAACGTTCGCGACTGCGTCCGATAGCCCCGGCCAGCGTGTGGCGGGACTATCGGGCGACCGCGAGATCCAACCTCTCTGTTACTGTCCCGAGCTCTCGCCCAGGGTGACGAGAAGCTCGTCCAGCTGATCGAACTGCTCGCCCATTCCATCGGTTGCACCTCCCGCCGCGTCGAGGGCTTCCTTCGACGGATACTTCTCGCGCAGGACCACCAGCGTCTTGCCGCCCTTCTCCTCAAAAGTCACCGTGGTCACAGACTCGGCCTCGCCGCTTTCCTCATTGGTCCACGCGAGGCGCGAATGCGGCTTCACCTCGATATAGGTGCCGAAAAACGCGAGAGGCTCGGGCGAGTGGTCGAATACCAATCGATACTTGCCTCCCACCCGAGCATCTATCTCGCAGGACAGCAGTTTCATTCCAAGCGACCTGGGCACCCACCATCGCCTGAACAGTTCGGCCTTCGTAAACGCCTCGAACACGATCCGTGGCGGGCCGTTGATGGTCCGCGTCACGACCACCTCGCGGTCCGATGTCCGGTCCACCGTGGTGCGGTTCTTCACGGCGGCGGGGCTACTTTCGATTCTTGCGCTCATCGCTCTTCTCCTTTCGGGTGATTTCCTCCACAACCTTGTCCAACTCGTCGAAGCGTTCGTCCCAGCGCCGGCGATACCTCTCGAGCCACGCCGTTTCCTCCGCCAACCGGCGGGGGCCCAGCTGGCACTTTCGTACGCGCCCGATCTTCTTCGTGGTGACGAGCCCCGCCTGTTCCAGAACGCCGACGTGCTTCTTCATGCCCGTGAGGGTCATTTGGAACTTGTCGGCGAGGTCCGTGATCGAAGCGTCGGCCCGCCCGAGCTGCTCCAGAACCCCACGTCGGGTGGGGTCCGATAGAGCGGCGAACGAAGTATCCAGCCGGGCCGTCCCATACTGAACCATATGGTTCAGTATTTAATACAAACATGCGGGGCGCGCAAGGTTGGCTGGGTTGAACGCCCCTCTTGGATCGGGCGTTCCGGCGTTACGTTACCGATGCGGGGTTATACCAAGCTCGGCTTGAAACACTGTCTCCACAGCAACGCTGACCAGCATACAAGGAGAAACGATGAACAAGAACACGATCTGCCTGTGGTACGACAAAGGCGCGGAAGAGGCCGCGCGCTTTTACGCCCGGACCTTCCCCGACAGCAAGGTCGGCACGGTCCACCGCGCGCCCTCCGACTTTCCAGGCGGAAACAAGGGCGACGTTCTGACGGTCGACTTCACCGTCTGCGGCATCCCGTGCATGGGCCTCAACGGTGGAGACACCTTCAGGCAGAGCGAGGCGTTCTCCTTTCAGATCGCCACCGACGACCAGGCCGAGACTGACCGCTACTGGAACGCGATCGTCGGGAACGGCGGGCAGGAAAGTGCGTGCGGCTGGTGCAAGGACAAATGGGGCGTGTCGTGGCAGATCACGCCGCGCGTCCTGACCGATGCAATGGCAAAGGGTGGCGAAGTCGCCAAACGCGCCTTCGACGCGATGATGGAAATGCAGAAGATCGACGTCGCCAGAATCGAGGCGGCGGTGCGCGGCGAAGCCGTGGCGCGATAACCAATCAACGGCAAACGCAACCATGCCTTCCATCATTCAATCGCAGGCCGCAGACATCCCGTCCAACATGACGACGACCGGCTTCGACGTGCCTGGATTCCGAATCGTCGATAACCTCGGCGTTGTGCGCGGCGTCGTCGTCCGGTCGCGTTCCGTTTTCGGGACCGTCGGCGCCAGCGTGCAGAGCATCTTTGGCGGCAACATCTCGCTCTTTACCGAGCTCGCCGAGCGAACGCGCAGGCAGGCGTTCGACACGATGCTGGTTCAGGCGCATCTCGCGGGCGCCGACGCAGTGATCGGCATCCGCTACGATGCGAACGAGCTGATGAAAGGCGTAACGGAGGTACTGTGCTACGGGACGGCCGTTCGGGTCGAAGCGCTGGAAGCCTAGTCGGACGGATCCTGCTCGCAAGCTGCGCCGTTGCTCCGGCAATCGCGGCGCAGAGCCCGCGCCTGGAGCTGGATCACGTGTACGTCGTGGTGCAGCCCGGAGGCGTGAAGGAGATAGCCGCTCTCCAGACTGCCGGATTCCACATTACGCCACCCAATAAACACGATGGCGAAGGGACGACTTCCGTAGCGGCTTTCCTCGACAACGCCTACATCGAGCTGATGTGGCTCGACAGCACCTTATCGGTGACGCCGGACCATGCCGCGGCCGCCCGACAGTTTCGAGACGCGCAGTCGTGGAGAGTCAGCCGACACAGCCCGTTCGGCATCGGCTTGCGGCGATTGCCGGGCGAAGTGTCGGAGTTCACGTTCCCGATTGCGCGCGAGCCCGCGCCATGGATCGACGCAACCGCGGCATACGAGATCCTGAATCAGCGGGCCGATTCCCTCGCCGTTGACCTGTTCGTGGTTCCAGCCGGCGCCGCCGTCCCGACCTGGATCGATCGAGTGCGGAAGCGGTCACCGGAGTTACTGAATCATCCAGGTGGCGGACGTAAAATCACCGCGGTGCGACTCTATGGGACCATCGAGCAGCAGCCGAGCACTCTGGGCCGCGTCGGACCGGCCGCGGTCGAGACGCGGATCGCGTCAGACCCACTCCTCGAGATCTACATCGACGGTGGTGTCAGGAATTCACGGACTGATTTGCGCCCCGCACTGCCGGTCGTGGTGATTCGTTGAAGCTGTCTTGTCTTGGCGAACAATGACGCTATGACCGCGAAGAACTCACGATGAGCTCGCTGCGCAAATATTCGCTGGCCGCGGGCATTTTTTACCTGCTCACCTTCGTGTCGATCCCTACCCTCGCGCTCTATCGCTCGGTGCGAGGGCCGAACTACGTCACGAGTGCAGGCCCTGACTCGCCGGTGATACTCGGCGTACTGCTCGAGATGATCGTCGCTCTCGCGGGGATCGGAACGGCTGTGACGTTGTACCCCGTGGTCAGGCGACAAGGCCAGGCACGGGCGGTGGGGTTCGTCGCTTCACGAACTCTGGAGGCCGCGACGATCTATGTCGGCATCGTCAGCCTCATGTCGATCGTGAGCTTGAGACAGGCGGGCGCGGGAGCCGATGCGCTGGCTGCGGCTGAGGGCCTAGCCGCACAGTACAAGTGGACGTTCTTCTTCGCCCAGAGTTTTATTCCCGCGATCAACGGCGTGCTGCTCGGCTCGCTCCTGTACCAGTCGCGGCTGGTACCGCGCTGGCTTCCCTCGCTCGGATTTATCGGAGCGGCTCTGCTCGTCGTGTCGTGGTTCGCGGTGTTGCTTGGCTTCCTTGAAGCGGTGAGTCCGCTCGCCGCGGTCGCTGCGTTCCCAATCGCCGTTTGGGAATTCTCGCTCGGTGTCTACCTGACGTTCTGGGGATTCAAACCGTCGTCGATTACTGCCGGGATGTGACCCGGCCCCCGAGCTAAATCAGCGCAGCAGTCGGCCAATCGAATGGGCGCTCAGGCGGTGCGTGGGTCGCTCACGCAGTGGCAGCCTGCTCAGGGTCCTCACCGTTCCGCGAGAAGTAATCAGCTACTCCTTGCTTCGCACCTACGCGCGTGTAGACGTCGCTCTTTCCGGTACGAATTGCCCACACGATCACCGCCGCGACCTCCTCGGCGCTCTGCGACTGCGGGAACTGGCGCGAATCCATCCCGCCGTGCAGCGCGTTGAGACCGAAGTCGGTGCGCACGACGCCAGGTGAGACGAGCGTGACCTCGATTCCCGGCGCCGATTGACGCAGCTCGTCGCGGAAGTTCGTGGTAATCGCATTGAGGAAATGCTTGGCGCCGTTGTACGCCGAGCGCATGGTGGCGAACGGAAGGCGACCGAGCATGGAGGAGACGTTGACGATCTGGCCGCGCCCGCGCTCGCGAAAGTGCGGCAGGATCTCCTGCATTCCGTAGAGCGCCGACTTCACGTTGACGCTGATCATGTCATCGACGTCGGCGTCGGTAAGCTCCGTGGGCATGCGGGTGATACCGCGCCCGACATTGTTGACCCAGACGTCCACGTGCCCGAAGTGCTGGACGACATCCCGCACGACGCGCTTCACCTCGTCGCGAACGGTGACATCGGCGACGATGGGATAACAGCGGTCACCGCAGGCCTTCGCGACTTCGCGAAGCGCATCCTCCCGGCGGGCGACCAGGGCGACGCGCGCGCCCGCTCTTGCCAGCTGCCGAGCGAGCTCTGCGCCGATGCCGGAGCTGGCGCCGGTGATGACGACATTGAGGTGCTTGATTTCTTTCATGCGATATCTCTCCGTTAAACCTTGAACGCTAGTGAGATATAGTTGTGCCAGCGCCGCCGAGCATCGCAGTCGGCCCCGGTTTACGGTCGGACGATGCCATAGACAAGCTTGAAAAGGGTCGCGAGCTGGGTGAGCAGCGTCCCCGCGGCGACCGCCAGAGC
>CAMLDY010000150.1 GCA_946478895.1 uncultured Gemmatimonadota bacterium
TTTCGCTGCCGGTGCGTTTGTCGGGAATCGGCGCGATCACCTGCGGGATCACTTCGCCGGCGCGTTTGAGCTGCACCCAATCGCCGACGCGCAGATCCTTGGCGACGATCAGATCCTCGTTGTGGAGCGTCGCGAGCTTGACGATTACGCCGCCGATCTCCACCGGCTCGAGGACGGCGAACGGATTGATCGCTCCCGTTCGTCCAACGTTCACCTCGATGGCGAGGAGCTTGGTCTCGGCGATGTCGGGCGCGAATTTGCGGGCGATCGCCCAGCGCGGCTCCCGCCCGCCGACGACGCCGAGCTCCTCCTGGAGTCGCAGCGAATCGACCTTCACGACGCCACCATCGATCGCGAAGTTCAGCTCGCCGCGGATCTTGTGCTCGAGGTCGTGCGCCCACTTCTCGACGTCGGCGAGGGTCTTCGCCCGTTTGCGATGCGGTGCGACTGGAACGCCCCATTCGGTCAGAGCGTCGAGCAGCTCCGTCTGTGTGGCGAAAGGAAGCTCCTCGCCATCTGGAACGGCCACCGAATAGCCGAAGAACCGAAGCGGACGTGACGCCGTGATCGCCGGATCCAGCTGCCGCAAGCTACCCGCGGCGGCGTTGCGTGGATTGGCGAACAGCGCATCACCGGCCCGGGCGCGCGCTTCGTTCATCTCCTCGAACCGATCGAACGGGAAGTAGATCTCGCCGCGAATTTCAATTCGTCCTTTGGGCGCGCTCGAATGGAGCCGGAGCGGGACATCGCGGACCGTGCGGAGATTCACCGTCACGTCCTCGCCGATGGTGCCGTTGCCGCGCGTCGCCCCCATCAAGAAAACCTGATTCTCGTAGGTCAGCGCGACCGCGGTGCCGTCGATCTTGAGCTCGGCGGTGTATCCCGACTTCGCGAGATCGTCGCCCACCATCCGGACGAGGCGCTCTTCCCAGGCGCGGAGCTCTTCGTCGTCGAACGCGTTGTCGAGGGAGAGCATCGGGCGCAGGTGCTCGTGCTTGGCGAGCTGGCTCTGAACCTCGGCCCCGATACGGAGTGTCGGAGAGTCGGGGCTCAGACACTCCGGGAAATTCCTCTCCAGCGCCTGCAGCTCCCGAAACAGCTTGTCGTACTCGGCGTCCGACAGGGATGGACGGTCGAGAACGTAGTACTCGTGGGATGCGCGATTGAGGACGGCGCGCAGCTCGGCGGCGCGGTTAAGCTGTGGCCCTTGGGCCGTCTGACGACGCGGTTGCTCTGGGGGGTGAGCCGGGACCGCCGGGGTTTGCTGCTCCGTTGCCTTTGACCTGCTTTTCGCCATCCGACGAGTCGTTTCCTTTGCTCTGCGTATGTGCGTTGAAGTCAGGGCCGTCGAAGCGGATCACGCGATTGCGCCCCGTCTCCTTGGCGACGTAGAGAGCCTCGTCGGCCGCTCTCAGGAGCGCTTCCTGATCCTTCACTCGCGGGTGCGGCGCCGCGGCGACCCCGCAGCTCATCGTGCGGCAGAGCGTGCCGCCCGCATAGGTAAAGTTATGCTTCTCCACCTTCTCCCGCAGCCGCTCAGCGAAGGTGACGGCCGCGTCGAGGACCGTGCCCGGCAGAATGAGCAGAAACTCCTCACCGCCGTAGCGTCCCACCCGGTCGATCTCGCGCGCCTCGGCCTTGAGGAGCTGGGCAAATTCCTTGAGCACCGAATCGCCGGCCTGGTGGCCGTAGGTGTCGTTCACGCTCTTGAACTTGTCGATGTCGCACATCACGACCGCGATCGGCTCGTGCAGGCGAATCGAATGCTGCCACATGTCGTGCAGACGCTCCTCGAGCGCGCGTCGGTTGTCGACCTGGGTCAGACCGTCGGTGAGCGAGATCTGCCGCAGCCTGCCATTGAGCTCCGACAGCTCTTTCTCGCGTGATGCCAGCGCCGACTGCAGCGCCTGGATGCGCAGCAGCGAATTCACGCGGGCCTCGAGCTCGGCGAAGTTGATCGGCTTGGTGATGTAGTCGTCGGCGCCCGCGTCGAGACCCTCGACCTTGTTCTCGGTCGAATCGAGCGCGGTCTGCATGATGACGGGGATGAACGGCAGGTTCTCGTTCGCCTTGAGCCGCCGCACGACCTCCATCCCATCCATCTTCGGCATCATGACATCGAGGAGGATGAGATCCGGGCAAACTTTCTCGACCTGGTCCAGCGCGGCCTGTCCGTCGTTGGCGCCGAAGACTTCGTAGCCCCGCGCTTCGAGGCGCGCGCGGAGCAGCTCGATGTTGTCCTCGTGGTCGTCTACGACGAGAATCTTCTTCTTGTCTTTACGCTCCATTGTTTTTGCCGAGGAACCTCTGCACCTCCGCGACTACTGCCCTCGGCTCGCACGGCTTCGCCAGATACCCGTCGCAGCCGACCTCCATCGCCTTCTCGCGGTCGGATGCGAGGGCGTGGGCGGTTAGCGCGATGATCGGAATCTGCTTCGTCGAGGGATCGTGTTTGAGCACCTGGGTCGCCTCCCAGCCGTCGATGATCGGGATGGAGATGTCCATCAGGATCAGGTCGGGCTTCTCTGACCGGGCTTTCGCTATTCCTTCCTCTCCGTTCAGCGCTTCGGTTACTTCGTACCCAAAGTGCTTCAGGATGGTGGAATAGACAATACGATTGTCCTCGTTGTCTTCAACCAGTAATACCATTTTACCTGAACTGCTCATTCAGTGGCCTCGCACGGCTATTGCTGGGTGGGTTCAGGGCAAATTTCTTACCATCCCCTGAGCCAGGCTTCCATGGTCAATTTTACCGGCCCGCCCAGAACCACTTCCTCGGTTCCCAAAGCGCCTCCGCCCGGGTCGATTCCCCAGCCAAAGTCAGATGGATTTCCCGGCGAGACAGTCCCCGACTGGAACAATATCGGGCTGTTCGCCGCGGGCATTGCCGTCGGAGCGATCCTTGGCGCTAGCGCCGCACTTCTGTGGGCTCCCGCGAGCGGAGACGAGACTCGCGAGCGCATCGGCCGTCGCGTTCGCCGCCTGCGCGGCGACGACGACGACGTGTGGGATCAGCTCGCCGCGGAGCTCGAGAGAGCGGCCGAGGAGAGGGAAGAAGAAAACAAGGAGTTGACCGAGGTCCTCAAGGACTAGTCAGCGCGCAGTCCGGCGTCGGCCTCCGCCTTGAAGTGGCGATCGTTGTAGTCGGTGTTGGGCAGCTTCATCGCCGCCTGCCATTCCGCGCGCGCTTTCGCCTTGTCGCCCATGTCGCGATAGACGCCGGCGAGATCCACGTGGTGGACGATCCGATCCGGCTCGCTCGCGACCGAGGCTTCCATGTAACGCTTCGCCTCCGCCCAGCTCGCCGAGTCGAAGATCTTTCCGCCGAGGAAATTCTTCGCGATCATCCGGGTGAACCCGCTGAGCCGCATCACTTCCGCGTTCCACATGCCCATCACGTGCAGGCAGCCGGCGTGGTTCGGGCTGATCTTCAGACACTCGAGGGCGTGCTCGCGGACATCCTTGGCGTACTTGATGCGTGCCCGGGGGCTCTGGGTCAGTGCATTCTTGCCGAGCGCCCGCGCGAGATTGAAATGGCCTTCCGCGTCGCCCGGGTTTGCTTCGACGGCGCGGCGCGCGTACAGCTCGGCGTTCTTGAAGTAGTCCTCGCGACGCTTGTCGTTCGCCTCGTAGGAGCCGAGATCGACCGCCGACCGCGACGCCTTCCACAGTGCCTCGTAGTTCCTGGGGTCGAGCTTGAGCGCCTCCTCATAATGCTGAAGCGCAGCGGAAGCGTTCATGGCGACATATTCTTTGTCGCCGAGCGCGACATGATCGGCGGCGGTCTGAGCGCCGGCCAGAGATGCGGCGAACAGCATTCCGGCTGACAGGTATTGAAGAGCGCGCATTTGAGACTCCAAACGAGGTGGGTGTTGTTCCGTACAATTACCCCGGCCGACGGTAAATGATCGTACCCCGGCTTATCGAACGCAAACGCGATGGCGGCCGCCTGGAGACGGGCGAGATCCGCGAGCTGGTGATGGATTACGCGGCCGGCAAAGTGCCCGACTACCAGATGTCGGCGCTGCTGATGGCGATCTATTTTCGCGGACTGGATGCGACGGAGATGAGCTCGCTGATGCAGGCGATGCTCGATAGCGGGAAGAAGCTCGACCTCTCGCGTCTCCGTAGCGCCCGCATCGACAAGCACTCGACGGGTGGAGTCGGCGACAAGACATCGCTGATCCTGGCGCCGCTCGTAGCATCTCTCGGGGTCGCCGTGCCGATGATGTCGGGACGAGGGCTGGGGCACACCGGCGGGACACTCGACAAGCTGGAATCGATTCCCGGCTTTCGAGCATCGCTCACCATGGTGCAGGCGGAGCGCCAGATCGCGCGCATCGGCTGCGCGATGCTGAGTCAGACCGACGAGATGGTGCCAGCGGACCGGAAGATGTACGCGCTGCGCGACGCGACGGCGACGGTCGAAGTGATTCCCCTGATCGCCGCCAGCATCATGAGCAAGAAGCTGGCGGAAGGCCTGACCGGGCTCATTCTCGACATCAAGCGCGGCTCGGGGTCGTTCCTGCCGAAGCTCGACGACGACCTCGCGCTGGCGAAGGCGATGATCGACCTCGGCGCGAGCCATGGCTGCCCGGTGGTAGCGTTGCTCACCGCGATGGACCGGCCGCTTGGTTCTGCCTGTGGCAACGCCCTCGAGGTCGCCGAAGCCCTCGACGTGCTGAAGGGTGGCGGGCCAGGCGATCTGATCGAGGTAACCTTTGCACTCGGCGCGCGGATGCTGGTGCAGGGGACCGTCGCTTCGACGCTCGAGGCCGCACACGCGATGATGCGCGAGGCGATTGCATCGGGGAGCGCGCTGCGGAAGTTCGAGGAGATCATCGAAGCGCAGGGCGGGGATCCGGAGGTCGTGCGCGACGCATCGAGGCTACCGTTGGCGCCGTACACCGCGGTCTTCACAGCCGAGCGCGACGGGATTATTCAGTCGGTCGATCCACGCGCGATCGGATACGGGATCATCGCGCTCGGGGGCGGGCGCACGAAAATGGAGGATCGGATCGATCCCGCGGTTGGATTCGTTGTCGACGCGAAGCCCGGGAACCGGGTTGCGAAGGGCCAGACGCTGGCCGTCGTTCACGCGCGGAACGAGGCGGATCTGGAGGTTGGGCTGCGAGTTCTCGCGCAGGCGATAGTCGTCGGAGACGGGATTCCTTCGCTGCTGCCACT
>CAMLDY010000151.1 GCA_946478895.1 uncultured Gemmatimonadota bacterium
GCGCTTGGCATCTGGGTGTTCGTGCCTTTGGCGTGGTGGGTCGACAAGCATCGGTACTATACCGGGCGCGTCGATATTCCAATCGAGCATCTGACGGGCTGAGGCCGCAGGGGGATTCGGCGGGGCTGCCAGCTTAAGCTGCGAGTGGCCAGCTGGAAGCCGCCCGCGACCAGCTGCCTACGACGGGACTGGTCGGTGTGGCGTACTGGTTTTCTGCGGGGCTGATTCCAGGCGGCGGAGGAGACCGTGGAGCATCATGCGGACTTCGGTGACCTGGGGGGCGAGGGATTCGTGGGCCGCCGTTTCCAGACCGCCGATATCCATTGCCGCGCGGAGGTGGTACTCCAACTCCGACGTCGAGGCCAGCGAGATCCGGAGATAGCGCGCGAACCCTGCCTCTGACCGCTGCTCCCGACCCTCAACGATGTTCGTCGGAATCGACATTGCGCACCGGATGATCTGGCTGCGCAAGGACGCGTACTCGGTCCCCCTGATGCTGATCGCAGCCCGGTGCGCGTTGATCGAAAGCGCGTGCGCCTTCCGCCAAACGTGGAGCCTTTTGTAGTCACTCACGCACTAAACCTGCGAGCCGGGGGCGCGCAGATCGTCATCGTACTAAGTCGCATGACATCATGCCGGCCCAGGATGCGAGTAGTACAGTCGCCGACGCCTTCAGCTAACGGCTGGCCGCTTTCAGCGGGCCGCTCGCAGCTTAGGCTGGAAGCTGTCCGAGCGAATCTACGCCCGCGCCGCGCACCAGCGATATTTCGCACGTGACCCTCCGAAAATGGATCCTCAGCGCCGTCGCGATCTGCCTTGCGATCGTCTTCGTCTCACTCGGCTTCTGGCAGCTCTCCCGCCTCCACACCCGCCAACGCGCCAACCAGCTCCTCTCCTCGCGCCGATTCGCGCCCGAGATAAATCTCGACGCGCTGCCCGCCGACACCGCACTCGCGCACTTCCGGCGCGTCCGCGTCAAAGGCATCTACGACTACGGCCAGGAAATCATCTACACCCTGCGCGGTCGTGATGGTTCGCCCGGCGTAAACATCCTCACTCCAGTGCTGCGCGCAAAGAACGACACCGCCGTCCTGGTCAATCGCGGCTGGGTGTACTCGGCGGACGGCACGACCCTCGACCCGGGACCGTGGCGCGAAGGCGATACAGTCGACGGAAACGGATTCGTCGAAACCTTCCCCACGAAAGCGCCGGCCGAGCCGCCGAATCCGGCGCGACCCCGATCGTTCCGTCGACTCAACCGGGCCGAGCTGCAGAAGGTTTTTCCATACCCGATTGCGAATTACTACGTCGTGCTAACGGACTCGTCGACGTCGCCAAGCGCGCCGCCAAGAGTCGAACAAGCGCCGCTCAGCGAAGGGCCGCACCGCAGCTATGCCATCCAGTGGTTTTCGTTTGCGGCGATAGCTATTGTTGGGTTAGTGATCTTCCTCAGGCGCACATGAGTCCCGATGCAACAGGTGCCGTAAGCGAAAAGGAAGCGCGCGACGTAGCGGAGGCCGCGCGCGAGACCGAATGGGCGCACCCGAGTTTCGTGCGCGAGCTCTTCCTCGGCAGATTCCGGCTCGATCTCATCCATCCGCACCCGCCCAACGACGCGGCCGAAGAAGCTCGCGCCAAGCCGTTTATGGACAAGCTGCGCGCGTTCATGGAGCGGGTCGATTCCGAGGAGATCGATCGCACCGGCGAGATCCCCGAGCCCCTGGTGCAGGAGCTCCGCGACATGGGCGCCTTCGGAATCAAGATTCCGAAAGAGTATGGTGGCCTCGGCCTGTCGCAAATGAGCTACATCCGCGCGATCGAGATGGTGACGTCCAAGGACGGATCGCTTACAGCGCTATTGTCGGCTGCTCAGTCGATCGGCGTTCCTCAGCCCCTGAAACTATTCGGCACCGAAGAGCAGAAGCGCAAATATTTTCCGCGCCTGGCGAAGGGCGCGATCTCGGCGTTCGCGCTGACTGAAGTCGATGCGGGTTCAGATCCGGCCAACATGCGCTGCAGCGCGACACCCACCGAAGACGGCAAGTACTTCATCATCAACGGCGAAAAGCTGTGGTGCACCAACGGCACCCGCGCCGAGCTGTTCGTGGTGATGGCGCGGACGCCCGACAAGGTTGTCGACGGCAGGCCCCGCAAGCAAATCACGGCGTTCATCGTCGAAGCATCGATGCCGGGCGTCGAAGTCGTGCATCGCCTGCGCTTCATGGGACTCAAGGCGATCGAGAACGGCGTAATCCGGTTCGCGAACGTCAAAGTGCCGCGCGAGAACATCCTATGGGAGGAAGGCAAGGGCCTCAAGCTCGCGCTGATCACGTTGAACACCGGCCGTCTCACGATTCCCGCCGGCTGCGCCGGCGCTGGGAAGCAGATGGTCGGCATCACCCGCAAGTGGGCAAACGAGCGGGTGCAGTGGGGCCAACCCATCGGGAAACACGAGGCAGTCGCGCAGAAGATCACTCGCATGACTGCCTATACCTTCGCGATGGAAGCAGTCGCCGAGCTGTCGGCCGCGCTCTACGAGAAGGGTGGCTACGACATCAGACTGGAAGCGGCGATCGCGAAGCTGTTCAACACAGAGGCCGGCTGGAAGATCATCGACGACACGATGCAGATCCGCGGCGGGCGCGGCTACGAGATGGCGGAGTCGCTGGCGCGGCGGGGCGAGGCGCCAATCCCGGTCGAGCGAGCGATGCGCGACTTCCGCATCAATCTGATCTTCGAGGGATCGTCGGAGATCATGCGGCTGTTCATCGCGCGCGAAGCGGTCGATTATCACTTCAAGCTCGCCTTCAACATTGTGAATCCGGATTCGTCGCTGAAGGAGAAGCTGTCAGCGATGGCGAATGCGACGCCGTTTTATCTCACGTGGTATCCGTCGCGCTGGCTGAACGCGTCGCGATTCCGGCGCTACAGCGAATTCGGCAAGCTCGCGCGCCACGTCCGTTACATCGAGCGTACCACGCGCCACCTCGGCCGCTCGATCTTCCACGCGATGGTGCGCTTCGGTCCCAAGCTGGAGCGAAAGCAGATGGTGCTGTTTCGCGCCGTCGACATAGGCGCCGAGCTTTTCGCGATGTCCGCCGCCTGCTCGCGCGCGCAGATGCTCGCAAAGCAGGGCCGGCCCGAGGCGCTCACCCTTGCCAATGCGTTCTGCATTGAAGCGCGCGATCGCATCCAGCGGCACTTCGACGAGCTGTTCGGGCCCAACGATCCCGCGCTCTACAAGGTTGCGATGGAGGTGCTGCGCGGCGAGCACGCCTGGCTCGAGCAGGGCATAGTCTCCAGTGTGCAGGGCTCCAGGGCAGGGACTCCGCCGCACACTGGCACCCCTAGTCCAAAAGGTGGCAGGTGGGAGAGGCGCTCAGAGGTGCACAGTTAGGAGTTGTCATACTCGCCTTCTCGCTGCGTCACGCCACTATGGAATGCGCCGGATAAACTGATACCTGTGCCTCTGACCACGTCTCCCACCTGCCACCTTTTGGACTAGGGGTGCCAGCCGACGCTACGAGGGCTCAGAATCCGAGCCCGCTAGAGCAGCGTTCCGCGAAGAAGAAGTAGCGCAACGTAGAAGTAGATCGTGATCCCCGTCACGTCGACGAGCGTTGCGACGAAGGGGGCGGAGGCGCTGGCGGGGTCGAAGCCGAGTCGGCGCAGCACGAAGGGCAGCATCGACCCGATAATCGATCCGAAGGTGACGACGCCGACCAACGAAATCCCGATCGCGATCGCAATCAGGACGTAGTGCGGGCCGTAGCCGCCGGTGATATCGAAGTACTGCCACACCAGAATTCGAATCGCGCCGATGATGCCAAGGATGATGCCAAGCACGAAACCTGACGGCAGCTCGCGCATGAAAACCTTCCACCAGTCGCGCAGCCGCACTTCCTCCAGCGCGAGCGAACGGATGATGAGCGACGTCGCCTGCGATCCGGAGTTGCCGCCCGAGCTGATGATGAGAGGGATGAAGAGGCCGAGCACGATCGCGTGCTGCAGCTCGCCCTCGAAGTGCTTCATCGGAATCGTCGTCAGCATCTCGCCGATGAACAGCGCGGCGAGCCACGGCGCGCGCTTCATGATCATCGAGAAGAAACCGATCTTGGTGTACGGCATGTCGAGCGCTTCCATTCCGCCGAAGCGCTGGACGTCTTCGGTGTGCTCTTCGACGAGCGCGTCGATGACGTCGTCGACGGTGACGACGCCCTGGATGACGCCGTTGTCGTCTACCACCGGGACCGCCATCAGGTCGTACTCGCGAGTCACGCGCGCGACTTCCTCGCGGTCGGCGGTGATCGGAACGGTCTGTACTTCTTCCCACGCGATGTCGGAGACTTTCCCGCCCTCCGGCGCCGCGAGCAGCTCGCGCAGCGACATGACCCCCTGCACTCGGCCCGCGGCGTCGGTGGTGTAGATCGTGTTCATCGCCTCGAGGCGCTCGGAGCGGGCAATCCGTCGCACCGCGGCAAGCGCCTCATCGACCGGCGTATCCTCGGAGACGGAGACGAACTCGGTGGTCATCAGACCGCCCGCCGAATCGGGATCGTAAGCGAGCAGCCGCTCCGTCTCGGCGCGCTCGGCGGCCGGGATCTCGGAGAGGATCTCCTCCGACGTTTCCTCCTCGAGGTCCTCGAGAGCGTCGGCGCGATCGTCCGGCGTCATCTCGGTGACGAGCTCCGCCGCCTGGCGGACGCTCATCGTCTCGAGGACTTCGGTGCGCAACTCCTCGTTCAGGTACTCGAGGACGTCGGCCGCGCGCTCCACCGGCAACGCCGACAGGAACGGCGCGACCATCTCGCGCGGCAGCGCCTGCGCTACGTCGGCGAGATCGCGTGCGTGCAGCTCCTCGGTCTCGGCGCCGATGGCGTCGGGATTTTCCTCCAGCAGCTCGAGAATGTCGGGCGCAAGGAGAGTTCCGACGCTCGCCTCGTCGTCTTCCCGGATCGGTGTGTTATGGGTCGGAGTCTTCACGGCGCGAGCGGGAGACTGCGTCGATCGTCGGTGAATCCGGTCACCTCGTAACCGGCGACCGCGACGGCGTCGCGGATCTGGTCAGGCGTGACGCTCCCGTCGTGCTCGATCACCGCTCGCCCGATCGAGACGTCGGCCCG
>CAMLDY010000152.1 GCA_946478895.1 uncultured Gemmatimonadota bacterium
ATGGTCAGCGCCATCAGCGACAAATTGTCGAGACTGAAATCGAGGACGTACATGGCGGCAAACGACCCAAGCAGCGCGAGCAGGATGGTGACGCTCGGGATCAGCGTTGCCCACAAACTGCGCAGGAATACCAGGACCACCATCACCACGAGCCCGACCGTCAGAACGAGCGTAAACTCGACGTCGCGCACCGACGCGCGGATGGTGGTCGTTCGGTCGAGAACCGTACGAATCGTGATCTCAGGCGGAATATCGACCGAGAGACGCGGCAGTTGGGACTTGATACGCTCCACGGTGTCGATGACATTGGCGCCTGGCTGCTTATAGACCGTCAAAAGGATGGCCGGTTTGTTGTTGTCGTAGGCAGCCGCGGTTCTGTCCGAAGGAGCGGAAACGGCGTGGCCAACGTCGCGCACCCTGACCGGGGCCCCATCGCGGTAGGCGAGCACGACGTCGTCGAATTTCGACGCCTCGGTGATCTGGTCGTTGGCGACGATCGTGAAGCTCGTCGTGCCGGTGTCGAGCGTGCCCTTGGCGGCGTCGGTCGTGGCGTTTACGAGGACGGGGCGTATCTCCTCGAGTGTCAATCCGCGCGAGGCAAGCGCTGCCGGATCGACCTGAACACGGATCGCTGCCTTCTGCTCGCCGCCGAGCGACACCTGGGCGACGCCAGGCACTTGCGAGATTTGCTGCGCAAGATAATTGTTCGCGTATTCGTTGACGGTGATGAGCGGGATTGTGTCGGAGCTCGCCGAGAGGACCAGGATGGGAGCGTCGGCCGGATTGAGCTTCTTGTAAGTCGGCGGCGCCGTCATCGATTGCGGCAGGGTCTTGCTTGCGGCGGTGATCGCCGTCTGCACATCCTGCGCCGCCGAGTCGATGTTGCGATCAAGATCGAACTGGATCGTGATCGATGTTGCGCCCAGCGCGCTGAACGACGTCATCTGGGTCACGCCAGCGATCTGACCGAGCTGGCGCTCGAGCGGCGTCGCGACCGACGATGCCATCGTCTCGGCACTCGCTCCGGCAAGCGTCGCGGTGACTTGAACGGTCGGGAAGTCAACCTGCGGCAAGGGTGCCACTGGCAGGAGCGGAAACGCGGCAACGCCGAGGAGCGCCAGGGCCGCCATCACCAGTGTCGTGGCGACCGGTCGCTCGATGCATGCTGCGGAGAGATTCACCTGCCGCCTCTGGGACGCGACGACGGGCCTGATGTGACCGTGACCGCTGCATTGCGCTTCAGCTTGTATTGGCCCTCCGTCACGACGCGATCGCCGTCGCCAACGCCCGAAGTGATAACCGTCAGATCGCCAGTCGTTGGTCCGGTTGTGATCGGCCGGGATTCGGCCGTGGCTTGCGACGTCACGACCCACACGAACAAGCCCGAGGGGCCGCGTTGAACCGCGGTGGATGGAACAACGAGCGCATCGTTGAGCGTCTGGAGTAGCAGGCGCGCATTGACGAATTCGCCCGGCCACAGCTTTTCGTCCTGATTGGCGAATATGGCTTTCAGGCGAATGGTACCGGTGGCGGGATCGACCGCGTCGTCGACGAGGAGGAGTCGTCCGGTGCTCAGAGCACGGCGATTGTCCTGATCGAATGCGAGGACCTCGACCGGCCCCCGGGTCAGAGCGGTGCGCACGTCGTCGAGAGATCGCGCTGGCACCGTGAACAGCACGGCGGACGGGCGGATCCGCATCAGGACGGCGATCGGCTGTGCGTCGGACACGTGCACGACGTTTCCAGGGTCGATCGAGCGGATACCGATTCGCCCGTCGCTTGGCGCCGTGATGGTCGTGTAGTCGAGTTGCGTCTGCGCGGTGTGGATCGCAGCTTCACCGGCAGCAATGGACGCTTTCAGTTGATCGACCTTCGCCTGCTGCTGGTCGACGCTTTGTCGCGTTTGAATCCCACGCTGCTCCAGCGCCGTGAAGCGCGCGAGATCTCGTTCGGCGGTGGCGAGCAAGGCGGCGTCCTCGGCTTGTTGTCCCCGCGCCTGATCAAGCGCGGCCTCGAACAGGCGCGCGTCGATCTTGGCGAGCACGTCGCCCTTCCTCACATCCTGCCCTTCGGTGAACAACACTTCTCGCAGCGTGCCATCGACTTGGGGACGAATGCCGACAGTGAATGAAGCCTGCACCGTGCCAAGGCCAGTCAGATAGACAGGTACGTTCTGTCGAGTGGCGATCGCAATGCTTACTGGTACGGACGCGCGTGTCGTCTCTGCAACCTTGGGTCTGGGCTTCAAGAACTGGTAGCTCGCAAGGCTCACGACAACAAGCACCAGGCTCGCAGATATTAGAAGAATGAGCCGACGTCCAACGGCGCGATTCCCCGTGTGGGTGCCCGCTACATCGCCGGAGTGTTCAGGTGCCGGCCAATCATCTCTTCGATCGCTCATGACTCCTGAGACATCCCTTCTCGTCTTCCGAGACAGACCCTGACTGTGACGTCCACAGTCACGGGCGGAAGGCCATCCGGCGCGAGTCGAACCTGATGGCGGCGGGCGACGCACACGGAATCGAAAAGCTCTACGCGTGCGAGTCCGCCACGTCCAATGAACACGTTAAGGAGCGAAGATTAAGAATCTGTGAAAAAGGCTCGGCGCGCGGCATGAAGGAGCACCGCAATGGTGGACACCCGCGGATTCAGGGGTGGAATCTTGCGCGACGGGTCGCAACGGGAGCCCGAACCGATGGACGAGCGGCCATCGCAGTTCACCGTAGCCGACGCGACGGCTGGGACATCGGAGACCGCCAGATGCGTGGCCGCCGCGGATGTCAGGACACCGTTGACAGCCCGCGAGACCCTCTCGCCTTTCCTCTCAGAGGCGACACCGCCGAGGCTGTCATGACGCAGATCGACGTTGTAGATTCGCAACCACTTAGATCGCGACAACGCCGTACAGGCGATCCTCGACCCGACGTGTTCTGCGCCCTATTGCTTCATCAGCACGATCCGGCCACTGAACGTGGCGAGCTGACAATCCGTGCCGCTGAAGTCCGCCTCTATCCTCGTTGCCTCTGCAGTCCCGACGCTTCCGAATGTGCCGCGACAACCGCGAGGTGAGTTGAACTCGCCATGAGTGCTGATCTGCGTCGGCGGGGTATTGCCCGGCGACAGCGCGGTCGATCCAGTCGTGTCCATCGTGAGCCATGGATGCGTCGAGTGGATCGTGGCGCGCAGCGATTGCTGGTTCGTGTCCGGCACGACCTCGAACGTCCAGGTCATCTCGCCAGTCATCGGCGCCGGCGGATTCGGGTCACCGGGATTGACCTGAATCGTGACGGTGCCGTGCCACGTGCCTGTCAGAAATGATGTCTGCCCCGACGGCGCGGTGGGTGTCGACTCCTTCCCACAGCTGGAAAGAGCCGCCGCGACAAGAATCGCGATCGCAAGCTTCGCGTGTCTGGTCATACGGTCGCTCCTTCCTGAACTGCTCGTTCCGGAGACCAGGGCTCGACGACGAACCGATCACTCTGCGGATCGTAACCCCGCACCCGAACGACCTCTGTCACAACGCGCTTGGCGTCCTGTCGAGCTAAGTGCACGACGAGATGGATCGCCAGCGTGATCGCTTCTCGCGTACTCCTGTGCGGCAGGCCGAAGTTCGCGGTCAGCACACAATGCGCGAGCCGCGTCAGCGCCTGCTCCGCGTTGTTCGCGTGGATCGTCGTCATGCTCCCGAGATGGCCGGTGTTGAGTGCCTGCAGCAAGTCGAACGCCTCCGGCCCACGCACCTCGCCCACGAGGATCCGATCGGGACGATGACGAAGCGTTGCCCGCACGAGATCGGCGATGGTCACCGCGGGCATTGGTTCTTCCTGGCCGAGCGGTGCTTGCGCTCGACGCGCCTCGAACCGGACGAGATTGGGCTTGTCGACCAGGATCTCGGACGTTTCCTCGATCAGCACGATGCGATCCACTGGTGGAATCGTCTGAGCGATTGCATTGAGGAGTGTCGTCTTGCCGGTGCCGGTTCCGCCTGAGATGAGGATATTGCTGCGCGCCAATACGGCCGCACGGAGCGTATCCGCCAACTCCGTTGTCAGCGTCCCCACGTCGACCAGGTCATCGAGCCCGTAGCGATGCGTGAACTTCCGGACGGTGAGCGTCGGTCCGTCGACCGCACACGGCGGGAACATTGCGGCCACTCGCGAGCCATCCTCGAGCCGAGCGTCGAGCATCGGCTGCCGCTCGGAGATCTCGTCACCGCAGGCCCGCGCGATGTTCTTGATCGCGACGGTCAGATTCCTGATTTCCAGGCTCCTGTCAGCGACCTGCTCGATGGAGCCGCGCCGCTCAATGAACACCCGCCGCCCGCCGGCGTTCACCATCACCTCCGTGATGGCCGGATCGACCAGGAGATCCTCGATCGGCTTCAGGAACGGCAGAATGCGATCCAGGCTGCTCATATCGCACCCCGTTCCAGGTGCTCGAAGTAGCTGGTCTGCACGTCCAGGTAATGCGGTTTCAAGTAGCAGTACTGCGGCGGCAGCGGGTTGATGCCGTCATACGGGAGAGCAATGGCCTGCGCATTCTGGAGCTGTGTGAACACACGAGGCGCAAAAATGTACTCGTGATGCGGCGCGTAGCTCTTGCTCGCGCTCAACGATTGAGACGCTGACGTCGGACGTCCGGTGAGAAACGAGATGTGCGTATCACGGCCGGACTCCGAGACGCTGTAGTGGGCCTTCAGCCGATCGCGCCGACCGCACAGCTCCGCGGCGTTCCTGGCCGTGAACTCGTCGCTCGTCGCCAGGAACAACTTCGTCCGGAAGCATTGCAGCAGTGTCCGCCAGCTCTCGTCTCCAGGCAGGGCGGAGCGCAACGAGCTGATGCTCTGCGTGGCAACAATCGGGATCAGCCGTGCCTGGCGCGATAGTGCGAACGTGCGCTCGTCGCCAGTCGGATCCACCTCACCGACCGTGGCGAACGCGTGGTACTCGTCGCAGACGAATAGCAGGTCACGCCACGTGCGTTGCGGATTGGCCGTGATCTGCGGGAT
>CAMLDY010000153.1 GCA_946478895.1 uncultured Gemmatimonadota bacterium
GTCGATACGTCAACGTGGTACGAAGCCCTCGAGTCGCCCGACCGGCTGCGCATCGATTTCGGAGATCCATCACTGGGGAACGGCGCGCTCTACACCGCCGACTCTCTTTACGTCGTGCGCGGGGGCAAGGTGACTCGAACGATCGCGGCGGGAAATCCGTTCCTGCCGTTCGTGGCCGGCGTGTACGATCAGCCAGTCGACACCACCCTCAGACAGATCGCGGCGTATTCGTTCGATCTGTCGAAGGTTCGCGCCGACACCTGGCAGGGAGTGCCGGTGTTCGTCGTCGGCGCGACGTCTCCGGACGATCTCGACTCGCCGCAATTCTGGATCGAGCGCGACCGCCTGCAGCCCGTGCGGTTGCTGGTGAAGCTGTCACCGGCGCCGGGCGCCAAGCCGAACGACATTCGCCTCGAGAAGTACGTGCCGGTCGGCGGCGGATGGCTCGCGACCCACGTCGCGATCATGGAGGGCGGCGTCGTCCGACAGGCCGAGGACTACACCGACTGGCGGGGCGACGTCGCACTGCCCCCGGATTTCTTCGTCGCGGAGAAGTGGAGTGACACGCCGCACTGGTTCCGCGCCAAATAACACGCGACGGCCCGGTACGATGCGCCGCGCGGTCGCGATCCTCGCGCTCGTCACCACTCCGCTCGGCCTGAACGGCTGCGACAGGATCGTCGATCCCAGGCTTCCGGATGACGCCGAGCTGTTCACGCCGCCGCCGGTGTACTCGACGTGGTGGCAGATGACAGAGGCCTGCTCGGGGTTGAACGGCTCGCTCAGCGCTGTGACCTGGTACAAGACCAACCGGGAGGTCCACGACACTCGCACCGGAGAGGTCGTCGCCGGATACTGGACCGCGGGCAGCAACCGGATCGTGTTGACGAGCACGGTGATGCTGGACGGCGGGACTGTCAGGCACGAGATGCTGCACGCGCTGCTGCAGAAGGGCGGACACCAGCGCGATCAGTTCCTCGGCAAATGCGCCGGCACTGTCGATTGCGAGGAAGCGTGTGTCGAGGAGGCCGGGACGTATCCCAATCCGCCCGAGACGCCGCTCGAGGTCGCAGGCGATGCGATCCAGATTACCACCCAGGTCCAGCCAGGCACCCCGCTGCGGAGCATCGACGAAGGCCGGTTCACCGTCACGGTCTTCGCCCACAACACCTCAAGCCACTGGGTGACCATCACCCCGCAGGGATCCACCGCCGCGAACGAGACTTTCGCGGTCGAGATTAGCGGCGCGAACGGCTCGACGGGGAAGCACGAGATCGCAATCGACCCATCCCAGCGGATCTTTGCTCCCAACGAGACGAAGCGGCAGGTGTTCGACATGGTGATCGGCGACTATCCGTTCGGCAATCAGCTCCTGCCCGGCGACTACGTGGCGCGCGCGTCGTACGCCGGATGGTTCGTCGACAGCGGGTTCACGATCGGATCCTAGCCGGTACCGTCCAATGACCCGGCGTCGCAGAGACGAGACCGTGGCCGAGCGCCAGTTCGCGGCGCATTCGCGGGAGCTGGCTAGCCTCGGATTGCGGGAGAGATTTCAGCGCATCTACGAGACCAATCTCTGGTCCGATCCGGACACCCGGTCCGGAGTCGGTTCCAGTCTCGATTCCACGCGGGCCCTGCGCGCTGCGTTGCCCGGCGCGCTGCGTGAGCTCGACACCCGCGTTCTGCTCGACGTGCCGTGCGGCGATTTCAGCTGGATGCAGCAGGTCGACCTCGGCTCGATCGCTTACATCGGTGGCGACATCGTTCCGGAAATCGTCGCCGCCAACGAGCACCGGTGGGGAAGCGCGAATCGAAAATTCGTGCAGCTCGATGTCACGCGCGATGTTTTGCCCGACGCCGACGTTCTCCTCTGCCGCGATTGTCTGGTGCACTTGTCGTACGCCAACATTCGCGCCGTGTTCGCGAACGTGACGCGATCGGGCCTTCGCTACGTGCTGATGACGTCGTTTCCCGGCCGCGGCGACAACGAAGATGTGGAAGACGGCGACTGGCGGCCGCTCGACTTCGAGGCGCCTCCCTTCAATCTTCCCGCGCCTGTGCTGACCATCGTCGAGGAGTGCGACGAAGAAGGGGGCGCGTACTCCGACAAGTCGTTGTGTGCGTGGCGGGTTTCTGACCTGGGAGGCGCGTAATCGATGTCGCCCGATCCCGCCGAGCGCTCCCACCAGCGCATCCATGACGCTGTCGCGCGGATTCCGCGCGGACGGGTTGCGACCTACGGTCAGATCGCGCGCATTGCGCGTCTTCCTGGCCAGGCGCGGCTGGTGGGCTACGCCCTGCACGCGCTCCCGGCCGGGAGCTGGCTTCCGTGGCAGCGTGTGGTGAACGCCCAGGGCGCGATCAGCGTCGGTGGCGAGAGCGGCGCCCGGCAGCGGAAGCTCCTCGAGGCGGAGGGCGTTCGCTTCGATGAGAGAGGCCGAATCGATCTCCAGAAATTCCAGTGGCGGCCCGATGCCGCAGCGCCGAAAGGCGGGCAGTAGTCCCCGATTCGACGATCCGAGTGTGGCGGGTTCTCGGCAAATGATCCGCCGAATCTCCAGCTTAGGCTCGTCGTGGGCCGCATAACCCAACGGCAATTTTATTGCTGAGGTACCTCCTGAGAATCCATTCGGGAGGGAATCATGCGGGTGCTGTTCGGGAAGGCGAACCTTGTCACGGTTGCCGCGCTCACGCTGTTGGCGACAGGCTGTCTAACCTTTCGCCCTTATGATCCCGGCCCTGGACGACGAGTAGCCGCCAACGTTCCCGACGCATCGTACCTGCCGGGTGAGCCCGTCAACGTCACCATCGCCAATCTGAGCGAGGTGGAGCTGGTCTTCCCCGACGGCTTCTGCACGACGGAGCTCCAGAAAAAGGACCGCGGTGGCTGGGTCACCGTTCCCGCGACTTCGAGCAAGTGTCCCGGCGAGCTCGGCTTCCTCGAGCCCCAGCAGACCGTTGTCCACCAGTTCCATCTTCCGAAAGACGTCGCCGACGGTACCTATAGGCTCGCCATTCCGATGCCGGTGCCAGAAGAGCCGAATGCACGCGAGGCCGACCTGATCACGCCGACCTTTACGATCCAGGATCGGTCGACGCGCGCGACAACGCTAACCGCCGGCGCGGGGAGCATCCGCCCGCAGTAGGTGAGATGAAGCTGGAAGAGATGGTGCGCGTCTCCGCGGCGGTCGCGGGGACGCCCGCGCGTCTCGAAAAAATCTCCAGACTGGCGGCGCTGCTCGGCCAGCTCGCGCCCGACGAAGTTCCGATCGCCGTCGGATTCCTCACCGGCTGGCCGCGGCAGGGCAAACTCAAAGTCGGCTGGGCGACGGTCTCGTCGGCCCGGGTCCGCCCGCCTGCCGCCAACGCATCGCTGGAGCTGCGCGACGTCGACACAGTTTTCGAATCGCTCTCGACGCTGGCCGGCAAACGCTCGGTGGTCGAGCGCGCGCGCATGCTCGACGATCTCTTCTCGCGCGCCACCGCCGACGAGCAGAATTTTCTCGCCAACCTGATGATCGGTGAAGTCAGGCAGGGTGCGCTGGAGGGCGTGCTGCTCGAGGCGGTCGCGAAAGCCGCTGGTCTGCCTTCGGGGCGCGTTCGCCGCGCCGCGATGATGGCGGGCGACCTTGGCACCGTCGCTGCAGCCGCGCTGGGCGAGAACCGCGAAGAAGCCCTCGCCGAGTATCAGCTCCAGCTCTTTCGTCCGGTGCAGCCGATGCTCGCCGATTCCGCGCCGACCGTGGCGGAAGCACTGGCGGCGGGTGTTCCCGCCGCGGTCGAATGGAAGCTCGATGGCGCGCGCATTCAGGTGCACCGGCAGGCCGATCGCGTCGCGGTTTATACGCGGAACCTGAACGACGTCACGGCGGCGGTTCCCGAAGTCGTGGAAGCAGTCGCAGCGCTCCCCGCGCGAGACCTCATTCTCGACGGCGAAGTCATCGCCCTCGCGCCGGATGGACGGCCGCTTTCGTTTCAGGATACCATGCGCCGGTTCGGCCGCCGCATCGATGTGGTGAAGCTGCGCGAAGAGCTGCCGCTCACGCCCTTTTTTTTCGATGTGCTGTTGCACGACGATGAGACTCTCGTCGACGAGCCGCTGGCGACGCGACTGGAGCGACTCGAGCGAATCACGACGCCGGCGCTGCGCGTCCCGCGCGTGGTAACCGGGAGCGCTGAAGACGCCGCGCGATTCCAGAAAGAGGCAATAGCCAGTGGGCACGAGGGTGTGATGGTAAAGCTGATGTCGGCGCCGTACGCGGCGGGCAGGCGCGGCTCGGCGTGGATAAAGGTTAAGGAAGCGCGTACCCTGGACCTGGTGGTGCTGGCGATAGAATGGGGCTCGGGCCGCAGGCACGGCTGGTTGAGCAACATTCACCTCGGCGCGCGCGATCCTGCTAGCGGCGGATTCGTGATGCTCGGCAAGACCTTCAAGGGCATGACCGACGAGATGCTCGAGTGGCAGACGCGTGAATTCCTCGCGCGCGAGGTTAGTCGCGAAGGACACATCGTCCACGTGCGGCCCGAAGTCGTCGTAGAAGTCGCCTTCAACGAAGTGCAGCGCAGCAGCCAGTATCCGGGCGGAGTCGCGCTGAGGTTCGCGCGCGTCAAGGGCTATCGCCCCGACAAGCGGCCGGAAGAGGCGGACACCATCGACGCCGTGCGCGCGTTTCTCCCGGGGGGCGGCGCGTAGGAGCTAGCGCAAAAAAAAAATCAGCGGGACCGAACAATCTGTCGGCTCCCGCTGATTTCCCCTTTGGAGACTTTCCAACCGCATCCTCAAGACGAGCCGGCCGGGAAAAGGTCAAAAAACACCGTCGGTTACGACGCATTTCGCGCGGTGCGGATTCCGAAAACACCCGAAGCGCACTGACAAACACGCGATTGCGAATTGCGCGTCGTAAACCGACGCTGCGTGTTTTCCCGGCCGAAAACGGGCTTAAGTGATAAGGAATTGACAGTCCGGTGATATGAAATAGACATCTCG
>CAMLDY010000154.1 GCA_946478895.1 uncultured Gemmatimonadota bacterium
TCGCCAAGGGACTCAAGTAGTCCGCGGCTCTCGAGCCGTCCTCTACGCTCGACGTTGACCGACGGGGGTGCTCGGTCTACATTTAAAGGCTTGATTCGAACGTATTCAACCCTTTAACCAGCAACATGATAGACTCGCCCAACCAAACAACCCAAACCGGCACGACGCTGACAGCGCGCGAGAAGCGCGACCTGCAGAAGGCGCAGCTGCGTCCGCTTGCCAACCTGAGACCCGAGCTCTACGACGAGGACGATTACTCGCAGGACGAGCTCGAGACGATGATGGAGATGTACAACGGGACGATGGCCTCGATCGAAGAGGGCGAAATCGTCAAGTCCCGTGTGCTCGATATCCGTGACAACATGGTCGTCCTCGACATCGGATTCAAATCCGAAGGGACGATCCCTCTCGAAGAGTTCAAGGATCTTCCCGATCTCAAGCCGGGCGACGAAGTCGAAGTTCTGCTCGAGCACCTCGAGGACCAGGAAGGTTCCGTCGTGCTGTCGAAGAAGAAGGCCGACTTCATGCGCGTGTGGGAGCGCATCCGCGTCGCCTACGAGAACGACGAGCCCGTGCGCGGTACCCTGATCAAGAAGATCAAGGGCGGCGTCGTGGTCGATCTGATGGGAGTCGATGCTTTCCTCCCCGGATCGCAGATCGCGCTGCGTCGCGTCCCGAACGTCGACGAGCTCCTCGGCCAGACTTTCGACTTCAAGATCATCAAGCTCAATAAGCGCCGCCGCAATATCGTCGTCTCGCGCCGAGTGATCCTCGAGCAGGAGCGGGCGGGCAAGCGCGAGAAGCTGATGAAGGAGCTGCAGAAGGATCAGGTGCGCAAGGGAGTCGTCAAGAACATCACCGACTTCGGCGCGTTCATCGACCTCGGCGGCGTTGACGGGCTGCTCCACATCACCGACATGTCGTACGGCCGTATTCAGCATCCGTCCGAGATGGTTCACATCGGTCAGGAGCTGGAAGTCAAAGTCCTCGACATCGATTGGGACCGCGAGAGAATCTCGCTCGGCCTCAAGCAGCTCCAGAGCTATCCGTGGAAGGATGTCGCGGAGAAGTATCCGGTCGGCACTAGAGTGTCGGGCAAGGTTGTCAGCATCACCAACTACGGCGCGTTCATCGAGCTGGAGCCGGGCATCGAAGGCCTGGTGCACATCAGCGAGATGAGCTGGACGCGCAACGTCCGTCACCCGTCGAAGCTCGTTTCGATTGGCGAGGCGATCGAAGCGGTGGTGCTCAAGGTCGATCCGAACGAGGAGAAGATCTCACTCGGCATGAAGCAGACGGAGCAGGATCCGTGGATGATGCTGCCGGAGAAGTATCCGGTCGGCACTCGTCTCAACGGCAAGGTGCGCAACCTCACGAGCTTCGGTGCTTTCGTGGAGATCGAGCCGGGCATCGATGGTTTGATTCACATCTCCGACATGTCCTGGACGAAGCGCGTCCAGCATCCGTCGGAAGTCGTGAAGAAGGGTGACTCGGTCGATGTCGTGATTCTCAACGTCGATGCAGAGAACAAGAGAATTTCTCTCGGACTCAAGCAGGCGACCGAGGATCCGTGGCTGAGAATCGGCGAGACTTACCCGGTCGGAACCGAGCTGCGCGGCAAGGTCGTCAGACTGATGGACAAGGGCGTGGTCGTCGATATCGGCAACGACATCGAAGGCTTCGTTCCGGTGAGCCAGCTGAATTTCGGCCAGCCGGTCAACAGTCCCGCGGACATCGTCTACGAGACGATGAACCTCGATCTCAGAGTTTTAGAGGTCGATCCGATCCACCGTCGCATCGTCCTGGCAGTAACGGCGATTCCCGAGGAGCAGCCGCCGCGTCCGGAGACGCCATCCAAGGTCATCCCCATGGAGTCCGACGATTACAACATGTCGGATCCGATCCCGACGCCGCCCGACAGCTACATCGAAGAGCCGGCGTAATCGCGCTCCGAGACTAGAGGCCGCCAGTGATGGCGGCCTTTTTTTGTGCTGCCACTGGACAGCCACGGCGAAAAGAGCGCAAGCGCGACGCCGATACGCCTCCGGCACAAAGTCGTCCTAATAGGACGGCACCTCTAATGATGTGGAATGAATAGCCCCTCTACTTCCGGCGAAGCGCTGCTCGTGCTCGATCCCGAGCTGAACGTGCGCGCCGCCAACAAAGCCTTCTACGCAATGTTCCGCCTCGCGCCAAGCGAGTGCGTCGGTCACAAGGTCTACGAGCTTGGCGGCCGGGCGTGGGACGAAAAGCTGAGACCGATGCTCGAGCGCGTGCTCGACGGCGAGCCACAGTCCGATCACTTCGAGCTCATTCACGACGAAAAGGAAGGCGGTCGTGGCGTACTATGGCTCAGCGCGCGTCTGGTTCCCTCGGCGGAAAAATCGGATACGACGATCCTTCTCGCGATTGAAGACCTGAGTGCGGGTCGCCCGCTCGAGGAGACTCTCGCTGTGAAGACGCAGGAGCTCCAGACATTCGCCGACCTCGCCGGACGCGGTGCCCACGAGCTGAACAACCTGCTGACGGTGATCCGCATGAACTCGGATCTGATCGAGGGCATGCTCGCTGACAACCGTCTCTCCACCCAGGAAGCCGCCGACATCCGCGCCTCGGTCGAGCGGGCGGTCGCAATCACTCAAAATCTTCTCCTCACCAGCCGGCGTGTGCTTCCACAGCCCACCGGCCTCGATCGTGGTACGGGGAACGTCCCATTGCCTGGATCGCCGCTCAAGGAGTCTCCGGAGGAGCGCGCCGCGCGGGAAGCCGAGGAGGCCGAAGCATCTCAGATCAGGCGCCTCAAGCACGGCGAGCATACCGGACGCGAGACGATCCTTCTCGTCGACGACGAGAAGGCGCTGCGAAAGCTGGGAAAGCGGATCCTGTCCGAGGCCGGCTATCGGGTGCTCGAAGCGTCCGATGGCGCAATGGCGCTGCGCGTCGCCGCCGAAGAAGTCGGCGAGATCGATCTTGTTCTCACCGATGTCGAAATGCCGACACTCGGCGGCCGCGGGATGGTCGATGAGCTCCACGAGCTGAGTCCCGGACTGCGGGTGCTGTTCATGTCCGGATACACCGACAACGAGATCCTCCGGCGCGGCATTCAGGCGTCGGAGACGGACTTTCTGCAGAAGCCGTTCACTGCCGAGAGTCTGCGCAACGCTGTACGCGCCGTCCTGAGCAAGCCATCTACCGCGGCCTGAGAAATCAGTGATCAACAGTCAACGCCGCGACAAGTCCGGACGGATTCTCATCGTCGACGATCACGAGCAGAACATTCGGTTGCTGACGCGCATCCTCGCGAAGGCGGGCTACGACGATGTCGCTTCGACCACCAATTCCGACGAAGCCCTCGGCCTCTTCATTCAGTTCAAGCCGGACCTGGTTCTCCTCGATCTGCACATGAATGGCAAGGACGGCTTCCAGGTGCTCGAGGAGATCATGCTGCAGAGCGGCGACGGATATCTGCCGGTGCTGATGATCACCGCCGACGACAGCGCAGAGGTCAAGCGCCATGCGCTCGCGCTTGGCGCCAAGGATTTCGTCGGCAAGCCGTTCGACTCGGCGGAAGTTCTGCTGCGCATCAACAACCTTCTCGAGACCCACTTCCTGTACCGTCGACTCCGCGGACAAAACGTGGAGCTCGAGCGGAAGGTGGCGGAGCGGACGCGCGAGCTGGAGCAATCGCAGCTGGAAGTGCTGGAGAGACTCGCGGCGGCAGTCGAGTTTCGCGACGACGATACGGGAAACCATACCCGCCGGGTTGGGCACGTCTCCGCGCTCCTTGCCGCGGAAGTCGGACTCGATCCGATCTCGAGCGAGCTGATTCGCCGCGCCGCGCCGCTTCATGACATCGGCAAGGTGGGAATACCGGACAGCATTCTTCTCAAGGCCGGTCCGCTCACGGCAGAGGAATTCGAGATCATGAAGACCCACACTGTCATCGGTTCCCGGATGCTGTCGAAGGGGCGTTCCGAGCTGGTCCGGGTGTCGCAGCGGATCGCGCGCAGTCATCACGAGTGGTGGGATGGGTCGGGGTATCCGGACAGGGTGTCGGGGCAGAGCATTCCCATGGAGGCGCGGATCGTCGCCGTCGCCGACTTCCTCGATGCACTGACCCACGAGCGGCCGTACCGGCCGGCGCGTGGCATCGACGAGACTCTGGCCGAGATCAAACGCAGGGCAGGCAGTCACTTCGACCCGACGATCGCCAAAGCTCTGCTGGGGATCGATTGGCGGGGGAACGCCGTACTGGTCGCCTGATTCGGGCGGGGTTTTTGCCTTAGTCGCCTCCGGAGTTAGAACAACTTCCGGAGGAAGCCAATGCGATGGACACCAGGCGGACGTAGTCCCAACCTCGAGGATCGCCGTTCCATGGGCGGCCTGGGGGGCGGCATGGGCCGCGGATTGGGAATTGGCGGTACCGTGGTAGTACTCGCCCTCAGTCTGCTTTTCGGGCGCAATCTCTTTAGCGACCTGGGCGTCGAGCCCGGCATGGCGGCATCGAACGCTCCGCTCTCCGCCGCTGATTCGGCGGCGCAGGAGGAGCAGGTCCAGTTCGTCTCATTCGTGCTGGACGATGTTCAGAACACCTGGGCGAAGACCCTGCCCAATTACGGAGCGCAATTCCACCCGGCGCGCCTGGTTCTCTTTCGCAACTCGACGAGCTCTGGCTGCGGAGGCGCGGAGTCGGCGATGGGACCGTTCTACTGCCCCGAAGACGAGCGCGTCTATCTCGATCTCGGCTTCTTCGACGAGCTCCAGCAGAGATTCGGCGCCTCCGGGGATTTTGCCCGCGCCTACGTGATCGCCCACGAGCTCGGGCACCACGTCCAGCACCTCCTGGGCACCGACGCACGGATCCGTCAGGCGCAGGAAGCCAATCCGGCCGACGCCAACGAGCTTTCGGTGCGTCTCGAGCTACAGGCCGACTGCTACGCCGGGATCTGGGCTCACTCGACCGATCAGCGGCAGATGCTGCA
>CAMLDY010000155.1 GCA_946478895.1 uncultured Gemmatimonadota bacterium
GCTGCCCGCTTCAGTACTGCTAGATGCCAGCCGAAGCGCCCATGTCCAAGAAGCCGAGAAACTAAAGGCATACCATTCGCTAAGAACGCAGCCATGGACCCGAGACCCACCATAAGAATCCCGACCCGCGACGTCGTCCGGATTCTTGCCATCATCTTCGGGTTCTACATCGCGGTGCGACTGCTCTGGGTGGCGCACGCGGTGATCTTTTTGATCTTCCTCGGCGTTCTGTTCGGGCTACCGCTCGCGCAGGGCGCCGATTGGTTCGAGAAACGCCGCGTCCCGCGCGGGCTCGGAGTGGCAATAATTCTTACGCTGTTTTTGGGGCTGCTCACCGCCGGTAGCCTCGGGATGGCGCCGATCGTTCGCACCCAGTCGCGCGAGCTACAGCAGCGAATGCCCGAAGCGCTCGACAAGATCGACGCCTGGCTCGGCCACCGCGCCAACGGAACCCTCGGAATGTTGTTCAGCGACGACTCCACGACGGTCGCGACGACAACGGTCGCCACCACCACCGCCGCATCGTCGACCCGCGCCGAGACGACCACGGTGCACGCGAACGATGTGGCGGTCGGGGGAAATCTCAGACACGAGCTGACCCGACAATTCAGTGGCGCCGAGCATTCGTTCACCCACATGCTGACATCGACCTTCGCGGTGTCGGGCGGGATCATGCTGGTGCTGTTCATCGCAGCGTACATCGGTGTCGATCCGCCGCTATATCATGGCGGCACGCTTGGCCTCGTTCCGGCAGCCGAGCGACCGCGGGCCGCACTGACTCTGACTCGATTGTCGGTGACGCTGCGCCGGTGGCTGGTAACCCAGCTCATTGCGATGCTGGTGATCGGGGCGGTGACCACACTCTTTCTGTTCGCCATTCGCGTCAAGGCAGCGGTGCCGCTCGGCATCCTTGCCGGCGTAGCGAAGTTCATCCCGATCGTCGGCTCGATCTTCGCGGCGATTCCGGCGATGGCGATGGCCTTCATCGATTCGCCGCACAAGGCGCTGGTGGTCGGACTCGGCTACTTCGTGATCCAGTTCCTCGAGAACCATTTGCTGGTTCCGATTCTCATGAAACACGGAGTGAATCTCCCGCCGGCTATGACGCTCGGCATCCAGGCGCTGATGGCGCTGTTGTTCGGGTTCCTGGGACTCCTGGTCGCGGTGCCGCTGCTCGCGGCGATTCTTACGGTCTTTCGGACGATGAGCCGCCGCGACATCGAAGAATTCTCGCCGGCCGCGGACGCTGCTGTCGCCGCGGTCCGGGCCGTCGCCGATGATTCATTTTCGCCGTGAAAAGCAATAGAAAAAAAACACGTGCGAAAACAGTAAGGTGGAGGGTGCGAGGTGATTGGGAGGAGGCGCGAGAAGTGCGGGCGTTCGAGACCTTTCCGCCACCTGCTCACAAACGCACCTGCAAACGGGACGGGCGGCACGGAGCGTGAATGAGGGACGCACCAAAACGTCCGCACCCCTCCTCCCTCCATCCTATTACCTCGCACCCTCCACCTTACTCCTTTCGCGCTTGGCCCAAGCTGTAGCCATCCTCTCGCGAGGGGGTATATAATCCATCACCTCCGATCCAAAACAGGAGCATCAATGATTCGATTAGCAAGTCGACTGGCGATTGCGGCATTCATCGCTGCCCCGTGCGTTGCGGGCGCGCAGGCGCCGTGGCGACAGGTTTATAAGGACAGCGATGTGCGCGTGCTCTTCGACACCGCCAGCATCGCGCTGCAGTCTCCGGGAACGTGGACGACCGTCACGTCGTGGGACTATAACCGCCCGCGTATTCTCGAGAACAAGAAGGCGTACACCAGGCTCGTCGAGCGGGCGTACGTGCGTTGCTCGCCGGTGCGCGTGAAGCGGGTCCGAAGCACCGTCTACGCAGCGAACAACCAGCTGGTGCGCGACGAAGGCGAAGTGGATCCACGCGACCAGGCCCACATGGTCTGGGACAAGCCCAAGCCCAAAACCGCCGGCAAAACTGCCTTCGAATCCATCTGCGGGATCCTCACCCGGCGTGACAAAGGCTCAGCTTCCGCGACCAAAAAAACGGGTGCTGCCGAGGCGTCAAACAAGTCCTCGGCGACGCGTAAGAGCGGGGCCAGAGACTAGGTCAGATCCCTGTAGCTCAGCAGTAAGAAATGGCGCGGCTAACCCCGCGCCATTTCTGCATTTAGGAGCCTGATCTCAATTGCATTTTTGTGCCAAAACGCCGTCTCTGGGGTATAAGAAAATGAGCGGTTTTGGCCGGACGTTTGCTCTATAAGGAAGTGCAATTTTTTCAGGGGAGCCTTCCAATGATGAGACTACTCGAATCCAAAAAAACCGACAGAAAAGGGCGGTCAGCGGGCGGGACCATCCTTAGCGTCATATTGCACTCAGTGATCATCTTTCTGGCGGTCTTTGCGACGGCCAGAGCCAGCACGCGTAAGTCCGACGACAAGAAATCGGAGAAGGTGAGGTTTGTGGCCGTCAAAAAGCCTGAGCCGCCTCCGCCTCCCAAGAAGGAGCCGCCTCCGCCCAAGAAAGCCGAAGCCCCGAAGCCGAAGCCGAAACCGGTGGTGAAGACGCCTGAGCCGCCCCGTATCGAGGCGCCCAAGATCGTCGAGACCCCGGCTCCGCCGAAGGGCTTCAAGGTCCTGCCGCCGCCTGTCGCGATTCCGACGAGCGTGCCCGCGGTCGATCTGTCGAAGGCGCTTACCAACGAGAACGACTTCAGCGGTAAGGGCGTCAAGGGCGGCACAGCTTCCGGCGTCGAAGGCGGCACCGGTAAGGAAGGCGACAAGGGCAAGGAAGCCGGCGAGACCGCCGAGCACCACGGCCCGTTCATGGAGTTCCAGGTCGAGAAGACCGTCCAGAAAATCGGCGGCGAGGCCCCGGAATATCCGCAGTCGCTTCGCGACCAGGGCATCGAGGGTGAAGTCCTCGCGCAGTTCGTAGTGAACGAGAACGGCCGCTACGAGGCCGGCACGTTGAAGATCCTTAACTCGAGCAATTCAGCGTTCACCGCCGCCGTGAAGGATGCGCTCCCCCGTATGAAATTCTCGGCGGCGCAGATCGGGGGCAGGAAGGTGCAGCAGCTCGTGCAGATGCCGTTTCAGTTCCACATTCAGCACTAACGAGCGACCCGATCGAAGCAAAGCCGCGGGGGGTTCAGCCCTCCCGCGGCTTTGCTTTGCGTGCCGATCTCAGTGCAGCGAACCAGCCGAATCGGCGCTCGACAGGCGGTGTATGATCACTCGATCCAATAGATTGATTCGCTCATGATCAAACGAAGTCGGACAATCCTCGCCGGAGCGCTGGCACTGGTCGCCGTCGCTTCGTCGTTGCAAGCGCAAAATCGTCCCGCGCCAGCGCGACCAAAGCCGCAGAAACCGATCGACGTTCCGCCGGCGGTCGTCGTGCTGCAGGTCGATACGACCGCGGGCGATTCGACGCGCACGATCATCCAACGCGACTTCGACTACGGCGATCGCATCCAGCCGTTGATTCTCGACAGCATCACTCTTGCCGACATCTGGCAGCCCGGCGACCGCAAGATCAACTTCGCGCCGCTCAAGCAAACGCGCGCCAGCCTCGTCGTCCGCGCTCGCCCGACCGCCTCCGGCCTCCACGTCGAGGTGTTCGATGCGGTGAAAGGCCGGCTGCGGCAGGAAGATTATTTTCGGCTGCCAAAGATGCCGGCGAACAGATTGCCGGCGATCCACGATTCGCTCGCAACCGTGCTGAAGCGCCGCGCGGCGGATGCGCGCGACAAGCTGGAGGCGAACGAAGCGACCCGCGACAGTCTGGCGCGTGAGGCGGCGAAACCGGTCCCGATGAAGACGACTCGCGACCGAGCCAACGCCCGCCGCGCTGCAGCTCGGCGCGATTCGCTCTCGGCGGAGCTCGATCGTCGCGATCTCGCGATCAATGACGCGCTCGCGCAGGATACCGTCCGTCTCGATTCGGTTTACACGCGCTTCGTCGCCAGGGACTCCGCGGTGCGGGACTCGGTCGGTCGGGAGCGCCGCCTTGGTATCCACGTCGTCGCCGACGAAGTCGAGCGCTGGATCACCGGCACGCGCGGCATCGCTGCGACTCGTATCGCATTCATCGACAGCACGAAGCTGAAGATCGTGGACAGCGACGGTGCCAACGTACGCATCATTCCGACGGCAGGGGCGGCGTTGTCGCCGTCGTGGCACCCATCCGGCCGCTACATCGTTTACGTCGATGCTGACGACCGCGGGACGCGAATCGCGCAGGTGGACCTGCGCACGATGAGGCCGCGACTATTCGGCGCGTCGAATCGCGGACTCAACATCACTCCCGTCTATACCAAGGACGGGAAGAACATCGTTTGGGCGAGCGGCGGTGATTCGCCCGCCGAGCTGATGCTCGCCAACGCGACGGCGGATGATTCAATCGCAGTGCCGTTCGTAGGTCGCAGCGGTTTCGAGACGACGTCGCCGAGCTTCAGTCCGGATGGCAAGCAGGTGGTGTTCATGTCACCGCGGCCGCTGACGCCGCAGCTGTACACGATGAACGTCGATGGCACCGGACTCAGGCTGCTGACGCCGGTGGTGCCCGGCAAGCGCAGCTACCGCACCGGTCCCGACTGGTCGCCCAAGGGTGATCTGATCGCCTACCAGCAGCAGAACGGCGATTTCCAGGTCTGGATGATTCGCGTGAAGGACCGCGTGATGACGCAGCTCACCAACGAGGGCGAGAACGAGGATCCGGCGTGGGCGCCGGACGGCCGGCACATCTCGATAACGCGACGGCTGGGCGCGATCGGCGATCCCCGCAGCATTTGGGTGCTGGACACTGTCACGGGCCGACTACGGCAGCTGACACTGACCGGGGATGCGAGGTTGTCGGATTGGTCGCCGCCGCTCAGACCTGCTTACTGACTGGCGCGGGTGCGCTTCGGCTGGCCACCACATGAAAGGAAGCGGGCAGCTGCAAGCGTAACAGCTGCT
>CAMLDY010000156.1 GCA_946478895.1 uncultured Gemmatimonadota bacterium
GCTGCGCGCTGGCGGGCCTGTGCTACGCCGAGCTGGCGTCGATGATTCCGCAGGCCGGCAGCGCTTATGCCTACTCGTACGCGACGCTCGGCGAGCTGGTGGCGTGGATCATCGGCTGGGATCTGATCCTCGAGTACGCGGTTGGAAACGTCGCAGTCGCCATCTCGTGGGGTGATTACTTCAAATCGCTGGTCGGCGACTGGATCTCGATTCCTGTTTGGCTGACGACGGGCTACAGAACCGCGCTACTGAGCTCCAATCCCGACATTCACGGCTTGCTCGAGACCGCGCCGCGCATCGCCGGCATACCGATTCTGATCAACGTGCCGGCCTTCGCGATTGTCGCGCTCATCACGTGGCTTCTGTTGCGCGGTGTTCGGGAGAGCGCGCGGGCTAACAACATCATGGTCGCGATCAAGCTGGTGGTGCTGGCTCTCTTCATCGTGATGGGTGCCCAGCACATCAACACCGCGAACTACCACCCATTTGCGCCGAACGGATTCACCGGAATCCACCAGGGCGCGGCAATCGTGTTCTTCGCCTACATCGGGTTCGATGCGATCTCGACGGCGGCGGAAGAGACAAAGAATCCGCAGCGGAATCTCCCGATCGGGATTCTTGGCGGCCTCGCGATCTGCACGGTGATCTATATCGTGATCGGGTATGTTCTAACCGGAATGGTGCCGTACAAGCAGCTCGGCACGGCGGCCGATCCCCTCGCATTCGCCCTCAATGCGACGGGGATGACGAGCATCGCCAAGATCGTGGCGCTGGGTGCAGTAGTCTCCATGTCAGCGGTCCTGCTCGTGTTCCAGTACGGGCAGCCGCGAATTTTCTTCGCCATGGCGAGGGATGGCTTGCTGCCGGTCTGGGCGAGCAAGGTCCACGGAAAGTACCGGACTCCATACATCACGACCGTGTTGACGGGCGCATTCGTCGCAATCTGGTCGCTGATCGGCGATGCGGGCGAGACTTACGACCTCACCAACATCGGGACTCTGTTTGCATTCGCGCTGGTCTGCATTGGCGTGATCGTGCTTCGGTACACCGATCCCACCCGGCCGCGGCCGTTCCGGGTGCCGTTCGTGCATTTCGTCGGCATCGTCGGCGCGGCGCTCTGCGTCTTCGTGATGCGGGGGCTGCCGAGCCTGGCGTGGGTGCGCTTTGGATGGTGGCTGGTGATCGGCCTGGTGCTGTACGTCGCCTACGGTTACGGCCACTCCACTCTGCGCCGTCGCAGGGGTCCCGTGCCCGTCGAGCCGCCCCCGCCGATCACTCGCTGACCCAGGCTTCAAAAGACATCGCATGACTTTGATCTTCGGCAATATCAGACGCATCTCGTTGACGTCCTGGATCATGATCTCGATGGTCGTCGGCGTGCTCATCGGAGCCTTCTGGCCCGAGTTCGCCACGACCCTCAAGCCGATCTCGACGGTGTTTCTTCGCATGATCAAGTCGATCATCGCACCGCTCATCTTTGCGACGCTGGTGGTCGGCATCGCGGGTCACGGCGACGACATGAAGAGGGTCGGACGGCTCGCCCTCAAGTCGCTGATCTACTTCGAGGTCGTCACGACTCTCGCCCTGGCGATCGGACTGTTCGCGGTCAACATGGTGAAGCCGGGGCAGGGAGTTGTGCTCGGCGCATCGGTGGCCCAGGGCGAGGAGCTGGCGCACAAGACCCAGAGCGGGTCGAGCTTTCTCGAGCATCTCGTGCCGCAAAGCATCGTCGAAGCATCCGCGAACAACGAAGTCCTCCAGGTAGTCTTTTTCGCCGTCCTGTTCGCCGTCGCTCTGTCCAAGGTGCAGGGGAGATCGAAGGAAGTGATGCTGTCGTTCTGCGAGGGGCTGTCCGAGGTGATGTTCAAGTTCACGATGATGGTGATGAAATTCGCACCGTTCGGAATCGGCGCCGCGATCGCGGTTGCGGTCGGACAAAGCGGTCTCGGCGTGCTCTTCAGTCTCGGAAAGCTGGTGCTGACGTTATACGGAGCCCTCGTCGCGTTCTTCCTGCTGGTGCTGCTTCCCGTAGCGGTGATCTTCCGCGTTCCCCTGGCGCGGTTCGTACGCGCAGTGCGGTCGCCGGCCCTGATCGCGTTTTCTACGACATCATCCGAGGCAGCGCTGCCGCTCGCGATGCAATCGATGGAGGCGATCGGAGTACCGCGGCGAATCGTCGCTTTCGTGATGCCGACGGGGTATTCGTTCAACCTCGATGGGTCGACTCTGTATCTGGCGGTCGCGTCGATCTTCGTCGCCCAGGCAGCGGGCCATCCGATGACGATCGGGAATCAGCTGGCGATGATGCTGACGCTCATGATCACCAGCAAAGGCGTGGCAGCCGTACCGCGCGCGTCGCTGGTGATTCTCTCGGGAACTCTCGCAACCTTTGGTCTGCCGCTCGAGGGCGTCGCGATCATCCTTGGCGTGGATGCGCTGATGGACATGGCGCGCACCTGCACCAACCTGGTTGGGAACTGTCTCGCGACAGTCGTGATGGCTAGGTGGGAAGGTGAATTCTCCGAGCCGCGGCCCGAAGTGCTCCTCGCGCAGGAAGGATTTCTTCCGATCGAATCTGTGCCCCCGGCACCGCGGACTTCAGACGCTGCTCCAGCCGCTTCCTGAGCGGCGAGCTCCGGTCCATCAGTCCGCCGCTCAACGCTACTGCGACGGCAGCACGTTCATCGGTGAAGAGCTGGCGCGCGAGCGCTCGCACGTGAAGCACCAGCTCTTCGGCCGCCAGCGTTAGCAGCGCGTTCGCGCGCGGGTCGCCGCTCGCGGCGGTGGTGAACACGACGGGCACCAGAGAGGCGAACATTTTTGCGTCGGCGGACGCGGCCCACGGGATCAGATCCTCGACATCCTCGCACTCGGTGGCGGCGAGGATCGGAAAAAGCAGCGCGGTCGGGGGCTCGCGACCATCGCTGGATGCCGCGACGATACCCAGGGCTTTCCGTCCGATCCAACCGCCGCTCCCCTCATCGCCGAAAACCGGACCCCAACCACCGCAGCGTACGATCTCGCCGGCCGGGCTTCGCCCGTAGGCGATGGATCCGGTGCCAACAACGAGAAGAATCCCGGCGCGGTCCTCGAGGGCGTCGTACATGGCGATAAGGCCATCGGAATCGACGACCACTTCCTCTGCCAGCTCCTTCTCGTCGAGCGCCGAATGCAGCGCACGTCGCTCTTCCTCGCGTCCGGTTCCGGCCACACCGCAGTACAGCACGCGCGGGAACACCGCCCCCGGCAACGCAATCTCGCCGAGCGCCTGCGTGACGAGCTCGGCGATCACATCGGCGGAGCGCTGCGCTTCACCCGGCGTCACCGCTGATTTTGGCCCTTCGGCAGTCGACAGTATTTCACCCTCTGCAGTCCCGACGATGACGCGGGTCCTGGATCCACCGCCGTCGACTCCGATGACGATCTCGCTCATTTCCAGCGGCTGGCGCCGGTCGGCGCGGCGTGGGTGAGAGAAGAGAGAATGCCGACCCCGACGGTGAACGTCGTGCCGATCAGCACGTACCACGGCCACGCGATGGTCGAGAGTGTGGTCAAAGTTCCCTTGATGGATGGAAAGAGCGGCATCATCTGCTTGGCGAACACCACGAAGCTCATGGCGACGATGCCGACCGCCATGCCGGTAATTGCATCTCGCTGATTCGCCCTGCGCCACAGCATGCCAAGGAAGAATCCTCCCAGCAAAGCACCATATGTAAACGAGGCGATCGCCAGGGCGACCACCACGACTGGGGTGTTCTGCGCCGGATACAGCAGTGCCATGACGAGCAGGAGTACACCCCAGAACATTGTGAACAGCTTGCCGACGCGAAGCGTGCGTGGATCGTCGGCGCTTCTGCCCGTGAGCGGAAGGAAGATGTCGTGGGTGGTCGCGGCGGCGAGCGAGTTGAGCGCCCCTGAGTGGGCGCTCATGGTCGCGGCCAGCACCGCAGCCACCAGCAGACCGCGCAGGCCTGCGGGCATACTATCGACGACGAAGGTCGGGAAGATCGAATCGGGGACGTCGAAGTGCTGGCCATGATACAGCGCGAACAGACCGATGCCGATGAGGAGGAAGAGCGCGAACTGAAAGAAGACCGCCACTCCGCTTCCAATCAGAGCCTTGCGCGCATCCCTGAGACTGGACGCAGCCAGCAGTCTCTGCACGATCAACTGGTCGGCGCCGTGTGATGCCATCGAAAGGAAGGCCCCACCGATCAATCCGGCGAACAGCGTCTGAGCTCGGTCGAAGCCCATATACATGTCCACCACCCGCAGCTTGCCTGCCGCTCCGCCTTGAGACAGGATGGCGCTCCAACCTCCGTTGACACCCTTTCCGATCAGATAGGCGGCGCTCAGGCCACCAAGCAAATAGACGCTGGTCTGCAACACGTCGGTCCACACCACCGCGCGCATTCCGCCGTGATAGGTGTAGATGAGCGTCAACGCACCGAGGACGAGGATCGCCGCCGGCATAACGTACCGCTGTGGCAACGCGGGGCCGATGATCAGTGCGATCGGGATCGCCGTCGCAAACACGCGTACTGAATCCGCGAGCGCGCGGGTGACCATGAATACGATCGAGGCGAAACGGCGAGTCGACACCCCGAAGCGCTTCTCGAGCAGGGCGTACGCGGTGACGAGATCACCCTGATAGTAGCGCGGCAAGAGCGTGTAGGCGACTACGATCCGTCCGAGCAGATAACCCGCCGCGATCTGGAGAAAGCCGAGATCCGTGGTGTAGGCGAGCCCGGGGATGCTGATGAAGGTGAGGGCGCTCGTCTCCGTCGCCACCACCGAAAACAGCACCGCCCACCACGGGATGCGGTGCCCCGCGACGAAGTAGTCCTTCGAATCCTTCTGATTGCGGCCCAGCCAGATGCCGAGCAGGGTCGTCGCGATGAGATACGCGATGAGTACAATAAAATCGAGGG
>CAMLDY010000157.1 GCA_946478895.1 uncultured Gemmatimonadota bacterium
CGTCGTTTGGGTCCGCAATTGGAATGGCGATAAGACCCATGCGTGCTGTGCTCCCAGCAGCAAGCTGACTACGCTTAAAGCTCCCCGCTTTTGTTTTGTGGATGCAAGTCGAAGCGCCCCGGTCGATTCCCCGAGAAACGCTGTTAGCATAGCTGCTGGAAAGCTCGCCGCTGCCCGCTTTTGTACGAGGGGTGGCCAGCCACGCGAAAGAATCTCAGTTGCCGAGATGCACGCCCAGCTATAGTGTAGCGGATGTTTACTTCCGCCCCGTAAGCCTTGCAACTTCGCCATTCCGCCGTCCTCGTCCTCATAACCGCCGCCAGCCTCGGCGCGCAGACCCCTGCCTCCCCTCCTTCAACCAAAACCGGCAAAGCCACAATCACCGGCGTCGTAATCGACAGCCTTAACGCCCGGTACCTCCCCAACGCCGACATCCTCGTCGACGGCACCAACATCGCCACCCGCACCGACTCGCTGGGAAGATTCACCGTCGACAGCCTCCCGCCCGGCACCTACCGCGTCGGCGTCTTCGACGCGATGCTCGATACCCTCGGCCTCAGCATCGTCACCGCTCCGTTCCGCGTCGGCCCCGACAGCGTCAGCTTCGCCACTCTCGCAGTACCATCGCCCGAGACTCTCGTCGCGCGCGTTTGCCCATCCCCTGCCGATCCGACCGCTGCGTCGGCGGTCGTCGGCCTCGTGGAAGATCCGGAAAACGGAAAGCCAATCCCCAACACCGACGTCTCGATCTCCTGGACCCAGATCGAGATCTCGAAAGAAGTCGGCATTCGCCACACTCCCCATTTGCTGCACGCGACCAGCGACAGCACCGGACACTTCAAGCTCTGCGAGCTGCCCAGTGGACTCGACGCGACCCTCCAGGCCCGTCACGGCGGTATCGCTACGCCGGAGCTCCCCGTGTCGCTCGGCGAGCGCCCGGTGGAGATGGCGGTGCGGACGATCCTGCTGCCGCTGGATTCGACGGTGAAGAGCGGGAACGCCAGCCTGTCGGGAACGGTCAAGCTCGAAAAGAACGACAACAGCGCCGGCACCCGCGTCGAGGTGGTCGGCACCGACATCGTCGCCATGACCAACGCGCAGGGTGAGTTCACCATGCAGGGTTTGCCGCCCGGCAGTCGACTGCTCGTGGCGCGCCACCTCGGCTACGTCGCCGGAACGATTCCAGTCGACCTGATGTCGCACGAGACAAAGCACGTCGCGCTCACTCTGCCCAAATTCGTCCCGATGATGGATCCGGTGCTGGTGACCGCGCGACGCACCGCCGCCCTCGACCAGGTCGGCTACAATCGGCGCGCGAAAAGCGGGTTCGGCTATTTCCTTGGCCCCGATCGTCTCAAGAACATGCACCCGTTCTACATGACCGACATTCTGCGGCTGGTGCCGAGCCTGCGGATCGTGAACACGCCGACGGGCGCAATGGTCACGAGCTCGCGCGGGGTGACGAGTCTGAGCGGAGGCTCGGGCTGCGTGCAGTACTTCGTCGACGACATGCCGTTTACCGAAATGGAACCCGGCGAAGCAAACAGCTTCATATCCGGGAGCGAGATCGTCGCAGTCGAAGTCTATCAGCCCGGACTCGCACCGGCGCAGTACGTCAGGAATGGAGGGTCGTGCATTACGATTTTGCTTTGGACTCGGTATAAGGTTCGAGGATAGTTTGGGCGAGTGCCGGGCGCTTCGGCGGGCCACCCCTCGTACAAAAGCGGGCAGCTGCAAGCGTGACAGCTGCTACGCTGACAGCTCTCGGGAGGCATCGCGTCTCGTCGTCCGAGTCCGCAATTGGGATCGCGAAAGAATGGAGAAGTGCGCTGCTGTTGGCCTGGCTGCTGTAAAGCTTGCAGCTGCCCGCTTCAGTACTGTTAGATGCCGGCCGAAGCAACCCAGACTATCCGCCGAGACTGCGTGAACCCTCTCCTCGAAGAGCTGCAACAAACTTTCGGCAAGAGCTTCACCATGAAGAGGGAGCTCCGCGCCGGCGGCATGGCCCGCGTCTTCGTCGCCCGCGACGAAACGCTCGGCCGCGACATCGTCGTCAAAGTGCTCCCGCCCGAGCTCACCTACGCCTTCTCGGTGGCGAGGTTCGAGCGCGAGATCAAGCTCGCGGCACGACTCCAGGAGCCGCACATCGTCCCCGTGCTCAGCGCGGGTCAAACCGTCGGCGGATATCCGTACTTCACCATGCCGTTCGTGCGCGGAGAGTCGCTGCGCGAGCGCATTCGACAGGGTCCGATTCCTCTCGACGAGAGTCTGTCGATTCTGCGCGACGTCGCCGCAGCGCTGGCGTACGCGCACCGCCAGGGCATCGTCCACCGCGACATCAAGCCGGAGAATATTCTCCTCAGCGAAGGCACCGCCGTCGTCACCGATTTCGGCATCGCCAAAGCGGTGCAGGCGGCGCGCAAGGAAGCACGGCCCGAGATCACCCAGCCGGGCGACACCGTCGGCACCCCGATGTACATGGCGCCCGAGCAGGCGGCCTCGGACCCGACCACCGATCAGCGCGCCGACGTCTATGCGTGGGGTGTCGTCGCCTACGAGCTGATCACCGGCCGGCATCCATTCGCCGAGCACATCTCGTCGCCACAAAGTCTGCTCGCGGCGCAGATGTCGGACACTCCGCGCCCGATGTCGAACACCAACTCGAGGATTCCGCGCGGGATCTCCGATCTGGTGATGCGCTGCCTGTCCAAGCGCGCCGCGTTTCGTCCGACTTCCGGTGCACAGCTGCTGTCGGCGCTCAACAATCCGCACGAATCGCGCTTCCCGCGCATCGGCGCGCCGTCGAGCCGCGGAACGATCACCATCGTCGCGGCAGCGGTACTGGTAGTCGCGCTCGTCGGCGGTGCGATCTGGCGCGCGCGCACCACGCCCGCTGGTCCGCCGCTCATTGCGGTGCTTCCGTTCGAGACCGAAGGCGTTGGCGCCGATTCCAGCTTTGCCGACGGACTTCGAGATGCAGTGACGGGAAAGCTCGCGCGCCTGCGCGGGCTGAGCGTGATCGATCGCAAGAGCGTGTCGTCACTCGCGACTGCGCCGGGAACCACTCCACAGCAGGCCGGCCGATCGCTGCGCGCCGACTACGTCCTCACCGCATCGGTGCGCTGGGCGAACGGCGCCGACGGAAAACCCCGGGTGCGCGTCAGTCCGGTGCTGATTCGCGTCTCGGACGGCACGACGAGCTGGGCGGGCGAGCCGGAGATCGTTTCGCCCGCCGATCCGTTCACCATTCAGGCCCGCGTCGCCACGAGAGTGGCGGAAGCGCTGGATGTCGAGATGGTAGCGCGCGAGCGCAATACCATTGCGATGCGCGCGACCAACGATACCGGCGCCTTCGCCGCCGTCGTGCGCGGCAAGCGCATCATCGAGGAGAATACAGCGTCCTCATCCGCGGAATATGAGAAGGCGCTCCGCGAGTTCGAGCACGCGTATACCCTGGATCCGGAGTACGCCGACGCGCTCGGACTTGCCGCGCAGATGCTGGCGGTGATGTCCTATTCGCGTGGAGCGAAGCTCCTCGACTCGGCGTCGGTGCTGGCGCAGCGCGCGCTGAGCATCGATCCGACCCAGGCGAACGCCGTCGGTACGCTGGCGTTCCGCGGATTGAATCGCCCCGCCGAAGCGTTGGCGAGATTGCGCCAGGCGGTGCGCGAGAATCCGTCGAACGTCGAGCTCCTCGCCTACGAGCAGGGCGCGCTGCAATACGTCGGCGACTCGGCGGGAGCGTGGGAGGCGGTGAACCGCGTGCTGCGACTCGCGCCGGCGTCGAAGTCGGTGCTGGCGAATTGTTTTCTGACTGCGATTGCCCTCCGCCACTACAAGGAAGCGGCTGATTTCGTGGCGAGGGAGCGAGCGCTCGATCCCGCCGCGCTCGGTCCGATCTTTCACGCCGCCACCCTCGCCGAGAAGCTCGGCGACAGCCTCGGCATCGCGCGCGCGGTGCGGGAGCTGCGCGCGCGTGGCGGAAGACTGGGCGCGTCGGATGGTGATCTGATGCGAAAGGCCGGCGGCGCGCTGCGCGACGAATTCGCCAACGGCTCGCTGGCGTCGTTCGCGCCGGGCTCCGCGCTCGACAGCGTGAACTTCTACGCCGAGAAGGCCGAGCTGTTCGCGGGCCGCGGGAACTACGTGAGGGCGAGGACGCTGGCCGATTCCGCGTGGCGGCTGGAGAAGCGGATGGCCGACGATACGACCCAGTCGATCTACGTCCGCCGCGGGCAGTACGAGGTTCTCGCCTGGCTCGCCGCGCTGCTCGGCGATCGCACCGTCGCGCTGAATATGCTGGGCAAAGCCAGTCAGAGCGCGACGATCGCGAAGTATCCGAAGGGCGTAGATGCCGTCCAGCTGTCGTGCACGACGGCGGCGGTCTACGGATTCCTTGGCGACGCCGAGAGCATGATGCCGTTCGCGCGGAAGTGTTTCACGAGTGCCAACGGCTACGCGATCGCGTATCTCGACGATCCCGAGTTCGCGTGGACGAAGAAGGATCCCAGGATTGTCGAGATTGTCGAAGCGGCTCAGACGAAATAGGGAAAGATCACTGAAGACTACCAGCTAGGGGCGGTGAGCGGAGCGGCCCGCGGCACTGAGCTCTTTATTTGAAAAAATCAAAACCGTGCTCGGCGCTGCAAGCGTCACTGCTGTTCTGGGCGAGAAAGGCGGGGAATCGTGCTCGGCGCGCACCGGCATCCACATAACTGAAGCGGGGAGCTGTAAGCGTTGTTAGCTCGCTGCTCGCAGCGCACTTAAGAGTTGGGGGCGCGTCCTCAACCGCTTGGGTAAGCCATCGCATTGATCCCTGACAAAGAGCTTTGCTCCCAGGTGCAAGCTGACAAAGCTTAAAGCTCCGTGCTTCAGTTCTGTGGATGCCCGTGCGCGCCGAGATCGATTCCCCGCCT
>CAMLDY010000158.1 GCA_946478895.1 uncultured Gemmatimonadota bacterium
ACCGGAGTCATCGGCTGCCGCCGGCGGAGAGTCTCGGAATTCCGGCGAGCATGCCAGGGTTGGCGCCGTACGCCCGTTAGACGCGAATAATGCCCCGGAGTTCTGGCCCTTCGGTGCAGCGAGGGGAGTGCCGAGGAAGTCGATCGTGCGCCTCGGGCTCACTCGCTAGCTCCTCAACTTCTCTTGCGTTCGCGCTCCAATCGCTGCAGTCGTTTTGCCTCCGCAATGTCGCGGGTGACATTTGCGGCGCCGATGATGCGGCCCGCTGGCATCGCTGATCGGCGATATGCTGACAGAGACGTCGATTCATGTACCGTCTTACCAAAGGCGAACGGTTTCGTGGTGATCGATCCGCTCACCACGGAGTAGCTGCGAAACGATGGTCGCCTCTTCGTGGTGGCGCTCTGGCGGGATGATCAGGCAGACGGGCTGGCCGACTGCCTCGGCGGCAGTGTATCTGGTCGCCAACATTACACGAGGATGACACGAAAGATCCCGCAAACACACTTGCTCAGATGCACGGCCCGAGTAACAGTTGACCGCATGTGAGTCAGTGCAGCCCAATGCATTCCTTATTGACGGGCCCCATGGGATGCTGTAGCGATACCTGACTCTCACCGTGAGAACTCCGCCATGCGCACTCATTGGAGGGGTGTTTGCGTTGTCATTTGTTGTGTGACGGCTGTTGTAGGTTGTTGGAAGGAACACGACGTAATCGCGATAAAGAGCGATGGCCAAACCACCTTCACGAGCGATGTGGTCGTAAGCGACAAGGAATTTTCTGTCGCTGACATCGACAGTGTTAGCGCGCAGTTCATCGAGGAGCTGCAGGCAGCCGGATGGCGCGTGCAAAAACGCTGGGTGTCGAAATCACTGCCTTACAAGCTGACATTTTCCGGCGAAGGCAATATTCGACAAGTGAAGAGTGCTGTGGATTTTTACGCAATCCGTAAGCTGAACGATAAGACCTACAGCATCCGGTTCATTCCCGCCGAATCAGAACGCGGCAAGAGCTCACGAAGCATCGAATTCAAACACGGCTTCTTTGGAGGTGGAGCTCGCATCCTCGATCAGCGCGGGAAAGAGGTGCAGCAGATCGCGAACGTGTCGAGCGATCAGACGTACAGAATCGCGTTCTGACGCACCACCGTGCGGACACAAAAGGATCTTTCGTCGATAGGAAAATACCGCATCACCGATGTCGTCGGCGAAGGTGCGATGGGCGTCGTCTATCGCGCGGTAGACACAGTTCTTGACCGCCCTGTCGCCATCAAAGTGATGGCCGAGTCGATTGCGCTGCAGGAAGATCTCCGCAGACGTTTCCTGCGCGAGGCGCAGGCGGCAGGATCTCTCCAGCACCCTAACATCGTAACCGTTCACGATTTCGGCGACATTGATGGCTCCCTGTTCATCGCAATGGAGTTCATCGATGGCGTCGACCTAGAGCAGCTGATCGCGCGGCGCGAACCGCTCTCAGTGCAAACGGGAATCGACATTATTATCGACGTTCTCGCGGGACTCGGTTACGCTCACAAGCGGGGCATCGTCCATCGCGACATCAAACCGGCTAATATCCGACTCGGCGAGGGTGGACGAGCGAAGCTGATGGACTTCGGTATCGCCCACCTAACCTCGTCGAGGATGACATCCACCGGATCGATCCTTGGCACGCCGAGTTACATGGCGCCGGAGCAGATCACCGAAGGCACCGCAAGTCCCGCCAGTGACATTTTCGCGGTCGGCGCGGTGCTCTATCATCTGCTCACCTTGTTAAAACCGTTCGACGGATCCAATACTCAGAACCTGCTGTTCCGGATCGTAACGGAACATCCGCGACCGCTGCGCGAGCTTCGTCCGGAGCTGCCGGCTTCACTCGGTCAAGTTGTCGAGCGAGCAATGGCGAAAGAACCAGCGCACCGATACGCAGACGCCCGCGAGATGACGAACGATCTGATCCGTGTGGGATCGAGTTTGGATGGAGCCATCGGTCCAGTGTCAACGTCGCCGATGAAAGGTCAGGAGCGGTCGAAGCGTCGAGGCTCGCGGGCCCGCCATGTCGCATACCTCGGCGGCGGAGTGGTGGCTGCCACAGGAATCGCTGCCATCGCATACTCGCAGCTGGGAAGGCCTTCAAAGGAAGTCGAGCCAGTGCACAACCGGACTCAAGTTGTCACGGAATCTTCGCCCTCGGTGCGGTCGCTCGCGCCCTTGGATAGCGCCAGGCCAGACACCGCCGTTATTCAACCAACCCCCACGCAACGCATCACCACGCTCAAGCAACCAAGGAACACACCGATCGCAGAACCGCCGTCGACTGAAGCCACTCCTGACCCGCGGAAAGAGCTGGCGAGCATTGGAGTCGCATGGTCAACGCAGGGATTCATAGACGCGTTGGAAGCGAGCGACGCGCGCGTGGTTCGCCTCTTTCTCGACGGTGGAATGTCGCCGACCGTGATGCACAACGGCGCGTCAGCGGTGCTCTTCATTCTTCAGCCGCTACTTCCGAACCCCATCCCGATGCTGAAGTTGATGATCGAGAAAGGTTATGACGTCAACGCAATCCTCACCGACGCAACTATCATGCGGCACTACGGCTCCTTGCCGCCGTATTGGACCCATCCCGATCTCCCGAATTACAGCTCATTCACGCGCACTTTTAGCGGGCCCGCACTGATGTGGGTGGCGATGCGCGCTGCGTACGCGGGTCCGACGCAATCGGATCTCGAAGTGATCGACTTTCTACGGCACCATGGTGCGGACACCCGGATCACCGAACGACTCTTGACGGCAATGGAGTCAGCGTGGGGAGACACTCCGGCATATCAGAAAGTTCGAGCGAAGGTGACACAGTAGCGGTTGAATTCTCTCAAGGAGATTCCATGTCGTGGAATCGATGGAGCTGGCTCAGTGGGTTGGGATTCCTTTTCGTTGCTGCGGCCGGCGCCGCGCAGACATCGCCCGATCGGGAGGAAGCGACAGTCCGCGCTATGGTCTTCTCGATCTATGCGAGTTACGCTCCGGGCGAGGGTGCTACTCCGCCCTCTGGCTACAGTGCCTCGACCGCCGACTTGATCCAGAAGTACGAGTCACTGACACAGAACCAGTCGAAGGCTCCGCTTTCAGGATTTGACTATTATTGTGAATGCCAGGCGTATGGCACGAAGGAGCCGTTGCTGCTATCAGTGAACATTGCGCGCGTCGAGCCGAGTTTTATCGATGCGACCGCGGAGTACGTGATGTCTAAGGGTGCTCGATCGAGAAAGACGCGCATCCGCTTCGTCAAAAGCGATTCATGGGTGGTTCACAATGTCTTTTGGGCCGACGGCACCGATCTACGAGGCGTACTCAAATCAGTTCTCGCCGGAACCTGGACGGGTTGGCCCAGCGCTGCACAGCGCGTAGCCGCGACTAGTGCAGCCAAGGATCCGGGGTGCCTGGGGGGCGCGCACTGCCTCCAGGAACCCAGCTTCGTCGCCACCGTGACTGACCTGCATGAGAGTGTGACAAGCAGTCTCGACCCTGCTCGTGTCATCACCGTCTCGCTAAGATTCCGCAACACCACCAGCGAGCCGTTGATTCTTGCCTACGGCAACCCTCGGCCAACGGTGACCGATGATCGCGGAAATCACTATGTCTTAACTCATTACGGTCGGGGCGGACCTGGGATAGTAGACGAGGACGTCGGGATGGTTGATCCCAGCTTCGTTGTGAAGCCTGGCGAGAGCCGCGACGGTACTCTGGAATTCAGCTGGAAACCCAGAGGAGCGATGGTGGGGAGGAGTTTCGCACTCAATTTTGTGGTCGCTGAGGGCGAGCCCAACGGCGACCAATGGATTCCGGGGCGAGTAAATGCGCTCGAGTTCAAAGGCTTTGACGAACCGCCGCTTCCCGCCGTCGCGACACCAGCCGTTGAAGCGGTTGCGACAAGGCCCGTTGACAACGCGACCTCGTCAAGCGTCTCCGCGCCAGCCGCGACCGCAGCTAACAGTAACGCGTGTGGCAATCGTCCCAATTGCTTCAGTGCGGAGTACTTCACCGCGGAGATAACTCGCGTATCAAATCCGCCCGCCGGTTTCCGGGAAGTGCAATTCACAGTGCGTTTCGTGAACAGGGCACCGAGACCATTGGTGCTGGCGTATCGACCAAAGTCGACGATAGTGCTAGACGATCAAGGGAACCGCTACGCGCCGAATTTACCGGGAATGACCGAGGTCAGCGCTATGGGCGTCGACCAGGGGCCGCGGACTGAGCCAATATTTGTTTTACAACCTGGCGAGGCGCGCGAGGCGACCTATACAACCGGCCTCCGACCGGGCGCGAAGTCAATCGGCGACAACTACCGAGTGCAGTTATTCATCAATGTGTTTGAGTTTTCGCCGGACCAACAACTCCAGGAGCTAAGCTGGGCGAGACTCGACTTCCGCGACGTCTCGATGTCGCGGTGGCAGAAGCTCCGCGGAGCATTGGATCCGGGGACGAAACGATAGAGTAGCGCCGCCGAAGTTTCCGAGTGGACAGGAGGCGCGGGTACGTGCACCACAACCCATGGCGATTTTCCATATCGAGCGACTCGACCAGATTCGGGCACTGTCCTCCGCGCCCCGACAGCTGGCGAAGAGGCTCGCGACTCGCGGCGGTAGCGTGACGGTGACTACCGAGACATTCAATCTGCTTAATTCTGTCAACTATTCAGAGTACCAGACAGAATCGAGGCTACTCCGATATGGCGAGCCCGTAAATGATTACCCGCGCCGCCAGGCTCAACTCGGCATCCGGTACGAATTACGGTGGATCGGTGACCGTCAACAGCGTTATTTACGCCGGTTTGGTGCGTCAGGATGGTGCCCCGACAATAATGAATGGCGCAAGCGACGACCCCAGTCAT
>CAMLDY010000159.1 GCA_946478895.1 uncultured Gemmatimonadota bacterium
AGCGCGGGGCCAGGCCCGTCGTGGGTGATGCCAATGAGAAGGAGAGGCAAGTCCGTCGCGCGCGCCACGTCAACGTGCCGCTTGGCATCGCTCAGGCACGGAGCCCGGTCGGTAAGAAAGCCTCCGAGAACGTCGCTCGGAACAGCCAGGACGCCGACGTCGATGCGGCCCGCCGCCATGCCAGTTCGCAGATGGTGAACGTCCATAACAAGCATATCGCTTCTGGCTGACATCTGAACCTCAACGCCGAGACATACTTCGGTGCCGTTCACCTTGTGACACTTTGTCCAATCGACGTCGCCGGTCTGTTTCTTTCTCCATCCAGTCGCCACAGTAAAGCGCTCATCGATGATCTCTCGGAGCGCTGCGCCGCCGTTGCTGTCTTTTTTCTCGAGTACCAAAAGGGAAAAGCCCGACAAGATTTGACGGGCTTCATTGAGTATGCCTTCCAATCCAAGTCGTTTTGTCTTCTCATAAAAACCGTCGTACGCAATCTCTTCTAGCTTAGGCATCTTTTCAGTTGGCCTCGAGGAGTCCGAGCTGTTCCTTGGATCTCGCGGATTGCTTTCGCCCGCGAGAGCGCTCCCACCGGACATCATTTCCTTCGGCAAGATCTTCGAGACGGCGAATGGCGGGTTGAACGTCTCCGATTTCGGTTCCGAGCCAACGTCGTTCGAGGCGTTCAGCGGCGTAAAACGTCGTCCCCGATCCTCCGAACGGATCGACCACAAGATCGCCGCGGTTGGTTGCCATCGCTATGAGGCGTTCGAGCATCAAGGGAGCGAGCTCGTTTGCGCCCCGAGTCTTGTACTTACTGTGACGAACAGGAGGGATATCGTCCCACAGATCGTCCGCGTCTACCCAAGTGTGACCGAGCGGAAGTGAATCTGGCGCGTCGTGCCACACGTCGGCGGGCGCGTCGACTACGTCCATCAGATTGATGCCGCGTTCATTCAGTGCCTTACGATGGCCGCCGTAGTCGCGGACTTCCCCGTGACAGTGTCTGCAAGTTTGGATAGGGATGTAAATCCGATTGAAGGTTTTCGGCTCGCCCTTCGTGTAATAAACGCAGCCATAGTGTGCCGGCGACAACCGCTGACCGCGAGGGTAAGCCTTTGGCATGCGCATCGCGATCCAGTGCCGAAACATCATTCCGTTTCGGTTGAGAAATGCTCCGTATTCGATCAGCCATCGCGGAAGATTGAAGGCAAAGAGGCTTCCCCCCGGGGCAAGCACACGAATCGACTCGCCTAGCCAGGAGTTTGACCATCGTAAATAGTCGTCGGCACGAAGTTGATCGTTGATGCCCTTGCCATACTCCTTGCCCAAGTTGAACGGAGGGTCGGCAAAGACCATATCCACCGAGCCGTCGGGCAGACTGCGAAGCAGCTCCAGGCAGTCGCCCTGAAAGAGCCTTCCCCATTTGGTCGTGTGCACCGCCGAGAGAGCCATCGGTCGCTCCGCGACAAGCCCCGCGGGATGATGAAGCGGCAGAAGGTCGCTTTTTCGTCCCTCTCTATGCGGTCGCGTAACCTTTCGGCTGGACGTCCGCTTCTTGTGAGGCATCTACACTCCCAAACTGGTAATGGTCGAGCGGCTTGCAGGCATCGTAGAACCGCTTCCTGAAGTAAAATAGCTCTGACGAGTGAGGCGTGGAAACGACTTTCAGGAATGCCCTTTTTTGAACCGCGGACGGGCCTGACGGACCCGCGACGGGCGCTGGCGTTGGGCGTGAAGTTCCTCTTCACCGAGGACAATCACGGCTGAGCCCAGCGTTACCGAAGTCCGAATCTCTCGTTATTTACCCCTGATTCGCGCGTCAGGATGGTGCCCCGACAATAATGAATGGCGCAAGCGACGACCCCAGTCATCGACATCACCCAGCTCACGCGACGCTTCGACACGAAGACGGCGCTGGATGATGTCACGCTATCCATTCCCCGGGGCGCGGTGTACGGGCTCGTCGGCGCCAATGGAGCGGGCAAGACTACGCTCATCAAGCACATCCTCGGGCTCCTGCGCGCCCAAAGCGGCTCGGTGCGCGTCTTCGGACTCGATCCGGTCGCTGATCCCGTCGGTGTCCTGTCGCGCATCGGGTACCTGTCCGAGGAAAACGATCTGCCCGGCTGGATGCGGGTCGACGAGCTGATTCGGTATTCGCGGGCGTTCCGTCCCGCATGGGACGACTCATACGCTGAGGAGCTGAGGAAGGCGTTCGGGCTCGAGCCCGCGGCGAAAATCAGCAATCTGTCGAAGGGACAGAAGGCGCGCGTCGGCATTCTGATCGCGCTCGCGTATCGGCCGGACCTGCTGGTGCTCGACGAGCCATCCTCCGGCCTCGACCCAATCGTCCGACGCGACATCCTAGGCGCCATCATCCGCACCGTCGCCGACGAAGGGCGTACGGTTTTATTCTCTTCGCACCTTCTCGAAGAAGTCGAGCAGGTCGCCGATTACGTGACGATGATCAACAAGGGCCGCATCGTGCTGAGCGCCCCACTCGACGAGATCCGTGAAGCGCATCGCGTAGACGGGCACGTCCCTTCATTGGACGAGATCTTCATCGCGCGAGTCGGGATGTCTGCCGCCGCGGCCTCAGAAGCGTAAGCCGATGCAGTCACCCGCCGCGGCAATCGCCTGGGAATTTCGCGCGCGGCATCGCTGGGGCATGCTCGGCGTCGCCTTATATATAGTAGTGCTCGCGCTGATCAAGCTCGTCGCGATCGCGCGCGGCGTCCCGCCCTATGTCGACAGCGCCGAGGGCTTTGCGTTCATGGTGATGGTGCCCCTGGCGGCGACTGCCACTTATTTCCTCGCCGTTTTCACGTTTGGACTCGACGGCGATCTGGCGGCGCGGCAGTCGATGTATCCATCGCGACGCTTCACGCTCCCGGTGACTACCACCGCACTGGCGGCGTGGCCGATGCTCTATGGGAGCGCTGCGATGGTGGTGCTGTGGCTGGCGCTGCGCACCTTCGCGACATGGCCGGCCGGAATCGTAGTTCCATGGATTTGGCCGGCATTTCTCGCTGTGTCGCTGCTCACATGGACGCAGGCGCTGACGTGGATGCCTTATCCGATAGCGGGATTACGGATCATCGTGGCGGTGCTCTGGCTCGCCATCATCGACACCACTGCGTTGATTGCGCTGCATTTCAGACCCGGCGAATGGGTGATGATCGGAATACTGGCGCCCCAGATTCCTCTGGCGTACGTCGTCGCCCGGTATGCCGTCGCGCGTGCGCGACGCGGCGAGACTCCCGATTGGCGAAGCGCGCTCTGGCTGCCGCGCATCGCGGTCTCCCGACGCGAACGAGATTTCGCGTCCCCGGCGGCCGCGCAGGCGTGGTTCGAGTGGCGAAGACACGGCTGGTCCCTTCCCACCTGGGTCGCAATCCTGTTGCCGTTCGAGCTGCTGCTGTTTTGGGGCGCCCGCGATTCCGCTTCACTCGCCTTCACTGTCCTGCTCGCCGTTCTGCTCACTCCGCCGTTCGTCGCCACGTTTGCCGCAGCGGCGGTGAGCACATCGAGCTCCGATGCCGGCGGCGCGTCGGTAGCCGACGCGTTCATCGCTATTCGGCCGCTCACCAACGCGCAGCTCGTCGGGGCGAAGCTGAAAATGGCGCTCCGCAGCACCCTTCTCGGCTGGGTGATCGTTCTGGTTTGTGTCCCAATCGCGATCGAGATCTCAGGGACGTCCGGGCTGCTGGCTCACGCCTGGCATCGCGACGCCGAATTCTTGGGGCTGCCGCGCGCAATCGTGCTTTCGCTGCTGATCGTTGCCGCATGCATCGCGGCGACGTGGAGCCAGCTGATCCAGAGCCTGTACATCGGCCTCACCGGGCGGCCATCGCTGATCAAGACGAGTGTGTTTGTGGTGATTGCTTTCGTTTTTCTATTCGGGCCGTTCTCGCAATGGATCTCCGAAGGTGGGCGACTCGGCGAGTTATGGAGCGCGATGCCGTTGATCTTCAGCGTGCTCGCTGCGGCAAAGATCAGCATCGTCGTGTGGCTCGGACAGAGACTGTTTCGAAAGCGGCTGGTGAGCGATCGCACGCTGATCGGAGGCGCGGCGATCTGGTGCATCGCTGTGCTCGCTCTCTATGGCGTGCTGGCGTGGCTGTTCGATGCCCCGCACATCCCCCACTATCTGATCATGCTGGTCGCGATCCTGACGATTCCCATCGCGAGACTCTCAGTGGCCCCAGTGGCGCTGTCGCTCAACCGACATCGCTGATGAAGGACCGCAGAGTTTCACTCGGCGTCGCCATAGCGATCGTTGCGCTCCCGGCCGCCATCGTTCCGATTCAGGCAGTCTCGTTTTATTCGGCGAATCGCGACAACGGTTCCTTCGTATCATCCGGGGAGAAGCGTGAGTACCTGCTCTACGTCCCGAGGAGTTACGACCGTGCGCGCCCGACCCCGCTCGTCATCAGCATGCACGCCGCCGGATTGTGGGGTGCATCCCAGCGCGACATCAGTCGCTGGAACGAGCTCGCCGATGCCAAAGGCTTCATCGTCGTCTATCCGTCCGGCGTCGGCGGCAGGGGAGTCCGGGTCTGGCGCGCGGAGCCGAGTGAGGGGCTGGCGAAGGACGTGAAATTCATCTCGGCGCTGATCGACACCCTGAGCGTGCACTACAAAATCGACTCGACGC
>CAMLDY010000160.1 GCA_946478895.1 uncultured Gemmatimonadota bacterium
GGCGCCAGATACCAGACTCGCATCAACGAGGTACTGAAGGCGTACGTTCGATATCAGAAGGAGAATAAGGCCTCGCGTCGCGCCTGAATCACGAAGCGCAAGCCTGGATTCCAGCGGGATCTGCTCTCCGCTGGCTCTGAGGCTTGATTGGGACTAACCCCCCAGGATTTCGGCGAGATTCTCCAAGTAGCCGAGAAGATCATTCCTGGCCGCGCTCTCGGAAGTGAAGCGATGTTGCTCGATGTTTTGGGCGACTGCAGCGTCTACGATCAAGCTCGCATTCATCGCCAGGTGTCGAACATTCTCGGTAGCCGATCTGACCAGGGTCTTTCGCCCCTTGTCTCGTTTCACGAGAGCGGCGATGTCGTCCGCCACGCACTTCTGAACCTCTTCCCCACCAGCCATCACATCTCGCAGGTAAATCAGGTCCTTCGCTGCTTTGGAGCTCCCATCTTCAGCTGCAGATGACATACGCTCAGGGAATGTGGTTGCTTTGTTCAACACGTAGCCACCTAGCGAGGCCACCCGGGCTGTAAGCGATTCTTCACGTGCGCCCCCAAGATCAAGAACGGAGGTCGTCTCGGTGAGAAGATCCAAATGCCTCAAAGCGATCCCCGAGATCGACCTTTGGCCCGCAATACTACGCGGGTGCCCGATCTGACGCGCTGTCCCTTGATGGGGGGTGAAGAATTCAATCAAATCGTCTGGCCCGCCTTTGCGTGCCCACACCGCGCCATCGTTTCCGGAAACAGGCTCGAAGCCGGCTTCTTCCAGGACAGTCGCCAGAATTGGTCTGTCGGCGGTTTCCAGACGTGCGGGAACGAAGACGTCCAACTCTTTTGTCCTGGCGAGTTCAACTTGCCATCTGGGGAAACCGCCATATTTCTGGTAAAGGTATGGTACCCAGCCGCCGATCAGAACCAGGTCGAGACGGTACGGGCCCAACGCTTCCAGAATCCGTCTCAAAAGCGATTCGGAATCCTGGCGCCTCGGGTTGCGACGTGGGTTCAACGAGCCGTCAGCCACGGTCCTTCAATATCCAATTCAGCTGGCGTTTGAGGAGGTGCTCGGCTTGCTCTCGGCCACGAACTGGGTAGTTCCACAGATCGAGAGCGAGCTGGAGATTGTCGACGACGGGGATTCCGATTCTTCGTTGAACGTCGATCCAGATCGACTCACGATAGTAGGGTCGCATCAATGTCACCCGACCCTCCGCATCTGGCGTCCAGTTCATATCAGCAGCGACACTCTCAAGTGAAATCGCCGGCGAGGTGTTGATGTAGATGTGCGTCCGGTTCCACTCTGCGTGCGGCGCTACAAGGGCCGCTCCTGCTTGCAGGGTCAGAGCCCACTGCGTGTCGATGGGAGCAAGTCTTCGCGGCAGTGATTTGATGAATGCCATTCGGTCTCCGACCGGCGCGCTTACGGTGAGGGAGACATTCCGCTTCCAGTCGTACGCGGCAGCCCAAGCTTTGAAAAGAAGATAAGGTCTCTCCACGCTCACGTCGGCACTTCGGCCATGACGCGTTACGACGACGAGGCCACGCTCTTCGAGCTCCCTGATGATCTTCGAGGCGGTTCCGAGGGAGACTTGCGTGATGGCGCCTAGCTGCCGAACTCCCCAGGATTGACGTGGAGGATGCTTGAGTAGATGGCGGCTGATGGTTGACGCGCGGTCCGCGAATGGATCCACCGCTTTGGAGCGGCTGCCCGTTGAGACAGGCCGGCGCGGTACTTTCTTGTCAACCAGGAGACCAGGAACTTCCACGAAGACGGAGCCCGCGAGGTCGATGAAGCTCTGGCCCTTGTTGCGCCAGTTCAGAGCTGTATGTGCGGGGAAACGTCTGCCCACGTAAACCAGATGGGCACCGGAACCTTTTGCGGCTTGTTCGGCATTTCGGAAGTGGACTAGCTTGAGGATCGGTTGAGCCCGTTGATCGCGCAAGAACACGGTGACAGGCAGATCCGGTGGCTCGATCGAGCGCGAGCCCATTGTTTGGAGGTTGGCGCTTTTTCCAAGCGCCGTTGCGAGCATAGAGAGAGCCTCAAGCAATTCGCCAAACGCCGTCGATTGTTCACTCATCATATAATTGTTCACTCAGGGATGAACATACTATAGACGAGTGAACAAGGCTATAGTTAAGGAGTTGCGTAACGCGGGACGCCTTACTCGCGCTACTTTTTTGGGTGGATTGCGGATGAAGTCCAGCAGCACGATGAGGTCCCGCGCAAATCAGATGAACGCAACATAGATGAAACCCGGGCGCAACGACCCCTGCCCCTGCGGCAGCGGCAGGAAGTACAAGACGTGCTGCGGAGCCGTAAGCAATCTCAAAGCCGCACCAGCCACGGCGCCCGCCAACGATACGCCAGAGGCCGCGAATGTCCCGCGTGCGCGTCACGTGAAAGCGTTGGACAATGAGCTCGCCACGCGACTCCTGCGATTCGCCAGAGCGCGTTTCGGCCGAGACTGGATCGGGCTTGCGCTTGATGCATACACTGACGGCGCGCACCGCACCATCGAGGATGCCGAGCTCCAGCTCGCCATTCCGTGGGCAATGTTCCATTGTCTGCTCCCCGAAGACGACCTCGCGCTTGCCGAGGAGTTCAGAGCGGAGAAGGCACGCCATCTTTCAACCGAGCTGCGTGAGGTGCTCGATGCCCAGCTCGACGCGTGGCTCGGCGTCTGGGAAGTCCGGCGACTGGACAACGGTGTTGGCGTGCTTGCTTCTGATCTTCTCACCGGCGAGGAGCGCTTCGTCCACGACGTGAGCCTTTCCCGCTCGGCCGATCTGCGAGTGTCGATACTCGGCTTCGTGGTCGACAGCGGAGTTTCATTCTTCGGCGCCGTTCATCCGCGAGCCCTCGAGCCAAGGTACTCCGACAACTTCGTTCGCGAAGCGCGGAGAATGTGCCGCGTCCGTACCCGACCCGTTAACAAGGACAGGCTTCGCGACCCAACCCTCCAGCTCGATCTGATCCACCTCTGGAAGACCATGGTGGAACCGCAGAACGAGGCGCGGCCCGATCCGCGACTCACCAATACCGACGGCGACCAGCTGGTGTTCCTGACCGATCACTTCGAGATCGCTGCGTCCGACTCCTCCGCGGTCGTCGCCCGCCTCGCTTCATTCCCCGGCGCTCAGGAACCAGAGGAAGGCGAGCCCGGCAAGGCCGAAACGGTGGTCGTCGTCACCAAATCCGGGAATAGAACCATGAAGTCGTGGGACAATACCGTCATCGGCCGGATCGTCATCGCCGGGCGGCGGATGCGAGTCGAGTCCAATTCCGTCCGTCGCGGGGACGAACTTCGCGATGCCCTCAACACGCACCTCGGCGATCTGGTGCGGTACCGACTTCGAGACGAGACGAGTCAGCAGGCCATGTTCCAGATCGCGCATGAGAGCCGCGACAAATCGGCCAAGGCCAGCGCGTCACCACAGACGCCAGAGCTCATCGCGATGGCAAGAGACCTCAGGCAGCGTTACATGGTCGACTGGCTGGACCAGGAAGTACCCGCGCTCGGCGGGTTGACGCCGCGCGAAGCGGCCCGGTCGCCCAAATCCAGAAAGTCGCTCGAGACGCTGTTGAGGGAATTCGAGTACCACGAGTCGCGCCATCCGGAAGACGAAAGGATCGACATCGGCGAGGTGCGAGCGGCGCTGGGAATGCCCGGGTAGTCGGATGCGTGTTTTAGACTTCTAGCCGCGTTGAGCATTGTGCGGGCACGGTCGACAGAAAGGTCGACCTCGCTGTTTTGAGCCGATCAGCTCAAGAGGAGACCGACATTCGTTCGCGAAACCAGTCAGCGAGTCGGACCTCGGCGACCGAACCGGCTGCAACGCCTTCCATCGTCAGGACGATGTCCGGTTCGGCAACCTCGAGGTCGTGACCGTTCAAGCTGAGGAAAACATAGGCGGCCATGAATGCGGTCCGCTTGTTACCGTCAACGAACGGGTGATTCTTCGCCAGCCCGAACGCGTAGGCGGCAGCCAGAACCGCGAGGTCGGGCCGAGCCACGTAAGCGGACTTGTGATGGGGGCGCGCGAGCGCGGATTCGAGAAGACCTTCGTCCCTTATACCGGGCGAGCCGCCGTGCTCACCGAGTTGACCGGCGTGCACGGCTTCGACCATCTGGCGGGTGAGCCACCGCAGCCGGAGCTTCGGGCGTCGCACGCCTCAGCGCGACAGTTGGCGGAGCGCGTTCCGGAATTTCCTGGCGCCGCGGGCGTAGGCGGCCATCGCGTCGGCAAAGTCAGGGTCGAAGGGCGTGATCAGCAGACCCTCGCGCGTCTCGACGACGTTGACAGTATCGCCGGCCTCGAGGTGAAACCGCTCGAGCATGCTTTTCGGCAGCACCGTCGCTATGGAGCCACCGATTTTCCTGAGAGTCTGTCGCCGAACCATCGCCGTTCCTTCGGAAGAAGGACGGAATATAGCTACAATAGTTATATTTGCAAATGAGACCGGCGCGGTCAGTCGCTGCAGCGATCAGCGCGATTCGATCGCCGCGGAATCCTTGAGCAACGCGTCCACCACCTGCGGATCGAAGTGCCGGCCACGCTCGCCGACGATCTTCCTCAG
>CAMLDY010000161.1 GCA_946478895.1 uncultured Gemmatimonadota bacterium
CCACAAAGAGGGATACGGACCTTCAGGGTGTCATCTACTAGTAGTTGGACGCCCGAACGCGGTCGAGCAGGTTGATCAGCGAGTCGATGTCGGACGGCTGCAACACCGCGACGGCCTGGTTGTCCCATCGATTCACTGGATCGTCGAGCTCTTTCAGGAGGTCGAGTCCTTTGGGAGTGATCTTGCAGAACACCCGGCGACGGTCCTTGGGGCAGGGAGCTCGCGCGACAAGGCCTTTCCGTTGGAGCCGGTCGACGAGCCGGGTGACGCCGGGAGTTTGTTCGATCATCCTCTCTCCGATCGTCAATGTAGGAAGCCCCTCGGGACCGGCGCCACGCAGAATTCTCAGCACGTTGTATTGCTGCGGCGTGATGCCGTGCGGCTCGATGACTTGCGCAAGGCTGCGCTTCACTGCGTCAGCTGTGCGGAGCAATCCGAGCGTGGCTTCCTGCTCGCGGGAGCGGAAGGTTTCCGGCGGCTTCTCGTCGATAGCCATGGTTCCAGTCTATGTACGCTCTTTACACTGAGCAAGCAAATCATGACGCTCGCACCCCGTTGCCTGCAAGACGCCCGGTATTGTCACTTTCACGAGCGCAGTTGCCCTTAAATTGCTTCTCCCGCTGGAGGCCCCTTTCCCGGGCTAACGTGTATTACTCCGCACTGCTTTCGAACCCCGATTAGGAGTCCCGAGTGAAGAAGAGATTCGTGTCCGTGCTGGCGATGATTATCGCTGCTTGCGGCAGCGGCGGCGATGGAACTGGAGTCAAAACGCCGCCGAGCGACATCAGCACGATGGCCGTCGGTGAAGTGCGCGTGCTGAACCCTGCTGACATCCCGAACGGCATCGATTTGCCGGCCTCATCGTCGGCGCGTGACTACGTCGTCATCGTCGGCAATACGAATTCCGCGAAGGATGTTGTGGCGAACTACGTGGTGAAGGCCGACCAGAACAGCGGCGCATCTTTCGGCATCTCGAGCCCGGATTTCACACCCCAGTACTCCCGCCAGATCGACGAGCTCAATCTGCCCCGCACCAGGCAGCAGGCCATCGATAGCAAGGTTCGGCGGTTCGAGAGGTCGTCGCTCACCTTGCGCGATGCATCGAATCCCTTTGACATCTCGGCGCGCGTGTCGGCGCGGCGGAGCTCGCAGGTCAGCGTAGCAGCGGTGCCCGCTGTCGGCGACGTCATCAACATCAACGTCCCCGACGCCAACACCGATGATCTGTGCACGAATTTCATCCGGACCCAGGCGACGGTGGCTTCGGTAAGCCGGAAGGCGATCCTCGCCGTAGACACGCTCGACGGCCCACCGTCAGCGTTGTTCACCCAGCAGGTTCTCGACTCGATCACCAACGAGTTCGACAACGTCACCTTTCCGACCGACAGCTCCTACTACAACAACCCGACCGACACCGACGGCAACGGGCACATCATTCTGCTCTTCAGCGGCCAGATCAACAAGCTGACGCCGCCCAATACCCCGGGCGGTTTTGTCGGTGGGTTCTTCTTCGCCGGCGATTTCTTCCCCAGCACCGACCAGGGCGGCGGCCAGGGCAGCTTCTGCCCCGAGAGCAATAACGCGGAAATCTTTTATCTGCTCTCACCCGATCCCAACAACCGCTTCGGCAATGTTCGCACGACCAGCTCGGTGCGGCAGGGAACCCGCGGCACGATCGCCCACGAGTTCCAGCACATGATCAACGCGGGCCGGCGCTTCGTGAATCCGCAGGTCAGCAGCTTCGAAGCAACGTGGCTCGATGAAGCGCTCGCGCATTTCGCCGAAGATGCAGTCGGACGGGTCGCGCGCGGATTCACGGATCTGCAGACTCTGAGCTTCAATGATCTTTTACCCTGCAACACGCCGTGCTCGCAGGCGAACGACTTCAACGCATTTTTCTTCCAGAATCTGGCGCGGCTCACCGACTGGATGGCGGCGCCCGACAAGTATTCGCCGCTGAGCAAGCTGGCGGACACCAGTCTCGCCGTGCGAGGCGCGGCGTGGGCGCTGGTGCGCTATACCGCCGACAATTACTCGAACGGGAATGTTCGCGCCTTCACTCGGGCGCTGGCCGCAGGCCCGGACAGCGGCGTCAAGAATTTCGTCGCCGCCGCCAAACAGCCGATCGACACCCTTGTCAAGAACTGGCTGGTCTCGATGTACGCGGACCATCTTGCCATCGCCAATCTCGATGCCAGGTACCAGTACCGCTCCTACAACTTCCGCAGCGTGATGCCGCCGGTCGCTAAGGCGGTGCTTGGCACCCAGAACGCGACCTACCCTCTGGTCGTGAAGTCGATCGGCAGCGGGAGCGACAACATCGCGTCAACCAATCGCTCGGGCACCGGCACCTACTATCGACTAAGCGTCGCAGCCAACTCCGGACCGAAGAAGGTCCAGATTCTCGATTCATCCGGAAACCCCGCGAGCTTCGCGGGAGAGCATATCTATGTGCTCAGGGTGGACTGAGAGTTGGAACCAAATCCGAAAACAGTAAGCGTGGAGGGTGCGAGGTAATAGGGAGGAGGCGGGGAGGGGTGCGACCATCAGAGTACTTTCCGCCGGCTGTGCGTCACGGGTACATCGCCCTTTTGCAGGTGCGGTAGTGAGTCGGTGGCGGAAGGACCCAAACGCCCGCACCCCTCCAGCCTCCTCCCTATTACCTCGCACCCTCCGCCTTACTGTTTTCGCCGTTGGTTTTTTTAGGTACTGCGGTCAGGTCTCCCGGAGCGCTGCGATGGGCGTCTCCTTGAAGACGTCCCTTCCCGCCAGCAGTCCGATCAGCAGCGTCAGCGCGATCACCGCGACCGCGATGCCCGCCAGCGGTGTAACGGGGAAGGCAAACGGAATCTTGAAGATGAAGCGCACCACCGCCCACCCACCGGCGACTGACAGCAGCATTCCGCTTAGGCCTCCCAGCAATCCAAGCAGCGAGTATTCGGCGAGCAGGATCCGGCCAATCTGACCCTTCGTCGCGCCGAGGGTCTTGAGCAGCACCCCCTCGCGGACGCGCTCCCTGCGCGTGGCGGAAACCGCGCTGAAGAGGACGGGGATCGCCACCGCGAGGCTGAACAGCGCCATGAACCGGATGGCGAGCGAGACCCGCGAGACGATTCGATTGACCGTTCGCTTCACGGCGCTGAGATCGATGCTCGAGACGTTTGGGAAGCGGTTCACGACCGCTCTCTGCAACAGTGCAACCTGGTTTTCGTTTTCGACCTGCGCCAGCAGGATTACCTGGTTCGGCGCGTCCTTCAGCGCTGGAGGTGGAAAGACAGCGAAGAAATTGGGCTCGAAGCGCGTCCACACGACCTTACGCAGGCTGGTGATGCGGGTCGGAATCTCGACGCCCTGAACGTTCCACGTGATGACGTCGCCCAGCTTGACGTTGAGCTCCTTGGCGATGCCTTCCTCGAGGGAGAGCTCGCTGGTGTCACGTGGCGCCGTCACCGAGCTGTCGCTGAACCATTTCCCGGCGACGATGGTCTCGCTCGGCGCAGGCTTGGCTCGAAACGTCGAGCGGAACTCGCGTCGCAATGCCCACGACGCCCGGCCGCGCTCTCCACGTGGCACCGGCTTCATGTCGGTCACGCGTTTCCCATTGATCGACGCGATGCGCATGGTGACCACGGGCGCTGTCTCCACTATCTCGTGGCCGCGCGCGCGCACGATCGAGTCCAGGCCGGCGCCCTGATCCTGCTGCACGTCGAAGAACACCACGTTCCCTCGCGACTCCTCGGCGGCGACCGTGAACCGTCGCAGGATGTTGTTCTGCACCAGGTAGAGCGTGCTTACGAGAAACGCGCCGAAGCCCAGCGCGAGCACCACCGCGCGCGTCTGATTGCCGGGCCTGTAGAGATTGGCGACGCCCTGCCTCATCACGTACGGCCAGCGCTTTCGCAGGCCCTTTCGAGCGGCCCACGAGAGGAGTGCGGCGCTCGCCACCAGCGCGGCGATCGCGACGCCCGTCGCCACGCTCATTCCCATCGCCTGCTTCACGGTTCTCGCCCGCGCGAGTGCGATTGCTATGACGCTGAGCACCAGGGCGGCGTTGATCGCCAGGCGCGGCGCATCGCTCCAGCGCATCCGCAACACCTCGGCATCGGTATCGCGGCGGAGGGTCTGGAGCGGGGAGATGTTCCGCAACGCGAGTAGCGGACGAAGCGCAAACACCAGCGCAATCCATCCGCCGACCGCGAGCCCGTCGAGCGCGGCGGAAGGGACAAACGACACGTGGACGTCGATGGGCAGGAAGCCGACAAGAACTTTCGGGAGCGCGAACTGAACTGCGACGCCGAGCAGGACGCCGGCCGCGGCGCCGATCAGTCCCATCGCGGCAGCCTGGACGACGTAAATCGCCATCACCTGTCCACTGGATGCGCCCAGGCACCGCAGCACGGCGACGATGTCGATCTTGCGGGCGACGAAGGCGCGGACGCCGCTCGCGACGCCGATCCCGCCGAGCAGGAGCGCGACAAGCCCCACGATGCCGATGAAATCCGAGAGATTCTCGATCGCATCGGCGGTGGCCATCTCGGTCTGGGTCACGGTGCGCATTCGCACCTGCTGGGCGTCGA
>CAMLDY010000162.1 GCA_946478895.1 uncultured Gemmatimonadota bacterium
GCCCTTCGCTCCGCTTCGACTGCAGCCATTCGAAGCGTATGATGGACGCGTCAGTTTTCCGTCAGACCATTCCCGTCACTCGAAGGCGCTGATACCCGTCACCGCCTGGCCGAGGATGAGGGTGTGCACGTCGTGGGTCCCCTCATAGGTGTAGACGCTCTCGAGGTTCTCCATGTGTCGCATCGACGAGTATTCGGCAAGGATGCCGTTGGCGCCGAGGAGGCGGCGGGCTTCCCGCGCAATGTCGGTGGCGACGCTGACGTTGTTGCGTTTGGCGAGCGAAACCTGCTGGGGACTGTAGGTGCCCGCATCCTTCAATCTGCCGAGGTGGAGGGCCAGCAGCTGGCCCTTGACCAGCTCAGTGAGCATGTCAGCCAAACGTTGCTGCTGGAGCTGGAACCCGGCGATCGGCTTGCCGAACATCACTCTGTTGCCGGCGTAGGCGAGCGCTTCCTCGTAGCAGGCCTGGGCGGCGCCCATCGCGCCCCAGGCGATCCCATAGCGCGCCTGGGTGAGGCACATGAGCGGGCTCTTGATGCCGCCCGATTTGGGCAACAGCGCATCGGCGGGCACCCGAACGTCCTGGAGCACCAGCTCGCTCGTATCCGAGGCACGGAGCGAAAGTTTGCCGTGCTGATCCTTGGCGGTGAAGCCGGGCGTGTCGGTGGGAACGATGAAGCCGCGGATGGATTTGTCGCTCTTGTCCTCCCCGGTTTTGGCCCAGATGATGGCGACCTGCGCGGTGGACCCGTTGGTGATCCACATCTTGGCGCCGTTGATCACCCAGCTCCCATCGCGCTGCACGACGGCGCGGGTGATCATGCCCGACGGATTGGAGCCGTAATCGGGCTCGGTCAAACCAAAGCATCCGATTATTTCGCCCTGTGCCATTTTCGGGAGAAAATGACGCTTCTGCTCCTCGCTGCCGAAGGCGAAAATCGGGTACATCACCAACGCGCCCTGCACCGACGCAAACGACCGCACGCCGGAGTCGCCGCGCTCGAGCTCGTGCATGATGAGCCCATAGGCGACGTTGTTGAGGCCGGCGCAGCCGTACTCTTCGGGCAGATTCGCGCCGAACATCCCGAGATTCGCCATCTCGGGGATCAGCTGCTTCGGGAATCTTCCTTCTATGTAGCAGTCGCCGATGACGGGCAGAACTTTCTCGTCTACGAACGAGCGGACGGTATCGCGAACGGCGCGCTCCTCCTCGGAGAGGAGGGAGTCGAGATTGTAGAAGTCGGTCATGTTGGAAAGTTAGTACAGAGAGCCGCTGGCGGAGTTGAACTGCCACTGAAGACCACCGGCCGGAGGCTGTGGGCCACACGGCGAGAGGCCACGGGCTGGACCATTTCCGCCTCGATCGTTCCGAGTCGCTTGCCGGGCGATCCCAGTTGCCCGCAGCCTCAAGCCGGCCCGCTCACGGCCTCCCGCCGGTAGTCTTCAGTTGATTCGACCTAGGCAACCGCTCTACAAGCCAGCGGAGTAATCCCCACCGCCCTCGCCTTGTTCCTGAAGCTCGCGCCGTGATCGACCACCAGTCCCTGTTCGTCCTGCCATTGGTGCACCATCTCGTGCAGCAAAGTGTGCAGGGCCTCCTCCCAGCCGTCGCGGCGGATGTGGCGGCGGCTGATCACGATCTCGGGCTCGCAGCCTTCACTCGCCGGACAGTAGTGGCCGAGCCGGCTCTTCATCCGGCGTGAAATGCGGATCGGGATGGTGCGCAGCAATCCACCGAATCGCTCCGCATTGTAGGTGGCGTGCCAGTGGGTGAGCTCGCGAATGAGCGGCAGGTCGGCGGGATTGGTGCGCTCCGGCGCGCGTCTGCGGTGCTCGACCGGCGGGCGCGGCACCGGGAATTCGAGAATCGTCCGTCGCGCGGCATTACGCGCGACACGGGTGCGACCGTGCACGAACGTGATTATCGCCCGCCAGACTTCCTCACCGGCATCGAGGAAGCTGTTGTGGATGCGCAGCTCGCCGCCGCTGTAGCTCACCACCACAGTCCGATTGGTGGTCAGTCGCACCCGATACTGCCTGCCAAGCCCCAAACGCTGCAACCGCGCACGCAGCTCCTCCGCGTTTTTTGGCGGAGCTTCGTCGAGCTCCAGCGCGAGCTGGTCGCGATCACTCAGGGGCCACATACTCGGAGCGCTTGAAGCACTTGTGCGGACCCTGGACGAAAGTCCGCTGCTCCTTCGACCACACGTGGGTGAACACATCGATGGTCTCTAGCCCGATGTCGATGGTGTTGACTGAAGAAGGCCGTCCTCCGCGCGATCGGTTCGACACGGTGCCCGCCGTCGAGATCACGGTGCCCTTCCGGGTGTGCTCGATGTAGTGCACCGACTCCTGATGATCGTGACCACAACACACTAAGTCGACGCCCATCTCGGCGAAAGCCCCGAGGATCTTCTGGGTGTTCTTGAGTCCATGCCGCTGCGACAGCTCGCCGCGCACCGGGTTGTGGTGCATCACGATCACCCGCGCATCCCGGGGAGCCGCCTTCTCGAAGATCTTCTTTGCTTCGGTCAGCTGGTGCTTGTGGATGTCGCCGATGATCGAGATGTCGCGGAGATTCCACGTCAGCGTGCGCCACGTCACGCCGTGCGACGTGTTGAGGCCGACGAAAGTCGCGCCGGGGACGTGGAGCACGGGCTCGAGATTGCGATCGATGAAGCGCCGGTAGTTGCCGTAAATGTTCGAGCGATCCCGGATCCCGAGCGGCGCGCGCCACCACTTCACATCGTGGTTGCCGGGAATCGTGATCACCTTGCTGACCTTCTTGGCATCCCGGATGAATGCCGCCGCGCGCTGGAACTCGCCGGCGCGCGCGCGCTGAGACAGATCGCCCGAAATCACGACGGCGTCGTATTTCTTCGTCTGGATGATGTCTTCGATCGCCTGGATTTGCTCCGGCACCGCCGGCCAGCCAAAGTGGAGATCGGAGACGTGAATGACTGACGTCACGCTCCGTTCCCGCTACGGCGCGACGACGAGATCCGCGAAATGCGACGCAACGCTGGCCGTGAGCGCGGGAGAAAGGGTCATCATCGGATCGCTCGTTACTTCGCCCGCCCATTTTATCTGCGCCATCCGTGAATCGATCATAACTACCCGCAAAATCGCAACGCCCATACCAGCTCCGACGTTCGCCAGCCTCAGCTCTACCGGCAGCAGGGCGTAACGCTGCCCCTTCAAGCCCACCAGACCACGCACCTGGGATGCCAGGGGATCGCGCACCGTCGTCTCGGGGAGAACCCGGCCGCGCAGCCACTCTGCCGACAGCGACCGCGCGTCGGTCATCAGAATGCTGTTCAGTTTCGAAGCCCGCTCGATCTCTCTCCCAAAGGTCCACGACTGGCCGAGTCCGCGTGCGGTAAGGGCGGCTTCGATCTGATCATCGAGCTGGGCGAGAAAGGCAGCACGATTCGGAATCTGCTGCTGCCAACCAAGCGAATCCGTCGACGACAGATACTGGACCGGAAAGACGACGATCTCCGATCCCGCCAGCCGCTCCAGTGGACGCAGTACGACCGGAGAGGCCGAGGTGTCGGCAGGCTTCGAGGCGCAGGCGACGGTGAAAAGTGTCGCGCCGAGCGCGATAAAAAGTGTTCGCAACGGTCGGGTTTTGGATTGCGGGGAAAGTTAACGCATACTCAATTTCATCGCATGACTGACAACACTCTCGCGCGGAAGATCCGCACGACTGTCGTCTGGACGATCGTAGCGCTGCTCGGCGCGGTGAGCTTCGGCTGGCTGGCGCTCTCACGCGGCGAGACCATCAACGCCGCGTGGCTGCTCGTCGCCGCGCTCTGCACCTACGCCGTCGCCTACCGCTTCTACAGCAAATTCATCGCGGCGAGAGTGTTCGCGCTCGATCCCGCGCGCCCGACGCCGTCGGTGCGCATCAACGATGGCCGCGATTTCATGCCGACCAATCGTTGGATCGTCTTCGGCCACCACTTCGCCGCCATCGCCGGGCCAGGTCCTTTGGTGGGCCCGACCCTCGCCGCCCAATTCGGATTTCTGCCCGGCGCGCTGTGGATCATCGTCGGCGTCGCGCTGGGCGGCGCCGTCCAGGATTTCGTCATCCTCTGCGCTTCGGTGCGGCGCGACGGCAAATCCCTCGGCCAGATGGCGAAGGAAGAGATCGGGACCGTCGCCGGATACATCGCGCTGGTGTCGGTGCTCGGGATCATGATCGTGCTGATCGCGGTTCTGGCGCTGGTGGTGGTGAACGCGCTCAAGGCGAGCCCGTGGGGAGTCGTGACCATCGGCCTCACCATTCCCACGGCGCTGATCATGGGCATCTACATGCGCTGGGTACGTCCACACCACGTGCTCGAGGCGAGCGCGATCGGCGTGTTGCTGCTGTTCCTCTCGTTGTTCGCGGGTCGGTGGGTTGCATTCAATCCGGCGCTGGCGCCGTACTTCACGCTGAGCGGCAAGACGCTGGCGATGCTGGTGATGGCGTACAGCTTCTTTGCCTCGGTGCTACCGGTGTGGCTGCTGCTCGCGCCGCGCGACTATCTATCGGCGTTCGTCAAGATCGG
>CAMLDY010000163.1 GCA_946478895.1 uncultured Gemmatimonadota bacterium
GGAGGTCAGAGGAACGATCTCGGTTCCCCGGGTATGACGAAACAGCCCCGATTTCGCAGCTTTGCGAGGTCTGCGAACTCCATCATGAGCCGGAGATGGTATTGCCCAAAATTGAATGGCGATCGGTCCTGGCTCTTCTCACCGCCGGACTGATCGTCAGCACCGGAGCTCCGATTCAGACGCCCTCGCTTGGCGAGGCGGTGGAGAAAGCATCGGCTCAGATCGTCGAGAATCTGGCCGACGATGACGGGCCGCACCTCGGCTTCGATACTTTCGCCTATCCCGGCGATGAAGCGATGCGCGCGTGGCTCACTGCCGACAAGCCATACAGGTGGGTTGGCTATTACCTGCCGGCGCCCTGCCACCAGGACACGTCGTGGGAGGGAAAGCGCGGAACCCTCGCCGGCATGGGGTGGGGTATGGCCGTGATTTACGTCGGGCAACAGACCTGGGGACGCACCCCGGGGCAGAAGGTGGCGGTTACGCGGTACGTGACTCGGCGCGTCAAGACACACGTGCGGCGCCACGGACACCGCGTGACTCGCTACGTGAAGAAGAGAGTACCGGTCAAAGTCATGGTCGTCCCTCGGGCGTCGCGTGGCGCGACGTGCTCGACCCAGTTCGTCAGCGCCGCGCGAGGCACTGCTGACGCCGACGACGCGATCGCGAAAACGGCGGCCCAGGGATTCGCGAACGGCACTTCGATTTTCCTCGACATCGAGCGAATGGACTACGTCCCCAAAGCGATGCGCGATTATTATCGCGCCTGGACCCGCCGCGTGATCGAGGATGGCCGGTTTCGACCCGCGTATTACGCGCACAGCTTCAACGCCGATCTCATTTACGGCGACGTGAAGGAAGTGCTCGTGAACGCCGGGGTCGCTGCCGATCCGCCGTTCTGGATCGCGAGCGCGCGGGGTTTCGCGACCGACAAGGATCCGACAGAGGTCGGACATGCGTTCGCGCAGGTGTGGCAGGGCATTCTCGACGTGGTCGAGACCCACAACGGCGTGAGGCTGCCCATCGACGTCAACGTCGCCCAGCTGCCATCGCCGTCAGAGGACAACACCGAAGGCGAATAGCTGTAGCGCCGACGACCAGCCACCGGTTCGCTACTTCACGCGGGTGATGAAATCTTCCCGGTGCGGCGGCCGGAACATCAGATCCACCGCCAGCCACGTCGTCTTCGCGAAGGGATAGCAAAGCACCGCGCCGACAATCGACAGCGCCACGCCGCCGTATTGGAGGAGGTCCCACGGCGGGTTGGGCCATGTGATCACCACGACGATGAGGAAGCCGAGCGCGAGAAGAACCTCGACGGCGATCAGGTTGAGAGTGTACGCGCCGATGAAGTAATCGGACTCGCCGCGCTCCAGCAGGATGCCACAATTGGGGCAGCGCTCTCTCATCCTGAAGAACCCGGTGAACAAGCCGGACCGGCCGCAATTCGGACATCGGAGCAGCAAGGCCCGTCCGAGCAGCTTCCACGGCGACTGTCGTGAAATGTCGGGATGGGATGGGGAAGACATGCGGTCGCGTCAGTGTCCGCGAACTGCGTGCGGCTCGTAGGGTTGCTCTACGGCTTTGACGTGCTCGTCGCTCAGCTTCACGTCAAGCGCGCGCACGGCGCTCTCGAGGTGGTCGATGCGGGTGGCGCCAACGATCGGCGCGGCGACGCCGGGTCGCTGGAGCAGCCAGGCAAGCGCGACCTCAGACGGCTGAACGCCGAGCTCTCTGGCGACGCCTCGCACAGCCTCGATCACCTTGAGGTCGGAGGGCGAGTCGTAGAGATCTACGGCGTAGGTATCCGTGTCGGCGCGAATGGTACCGGTCGACGGGGACGCGCTCGTCCGGGCGAGCCTGCCGCGCGCGAGCGGCGACCAGGGCAGGATTCCGACGCCTTCCTCGAGGCAGAGCGGAATCATTTCGCGCTCTTCCTCGCGATAGACGAGGTTGTAGTGATTCTGCATTGAGATGAATTTGGCCCAGCCGTTCCGCTCCGACCGACTGAGCGCGCGCGCCATCTGCCAGGCGTAGCCGGAGCTGGCGCCGATGTAGCGGACTTTTCCCTGCTGCACGAGGTGATCGAGCGCGGCCAGAGTTTCCTCGATGGGGACGTTGCTCTTGAAGCGATGGATCTGATAGAGGTCGATGGTATCGACGCCGAGACGCCGGAGGCTCGCATCGCAGGCCTGGAGGATGTGCTTCCGGGACAGGCCGCCCATGTTGGGTCCGTCTCCCATCGGGAAATGCACTTTGGTGGCGAGGACGATCTCCTCCATCCGCGCCATGTCGCGCAGTGCCCGGCCGGTGACCTCTTCGCTGACGCCCATCGAGTACATGTCGGCGGTGTCGAAGAAGTTGATGCCGAGGTCGAGCGCTTTCTTATAGAAGGGCCTCGCATCGACCTCGTCGAGCACCCACGGCCGCCACTTCGGGGTGCCGTAGGTCATGCATCCGAGGCAGATCCGGGAAACGATGAGGCCGCTCTGGCCTAGTTGGGTGTACTGCACTTAGCTCCTGGCGTTTTGTCTCGGCGCATAGTCCGGCTCGCCCTGGCGAGCATCTAACAATACTGAAGCACGGAGCCGTAAGCTGCTGAGCGGCTATGCCGAGAGCACGTCGCGGATAGGTCTTTTCGCCATTCCAAAGTGCGGACCAGGACGACGAGACGTGATGCTTCCCGAGAGCTCTCGGCGTAGCGGCTCTCAAGCTATCGGCTCCGTGCTTCCGTATTGTTAGAGGCTCGCCGAAGCGGTCGAGCCTGTACCCCGAACCCCCGCCGACTCGGCTAACGCCGTTAAGTAAACCTCAACCCTTTCCCGGCATCGGTTGTCAGAAGATTGACCATGGAACTGGTTGCCTACGAGTCTCGGAGCTCGGTGAACGATATCCAACTCATCACGCGGGTGGTTGCCGGCGATGCGGCCGCGGAGCGTGAGCTATACGAGACCTATGTCGATCGCATCTACCGGCTGGCGTTTCGCCTCGCCGGGGATGACGAGCTCGCGAGGGATTTCACGCAGGCAACTTTCATCAGGGCGTTCGAAAAGATCGGAAGTTTTCGTGGTGATTCGTCGCTTTCGACATGGCTTCACTCGATCGGAGTATCCGTCGCACTGAACGGGCTCAGAAAGACGAAGCGGCAGCGAAACCGCGAAGCGCCGATGGAAGAAGGCATATCGATCGGAGCGTCTCACAGCGAGGCGGATCCCGATCTCAAGGAGAGGCTGGCACGCGCGATCGATGCGCTGGCCGAGAAATACAGGACGGTTTTCGTGATGCACGACGTGGAAGGCTACACACATGAAGAGATCAGCGGGGCGCTCAACATTCCGATTGGAACGTCGAAGTCTCATCTCTTCCAGGCCCGCAGCAAGCTGCGCGTCGCGCTGGCGGATTTTGCACCGGAGTGGGTGTCATGACTGAAGAAAATTTCGAGAAATTTCTCAAGCAGTCGGCGCAGAGCTACAACGCTCCGCCGGCACGGGTGCCGCGCGACGAGATGTGGAGTGCGATTCAGGCGCAGCGGGCCGCCGGTCCACGAGTCGTATACGGCGGCGGCCTGCGGTCGTCGGGCGTCTCGCCACGCCGATTCCGCACCAAAGTGTGGCTCGGGGCGGCAGCGGCAGCGATGCTGCTCGTCGCGACCGGTGTTGGCATCGGCCGCTGGACGGCTTCGCCCGCTTCACCGGCTCCGCAGGTCGCCGGAACTCAGACCATAGAACCCGTCATCGTCGGCGGCCAGGAACGGGTCCCGACGTCTGTGACGCCGGACGCAGGCCCGTCGGGCCCGCCAAGCGCGATCTCGGCCGCCGTTCCCTCACTCGAGGGCACCCGCGGATCGGCGCGGACAGCCGGACAGCGCGGTTCGACCGGGTCGCGGCTGACACCCGAAGGCGGTGAGAGTCGCGTCGCGACGACCGCCGGTCAGAATTCTCCCGCAGCGACGTCGGCTTACCAGCTGACGACGGTGCGGTATCTCAGTGAAGCAGAAGCGCTCCTGACTTCGTTCAGAGCGCGCAATCCTGCAGACCAGCAGATGGATGCTCAGCTCGGAGCGTGGGCGCGCCAGCTCCTGACGAACACCAGGCTGCTACTCGACTCGCCCGTAGGCAACGACCCTCACCGCCGTCCGTTGCTGGAAGATCTGGAGCTGGTACTGGTTCAGATCGTTCAGCAATCGCCCGGAACGGCGCCGCAGGACCGTGAGCTGATTGAAAAGACGTTACAGCAGGAGCACGTGCTGACGAGGCTGCGCACCGCGATCCCCGCGGGCGCGCAGCGCGGCAGCTGAGGAACCCTTCAATGACAATGCGCACACTACTCACCGCAGCAGCAATTATTTCGTCGGCTGGATTCGGAGTCGGAAACACTCCCGCCAGCCAGCAATCGTATAACTCCAGCGTCGTCGCGCTTCCGGCGGCAACCGACATTCAGCTCGGCGACGAGCTCGCAGCAGTAGACGGGCAGGCGGAGCAGCTTCCGCCCGCGCCGTGGGCAAAGGACGATCCCGCCGATTC
>CAMLDY010000164.1 GCA_946478895.1 uncultured Gemmatimonadota bacterium
CGACCTCCGCAATCCCCACAGCTGCACCGCGACCGAGATCGTTTGCTCGATCGCCTGCGCCTGGCCCTCGGCTGGCGCGTGGGACAACAACATCAGTCTCGTCGAGTCGAGCGCCGGCGCGACGTCGGGGGCCTGGGCGCCGAGGCATTTCCGAACGGCATCGACGGTGAGCTGGAGCAGATTTCGGCTGCGCCGCATTTGCTCGGCGAGCGAAAGCCCGCTCTGGGTCGGATCCATCGCGATCGCGCTGTCGATGACGGCGATGCGTGATTTCATCGACGTGCTGTCGGGCGTCAGCCTCTGCGCCGCGATCAGGTCGTTGCGCCCCGTGTTCAGATCGCCAAGCGAAAGCGCGGCGTCGGCGAGTCCGACATAGGCATCGACATCGCCGGGATTCTTGCGCAGGAAATCACGGAAGATCGAGACGGCGCGCGCCGGAGATCCCGCCTGCACGAACAAGTGCGCGATCAGCTTGCGGTGATCGCCGTCGTTGGTCGAGTCATCCTGGATCGGCAGCAGCTCGGCGAGGAGCTCCTGCCTGGCGTTCGTGCGCGAGAGGAGATCGATCAGCTCGAACCGCGCAGCGAGCCGCCGGTTGCTCTCCGTGGGAGGCCATGTTCCAAAGATCGCGCTGTGGTAGTAGGCTTTCGCGTCGTCGATCTTTCCTTCTTTTTCCATGACGTGCGCCATGGCGAGATTCGCCGGTCCGTCTTTCGGCCGGCGCTCGAGCAATGGCGCCAGCAGCATCTGCGCGTCGTCGGGGCGGCCATCGGCCAGAATCGCCTCGGAGAGAGCCGTAGTGTAGGTAGGGTTTTCCGGGGCGAGAGTAGTTGATGCGCGAAGGTGATCGATCGCCCCGCCGGTCCTCCCATCCTTCATCAGCTGCTGGCCGGTGGCGAACTCGCGCGCCGCATAGACTTTTCGCTCGCGCGCATCGACCCTTGCCAGCGCGGTATCGAACAGCAGCAGACCGACGATTGCCGCAAGCACGATCGCGAAGGTTACCACGAATTCGGAAGCGGTCGCCGCCGGCGGCGGGGCGGCGGGCTGAACGAGCGGCGTCCTCATAGGTCGGGATGATCCTTGTAGTCGAGCTGCTCAATGCTCTCGACTCCGTACGCCTTCAGAATGTCGGGCAGCGTTACCACCCCGAGCATGATCCGCGCGTTGGCTCGACTGACCACGGGCAAGACCTTGTGGCCGTTGTCGCGCATCCGCGCCAGCGCGCGACTCAAGGGCTGATCGTTGTGGACGTGCGGCATATCGACCGCGAGCTCTCCGTTCGAGCGTTTCGCGATCTGCATCAGCCGAGCAATGGTCATGTCGACGCGTCCGCGCTCAAGGGCGTGGGAGATGTGTCTCGTCCGAACCATCCCCACGAGACCGAGCTCGTCACCAACCGGCCACGACTCCAGATTGCTGTCCTTCACCTTCTCCGACGCCTGCACGATCGTCATGTCGGGGTGCAGCGACTCGGGCGCCTTGCGAACGGCGCTGCTGACGAGCGGCACTTCCCACTCGCCTCGGGACGATCGCGTCGGGAGATGCAGTCCGTCCTGGTGCGCGAGCGCTTCGTAGATCGGCACCTTCTGGAATCGCTGCGAGATGTAAAACGCAATCAGGTTGGAGATCATCAGCGGCACGATGATCGTGTAATCGCGGGTGACCTCGAAGATCATGATCACCGATGTCATCGGTGTCCTGACGATGCCCGCGAAGGCGGTCCCCATTCCAACCAACGCGTAAGCTCCGGGGCCAGCAGTGGATTCCGGAAAGAGAAGGTGCGCTACACCGCCAACCGTCGCGCCGACCATCGACCCAATGAACAGGCTCGGCCCGAAGATTCCGCCGGCGTTCCCCGATGCGTACGCGACCGCGGTCGAGATGATCTTGAGCACCGCCAGCATCGCCACGACCCTGAGCAGCATGTCGCCGTTGAGGACGCGCTCGACCTGGTCGTAGCCGACGCCGAGTACTTGCGGGACGAAGTACCCGATGATCCCGACGGTGAGCCCGCCCGCGACGGGCTGCAGCCAGAGCGAAGCCTTGGGCATCTTCGCGAACGTCGCGCGGAGCCACAGCAGCAGCTTGACGAATGCGATCGATGCCAGCCCGCCGACGATTCCAAGCACTACATACGCGCCAAACTCCCCGAAGCTGACGAGATGATACGCCGGCACGTGGAACAACGGGTTGTCGCCGAGGACGAGGTGCAGGACCATCCACGATGCTGCCGACGCCAGCACGACCGAGCCAAGCGCGGCCGCGTGCAGATCGCCGATGATCTCCTCGAGCGAGAAGAGAACTGCCGCTATCGGAGTATTGAACGCGGCGGCGAGAGCTGCCGCGCCACCAACCGGAATCAGCGCTCGCACCTGCGCCCGGCTCATCCCGAGCCGGCGCGCGATGGTTGAAGCGAGGCCGGATCCGATATAAACCGACGGTCCTTCGCGGCCGAGTGGGATTCCGCTCGCCAGAGAGATGCAGCAACAGAGGAACTTGCCCGCAACCGAGCGCATCGAGATGCGGCCGTCGTGGATGAACAGCGCGGCGCGCGTCTGTGGAATTCCACTGCCGCGTGCCAGCGGGAAGTATCTGTAGAGGAGATATCCGGTGAGCAGCGCGCCCAAGGTCGGGACAAGGACGCGCCGCCATCCGGCGCCGCCCGCCGGGTACATCAGCGCGGCGAGCCGGCCCGTCAGGAGAATGAATGCGACCACGACGAGGCCGACGAGCGCGCCGATGACCAGACTGAGCAACAGCGACAGCCGGTCTTCCTTGCGTCGCAAATCCTCGAACGCGCGCCGCAAGCGCTGCGGCAGAGCCGGAAGTTTCAGGGTGCGCATCTGCGGAAACTAAACCGCGTTGGGCCGGAGTCGAAGTGTCATCGAATGCTCACCTGACGCACTCGACGCTCGACCCGACCGCAACGCAGGCGTTCCGGCATCAGAAAAGAATCTGAGCCGGCGACCGGGAAGCTCAGGGCTTGGTGACTGTGAGTCCTGAAACTGTTCCTTCGGTGTTGTGCGAGAAGCGGATTCCATACACACCGTCGGTTGATTTGAGCTTGCCGGCGCCGACGACATCCGCCTTGTTGTACGTCGCGACGGTGGTGCCGTTGATGGAGCATGACACCTTGTCTCCCTTAACCGACAACGCGATGTCCTGCGTCACCGGCGATCCCGCGCCCGCCGCCTTGTGCACCGCCGCGTTTTCTTCACCGCGGCCATTCATCTGGAACGCTTTGGGTCCGAACCCGCGCACGATGTAGCGGCCGTTGCCGTACGCCGCGCAGTACAGGTAGCTCTGATTCGGTGTGCCCATGTCGTTCCCGCCGATGAAGACGCCGTACGGATGCGGGTGATCGTTCAGGTTCATGTACTTGGGCTCGGTGAATGTCGCTTTCACCGTGTAGTCGCCGCTGGCAGTGTTGGCCGGATTCCAGTACGCGACCGCGGGGCCGGTGGTGACGTGCAGGTCGTTGCCCGACTTCTCGAGCTTCGCGTTCGAGAGTGCCTGACCGCGGCTTGCTTCATTGGCGTCGATCTGACCCGTCCAGCCCGGGACGGAAATTCCGCCGTTGGCGACCTGTCGTGACGACTCGTTCTGAGCTTTGCTGGTGCACGCGACCGAAACGATCGCCGCAAGTGGAAGAATCGCGTAATAGCGCCGCATTCGTTGCTCCTGGTGGATGATTACAGCATTGGACACGAGGCGGGGGCGAAGTGCTTCGCCCCCGCCTCGCGGTTGCTCAGGAAGATGCCGCCAGATCGCGCAGCGTCTTGGCGAGGAGCTGAACCTTCGCCGCGTCGCCCGACGTCCGTGCATCTGTGTCGAGCTGTGCCGCGAGCGAACCCAGCGCACTGCGCGGCCCACTCAGCGCCTGTCTGACCTGCGACAGCCGCGCCGCGCTCAGGCCCTTCGACCGCTCAAGCTGATCGGCGTACGCGCCGGCAAGTGCTACGCTCGGCGGCCACACGATCTCGGGCTGACCCTGGGTGTTGAAGTAGTCGTAGTGAACGGTTCTCGCGGCGTCGAGCTCGTTCTGACTGATGTACGGGCTCGGCGTCAGCTCGAATACATCGAGACCGCGGAGGATCTCGGAGCTGATGATGTGACCGTTGTACCAGTACGCGGACCAGGTGCCGGCGCCGGCCATCCTGGTGGAATCGACCGGACCACGATCGAAGTAGGCAATCTCTCGCGGGTGCTTTGGATCTGTCCAGTCGAAGACTGAGACTCCGCCCTGATACCACGATTGCACCATCACATCGCGTCCAGGGATCGGAACCAGCGAGCCGTTGTGGGCGACACAATTCTCCTGCGGCGTCTGCGGCGCGGGCAGCTTGTAGTAGCTCTGGAACGCCATCCGCTCGTTGGACGGATCGACCGTTCTGCCGTCGTGCGCCATCACCGGGGTGCCGTTGGCATCGACAAGCGTGAAGATCGCGTCGGCGCCCCAATCGCGCGGATCGGTGGCGCGGCACTTCGGCTGTCCGCCGCCGCCCCACT
>CAMLDY010000165.1 GCA_946478895.1 uncultured Gemmatimonadota bacterium
AGAACGGGATTGGATCGTACGACCAGCTGCGTCGCAGGCTGTTGATGTAGTTCGCGCCGCCACTGTCGGCCGGGGTTACGTAGAGAACCCAGATCGTTCGCGCCCACTGAAACCACGGCTCGCCGCGCACCGCGCGAACCTCGGCGCGGAGGCTATCCCACGCAGCGGCGCTGATCACCGGCCGATCGATCACGAAGTCGGTAACCCGACGACGCAGCTCGACACCGCGTCGCACCACGCTCGAGTCGAATCCGTGGGAGCGGAGATCGTTGCCGACCTCGTAGTCGATGTTGTCGCCAACGCGCCGCGCCGAGCCTGATCGAACGACGACGAACGCGATGCGGCCGCCGGAACGCACGACGGCCAGGGGCGCGACGTAGCCGCCGTTACTCATGCCGAACACGCCGATACGCTTGGGGTCGATATCCGGGCGGCGGGTGAGCATGTCGAATCCAGCGACGACGTCGCCGGCGACATCTTCGTAGGTGGCGCTGTTGAAGTCGCCGCCCGAGGCGCCGGCGCCGCGCCGGTCGTACGCGAGCACGGCAATGCCGTGGTGGGCGAGGTAGGTCGACCAGTATCCGAAATCGCGGGTCGGCTTGCTGCCACAACAACCATGAATGAGCACGACGGCTGGATGGGGGCCCTGCGTTTTGGGAAGTGTGAGATCGCCGACGAGGCGGACGTCGCCGTTCATGAAGCTCACGTCTTTGTCGATGGTGAAATCGTCCAATCGTCGTGCGCGAGCGTCCGAAATCGCCTCCCGCTTCCCGCCTCCCGCTTCCCGCTTCCCGCTCCAGTTGAGAGCATCGATGCGGCCGCCGGCGTCGCGATGCAGGGATGCCTTGATCGCAATCGGATAGTCGATGCCGTACGACGGTCCGCTGAAGAACGTCGAGTCGGTCAGAGCGTAGAGAATTCCGCCGCGGAGAGTCTTGTTGTCGAAGAAGGAGAGCCAGCCACCGGCTTCGTCGAGCGGGCCCATCGAGATGATGTGGTCGGGCGCAAGCTCATAATTGCCCGCGAGTGATCGAACGAACGCGGAGTCGTACGCCATGCGGTGGAGGAGGTGGAGAGTGCCTTCACCTTTGGTGAGGCGAACACGTCCATCGACTGAGCTGGCGGTGCTGGTGCCGTCGAAATGCGCGGTATCGTTGCCGAACGGGAAATCGAACGCCAAAGCATTGCCCGCACCGCCGGAGATTTTGCCGCCGACTCCCCAGGTCTGGGTGGTCGGCATGTCGAGGCTGGCGACGGGTCCGGTCGAATCGTTGGTGAAGCGGACGTGGACGAAGGTCGGAGTGCCGGCGACCCGGAGCTCGCCGACCCAATCGCCCTGGAACAGGTCGGGGTTCTGGGCGGAGAGCGCGGAGGCGGCGAGTGCGAGGGCAACTACGATTTCAGAGACGCGCTTGACCATAGGTACCGGCAGCTGAGGTATGCTGAAAATTCAACACGCGCCTGCGGCTGTCAAGTTGATTTTTCAGCAGGGCGGCGGTCCGGCGGGGAATAGGAGACTTGACTAGTCTGACCAGATTCGGTAACATTGGCACATGCGCAACTCCTATTCGCTTTACGAAGCCAAGGCCAAGCTTTCCGCCATTATTCGCCAGGTGAGGGAGGGCAGATCGGCGATTGTGACGCTCCACGGGAAGCCCGTCGCCGAAATTCGCCCCATCGCGCCGGCTGGCAGAGATGTCGCCGCGCGCATCGAGGAGCTGGTGGCCCGGGGGGTCATCGTGCGCAACCCCGATGCGTCCCCCACATTAGCGCCAATCGCGAAGCGCCCAGGCGCGCTGAAACGGTTTTTGGACGAACGTAACGATTGAAAGTCGCATACGTCGACACGTCCTGCCTCGTCGCCATTGCCCTCTCCGAAAAGGGCATCGCCCCAGGACTCACCCGCCGCATCAATGCGTTTGACGAGCTGGTCTCGTCGAATCTGCTCGAGGCGGAAATGAGAGCGGTGTTCGCTAGAGAGAAGGTCGCCGTTGGCGTTACCCTTCCCTTCCGCGTTTCATGGATTTTGCCCGATCGGCCGCTGACCGGCGAGATCGCGCGGGTACTGGCCGCGGGATACGTGCGCGGCGCCGACTGCTGGCATCTCGCGACTGCCCTCTATCTCACCGACGATCCGTCCTCGCTGACCTTTCTCACCGTTGACGAGCGGCAAAAATCAGTCGCGGTGTCGCTTGGGTTCGAGGTCTAGCAAGCAGCCGCAACTCGTCGCCCGGAGAACGCATGCGTCGACTGATTAGTGCGATGATGATCGTCCCCTGCGGCATTGCTTGCGCGCAGAACAATGCTTCGACCGCTGCTTCGCCTGTCGAGCGTCAGGTGCGGGGACAAACTATCATCTCCGACAGCTTACCCGCCGCGGACCTTACTTTCGCCAATGATTTTCATTACGTCGGCTCACAGGTCGTCAACCTGTATGGAGTCGCGGACGCCGAGCAGCACGTGTTCGTCGCCGGCCCGCCGGGCAAGGTCGAGCGCATGTATTGGATCCAGTTCGAGCACTACCTGCCGACCAACAATCACACCTACACCTATCGTCCCGATCGCACGGTCGATGTCGGCGGGCTGCAGTTCATTTACGATGTGCAGTCGATCAGGGATTACAGCGCCATCGAGTTCGATCCGCGCTCCGATGCGGCGGCGATCGTAGCATTGTTGACGACGCACAATCTTCCCCGACCGACCCGGGTCGCGCGGGTGCGCATGTTCCACCTGCCGAGCGCGGATCGTCGCAGCGAGCTGATGGTTATCTACGGGGAAGCATTGCCGCCCGACTCCAAGATTCCTGCGGCGGCAGAAGGCACCGCGCTCGACACCGCCGATCCCGCCGCGTCGAAGCTCGTTCTGCAGCACGCTCTGCAGGGGATGACGATTCGCCGTCACTAAGCGCGACCCCGAGCGCCACCGGAAGAGCCCGCGGCCAACAGCCGATTAGCCCAACGGCCGCCTGCCGGTAGTTTTTATTTTGCAGTTGAGTCCGTAGAATAGGGCGCAAAGGAGGATCTAAATGAGAGCACCCCGCGCAGCTCTGCTCGCGCTCCTATGCCTCGCCGGATCTGTAAGCGCTCAGACCGTCGCAACGGCACCGGCAACCCAGACCCGCGCCGGCTTCGACGTCGCGCGGCTCGCGCGCATCGACCGCTTCCTGCAAGGCTACGTCGATGACAACAAGATCGCGGGCGCGGTGGCGCTGGTGCTGCGCGACGGGCGGCCCGTCTACGAGCGCGCGGTTGGATGGTCTGACAAAGAGTCGGGCCGGCGCATGACGACCGATGCCATCTTCCGCATCGCGTCGCAGACCAAGGCGATCACCTCGACCGCGATCCTGATGCTGGTGGAAGAAGGCAGGATCGCGCTCGACGATCCGGTGAGCAAGTTCATCCCCCAATTCGCCCACACCACCGTCGCGGCGCGATCCGACACGGGACGGGTGATCACCAACGCCAAGCGGGAGATCACGATCAAGGATCTCCTCACCCATACCTCGGGCATCTCCTACGGCGTCGATGCGATCGTCGCGCCACTGTACTCGGCGAAGGGACTTGGACCCGCCGCGGGCTGGGGCTGGTACACCGCCGACAAGGACGAGCCCATCTGCACCACGATGGAGCGCCTCGCGACGCTGCCGTTCGTCGCGCAGCCCGGCGAGAAATGGGTTTACGGCTACAGCATCGACGTACTCGGCTGCGTGGTCGAGCGCGCATCGGGAATTCCGCTCGACCAATTCTTCTACACCCGGATCACTAAGCCGCTGGGAATGAACGACACCTTCTTCTTCGCCCCAACCGACAAGGCGCAGCGCGTCGTCACAGTCTATATGAACGACAGCACCGGCCGCCTCGTGCGCGCGCCCGACGGCCCGCGCGGACAGGGCAACTATATAGTAGGGCCGAGGCGGAGCTTCGCGGGTGGCGCGGGTCTGCTATCGACGGCGCGGGACTACGGGCGATTTCTGCAGATGATCGCGAACGGCGGCCAGCTCGACGGGGTTCGACTTCTATCGCCCAAGACTGTGGCGTTGATGACGACCAATCAGGTGGGAAATCTGTTCGGCGCGCCGGCGAGCGGATTCGGCCTCGGCTTCAGCATCAACGAGCAGGTGGGCGGCGACAACCTGGCGTCGGTCGGGAGCTACGGGTGGGGCGGAGCTTACGCCAGTCAGTACAAGGTGGACCCCAAGGAGCACCTGGTGCTGGTGTTCATGATCAACCAGCTGCCGATCCACACCGACGTCGCGGGGAAGTTTCCGACGCTCGTTTATCAGGCGTTGGTCGAGCCGAGGATGTAGCGACTGTCACGGCGGGGAATCGATCTGGACGCGCACCGGCATCCACAGAACGGAAGCACGGAGCTTTAAGCTGGGTGAGCTTGCTGCGGGGAGCGGG
>CAMLDY010000166.1 GCA_946478895.1 uncultured Gemmatimonadota bacterium
CAACGCGCCGAGGATGAGAGAATTCTGGCGACGCCGACGCTGATCAAGCAGCTGCCGCCGCCCCTGCGCAGGGTCATCGGCGATCTGTCCGACAAGGAGAAAGTGCTGCTCGGGCTCGAGGTAAGGCCCACGCCGACTTCTTCAACACAGGCTTCCCGTCCCGAGGCGACATGACAAACACCAACGATCGCGGCGTTGAGAAGCTCCGCACCGGCATCTCCAGTCTCGACATCATCGCCAAAGGCGGCCTGCCCAAAAATCGAACGACCCTGATCTCCGGGACGGCCGGCAGCGGCAAGACTGTCTTCGCAGTCCACTTTCTCGCCGCGGGCATCGAGCAGGGCGAGCCGGGCGTCTTCGTCACCTTCGAGGAGTCTGCCGACGACGTCAAGAAAAACATGCGCAGCTTCGGCTGGGATCTCGACAAGTGGGAAAAGGAGGGCATGCTCACCTTCGTCGATGCGTCACCCGACCCCGCCATCGAAACCGTCGAGGCCGGCGGCTTCGACCTCGGCGCGCTGCTGGCGCGGGTGGATAACGCGGTCAAGAAAGTGAAGGCGAAGCGAGTCTCAGTCGACTCGCTGGGTGCGGTGTTCTCGCAGTTCTCGGATCAGGCGATGGTGCGCGGCGAGCTGTTCCGCATCGCCATGGGGCTCAAAGGCATGGGCGTCACCGCGGTACTGACCGCCGAGCGCACCGACGATCACGGCCCCATCGCGCGCTTCGGGGTCGAGGAGTTCATCGCCGACAACGTCATCATCCTGCGCAATGCGCTGGAAGACGAGACGCGACGCAGGACGATCGAGATCCTCAAGTTCCGCGGCTGCGATCACCAGAAGGGCGAATATCCGTTCACCATCGTTCCGCAGGGCGGCGTGATCGTCATTCCGCTGTCGGCGATGCAGCTGAGCATGAAGTCGTCGAACGTTCGGATCTCGTCCGGAAATCCCGAGCTCGATGAAATGTGCGGCGGCGGATTCTTCCGCGATTCGGTGACGCTGGTATCGGGCGCAACCGGAACGGGGAAAACCTTGACCGTCACACAATTCCTCCAGGGCGGCGCCGAGGCCGGCGAGAAATGCCTGCTGCTGGCCTTCGAGGAGAGTCGCGACCAATTGGTGCGCAACGCCAACGGTTGGGGCTTCGATTTTGAGAAGATGGAGCGCGACGGACTGCTGCGCGTCGTTTGCGACTACCCCGACCTTTCGGGACTCGAGGATTGGCTCGTCACCATTCAGAAGATCATCACCGAGTTCAAGCCGAATCGTGTCGCCCTCGACAGTCTCTCGGCGCTGGAAAATGTCGGAACGCTCAAGGCGTTCCGCGAATTCGTCATCGGGCTGACGTCGTTCATCAAGCACCAGGAGATCACCGGGATGTTCACGGCGACGACGGGAACGCTGATGGGCGGTGACTCCATTACCGAATCGAACATTTCCACCCTCACCGATTCGATCATCCTGCTCCGATACGTCGAGATGTTCGGCGAGATGAAGCGCGGGCTCACGGTCCTCAAGATGCGCGGCTCGGCGCACGACAAGGCGATCAGGGAATTCACCATCGGCAAGGGCGGGATGCAGATGGGCCGCGCGTTCCGGAACGTGACCGGAATTCTGGCCGGCGCGCCGATGCACGTCGGACCGGGCGACCTGGAACGCGTGTGGGCGCAGTACGACCGCGATGTGGGCGATCGGAGGCGGCGAGCGGAGGATCGGCCCGCAAACTAACGTCGCAGCGCTGATGGCGGCACGAGTGATGCGGCAGCTGACGGCCCGATGACTGACGTTGCCATCATCTGGCGCCGGTTTGATAAGCCAGGTCACGAGTTCTGCACCCTGGCGCGAACCGAGACCGGCACGCGACTGACGGGCGTCGCGAATTTTTCGTTTGGCGACGTTCCCTGCTGCGCGCAGTACACCATCGAATGCGACGCCAATTGGCGGACCCTGCACTGCCGGATCAGCGGCTACGTGGGGACAACGGGAATCACCCACGACATCCGCCACGAGGGAGATCAGTGGACGCTGAACGGCGTCGAGAAGCCGGAGCTCGCGGGCTGCGAGGACATCGATCTGGGCTTCAGTCCGGCGACCAACCTGCTGCCGATCCGGCGGCTGGCGCTCAAGGTTGGTGAGACTGCAAAGGTGCGCGCAGCGTGGCTCCGATACCCGGAGATAACACTGGAGGTGCTCGAGCAGACCTACACTCGCACCGCCGAGGATGTCTATCGGTACGAGAGTGGCGGGGGAAAATTCCGGCGCGATCTCAAGGTCGATGGGCGAGGGATGGTGCTGGAGTATCCAGATCTCTGGTACGCCGAGACACACACTTAACCGAGACCGACATGACCCGACTATTTTCCGCGGCCGCATTGGCGTTTGCGGTTGCTGCCTGCACCACGAAGACGGAGACGTCGAGCGACACTTCAGCGCTCGACACGACGAACGCCGTCGGGACGCCCGCTGGTGGAGGATCGTCGCAATCACCTGCTGCGACGCAACCGCCGGCAAACACTTCGCCCGTGCCGGGCACGACTCCGCCGGCGACGTCGACCGACACCGCGCGTCCTCCCGCCGGCACGAGCTTCAGGATCACCCCCAACAGCTTCGGCCCACTCCGCGTCGGAATGACCGTCGCGCAGGCCGCCTCGGCGATGGGCGGCGGATTCGCGGCGCCCCGTGGATACGACGGCGGCTGCGGCTACGCGACGCTCACCAAAGCGCCGGCAGGATTGGCGGTGATGCTCGAGGGCGGCAAGATCGCGCGCTTCGAGGTCCGGAACGGCGGCATCAAGACCGCCGAGGGCGCGGGAATCGGCGACAGCGAGACGCGCATCAAAGGGCTGTATGGATCGACGGTGGCTTCGACGCCCCACAAGTACGTTCAGGGCGGCCACTATCTGACGGTCAAGCCGTCATCGAGCTCGACCAACCGGATCGTGTTCGAGACCGACGGCAGCAAGGTGACCGAGTATCGTTCCGGCAAGATTCCAGAGGTCGAGCAAGTGGAGCGCTGCGGCTAGGCTCGGCGGAGCATACCTTTCTCGTCCCGAAATCGTGAGACGCGGTTGGCGAGAAAGCGCGACCCCAACGAAAAAAAGAGAAAACCCGAGCCGCTGGCGAACGTCGTCGGCGCGTTCCTCAAGGAGTCGAAGCTCGAGGAGCGCGTCGAGCAGGCGTCGGTCGTTCCTGAGTGGGCATCGCTCGTCGGCAAACAGATCTCGATGGTTACGAAGCCGATCTCGGTGACGCCGGATGGGACGCTTTTCGTCGCCGTGAAGACCAACGCGTGGATGACCGAGCTGTCGTTGATGGAGCCACAAATATTGCGGGCGCTGAACGCCAAAGCGGGTCGGGCGCGGGTGCGCAAGATCCGGCTCCAACTGATGCGGTAACTCGTTGTGGGGCAAGCGGTTATGAAAAGCTGCTGAGCTTGCTAACGGAGCCTTTTCGGGGTAAATTGATAGGTCTTATTACGCCCGGAAAATCGACCGTGCTCCAACCCCCAAGAGCTGGCTGACAGTGGCGTACATCTTCGGCGGACTTATGGAGTCCGCGCAAGAAATTTTCCCCGCGATTAATGGCTAAAGCAGCAGCAGAAATCAGCTCGTCCAAGTACGACGCTGGTCAGATCCAGGTATTGAAAGGTCTCGAGGCAGTGCGGAAGCGTCCCGGCATGTACATCGGGTCGACTTCATCGAGAGGACTCCACCACCTCGTGTACGAAGTAGTCGACAACTCGGTCGACGAAGCGCTCGCCGGTCACGCCACCAAAATCGACGTTACGATTCACGCCGACGACTCGATTTCAGTACTCGACGATGGGCGCGGATTTCCGGTCGACCTCCATCCGACGGAAAAGATTCCGGGCGTCGAGCTGGCGATGACGGTGCTGCACGCCGGCGGAAAGTTCGACAAGAACTCCTACAAGGTCTCCGGCGGATTGCACGGCGTGGGTGTCTCCGTCGTGAACGCGCTGTCCGAGCAGCTCAAGGTGTGGGTGCGCCGAGGCGGGAAGGAGTACTACATGGACTTCGAGCGCGGGAACACCGTGACGAAGCTCAAGACCCTGTCGAACAAGGCCGACGCCAAATCGCGCGGGACGACGGTGTGGTTCAAGCCCGACGCCAAGATCTTCACCGAGCTCAAGTTCGACTACGATCTCCTCGCCAACCGGCTGAGAGAGCTGTCGTATCTCAACAAGGGCCTGACGATCACGATCAAGGATGAGCGCGCCGGTCAGGAGAAGACCGAGACCTTCCACGCGAAGGGCGGTCTCAGGGAGATGGTCGCGCACATCAACGAGAAGCGGAAGGTGCTGCACCAGGAGATCGTGTACATCGATAC
>CAMLDY010000167.1 GCA_946478895.1 uncultured Gemmatimonadota bacterium
GGGCGCTACGTTCCAGCGCTCGTGCTCGCCGGCGGAACGCCCCGCGCGGATTCGCCGGTCAGATTGCTGGATGATCGTTCGTTGATTGACGGCAAAGCGACCGCCTACGTCTGTCGCGGTTACACCTGCGACAAACAGGTGACGCAGCCGACCGAGCTGTCTGATCAGTTGGAGAGCGCAGCGAGAACGGCGGCAACTACCACCGTCTGAAGCGGAGGCAACGATGGACCGGGTCAGCAATCGCATTGCGCAGGCGTACGGTTATGCAGTCTGCTTCATCACGGTGCTCATGATGCTGTTCTCGATCAAGTCGGTAGTTGATTCCGCGATCGATCTCAGCGACCCGCTGCGCGCCGAGGGGTCCCGGTCCGGCCGAACGCTGACGAACTTCGAGGTCTACAAGATCGAGGCGCGCAATCAGGGAGTCAGGCCGACCCCAGCCGCCCCCGCCGCTGCGCCAGTCAAAGGAAACGCGGCGTCGGACACTACCGCGATTTCCGACGCGGATCTTCGGCGGCTTTACGACGCCGAGCGTGAGGCCGCGATCGGTAACGCGCGCTTTCGGAGCATCAAGAACCTGATCGGCAGCGTGTTCCTGATCGTGCTCGCCGCGGTTCTGTTCGGCATCCACTGGCGCTGGCTGAGAAAGCGCGACGCACTCCCCGTCACGGGTTGACCAACCATTCGGAATCCGGAGCACCAGAAATAAGTGGCTGACCAGCAACCTTCGTTCACCCGCGGGATCTTCGCGGGTGTAGTGCTCGACTCGCTGCTGTTCCCGTATCCGCGTCCGCTCGAGGAGCGCGACGCCGATGAGGCACGCACTGTCCGCCGCCTCATTCGCGGCCTCAAGGAGATGAAGGGTAGCCTGATCGACTCGGCGAAGTTCGACGAAGACGAGACAATCCCCGAAGACGTGATTCGCGCTTTCGCCGAGCTCGGCATGCTCGGCCTCACCATTCCGAAAAAGTACGGCGGACTGGAGCTGTCGTCGTCGGCGTACGCTCGGGTGTTCGAGACACTCTCCGGGCTCGACGCCTCGCTCGCCGTGCTCGTCGGCGTGCACTGCGGGCTCGGCTCCAAGGCGATCGTGCTGCACGGCAACGACGAGCAGAAGGAGCGCTACCTGCCGCCGCTGGCGCGCGGTGATTTTCTGGCCGCGTATGCGCTAACCGAGCCAGACGTCGGCTCCGACGCGCAGAACATCAAGACGACGGCAACACTGAGCAAGGATGGATCGCAGTGGCGTCTGAACGGCCGCAAGATCTGGATCGGCAACGGCCACCGCGCCGGGGTGATCGCGACTTTCGCGCAGGCGACGGTGCAGCGCCGCGGCGAAAACGTGCACCGCATGACGGCATTTCTGATCAGACCGGACATGCCCGGCTTCAAGGTCGTCAGCACGGTGCGCAAGCTGGGAATCCGCGGCTCGACCCAGGCGGAGCTGAGCTACGACGGATTGGTAGTGCCCGCCGATCATTTGCTCGGCGCTGTAGGTCGCGGGTTCGGCGTCGCGGTGCACGTGCTCAACGCGGGAAGACTGACGCTCGCCGCGGGCTGCACCGGTGGCACCAAGCGCACTTTGAAGGAGATGACCGATTACGGAGCCCAGCGGGTGCAGTTCGGCCATCCGCTGGACTACTTCGAGATCACCCAGCGCAAGCTCTCCCGCGTCGCGAGCGAGATCTACGCATCGGATGCGATGCTCGGCATTCTCGCGTCGCTCGTCGATCGCGGCGACAACGATTTCTCGCTCGAGGCGGCGTGCGCGAAGGTATTTGCCAGCGAGATGGTCTGGCGCGCCGCCGACGACATGGTGCAGCTCGCCGGCGGCCGCGGCTACGTGAAGCCCTACCCGTACGAGCGGAATCTGCGCGACGCGCGGATCAACCGGATCTTCGAGGGCGCGAACGAAGTCCTGCGACTGTTCATCGCGCTCAACGGCGTGCAGGCGCCGGCCCAGGCGCTCAAGGAAGTCGGCTCGGCGCTGCGCCGGCCGCTGCGCAATCTTGGATTGCTTGGCGGCTACGCCACGTCGCGGGTGAGGCTGCGACTCGGCCAGACCTCGACGCTCGACATTCAGGTCCACGATCGGCTCAAGCGCAACAAGGAGTACTTCGAGAAGCACGTCGCCGAGCTCGGCGCGGGCACCGACCGGGTGATCGTGCGCCACCGCCAGAAGATCGTCGATCGTCAGCTGGTACTGGAGCGGTTGGCAAACATGGCGATCGATCTCTTCGCGACAGCGTGCGTCATCGCCCGCACCCAGAGCTTGATCGACGAGCGAGGTGTAGAGTTGTGCGACCGCGAGATCGCGTTATGCGATTTGTTCTGCGTCGAGGCGGGAAAGAGGTTCCGAAGAAATCGGAACATGCTCGATGCGAAGGAGGAGGAGGTCGACCAGGTTAGGAGGTCGGTTGCGGGGTCGGTTCGGGAGGGGGGAGGCTACTTCGTGACGGACGCCATCCTCGAGGATGGTTTGTAACTGCAAAAGAAGACTACCGGCCGGCGGCCGTGGGCGGGCCGGCTCGAGGCTGCGGGCTCAAACTTTCCGCTGCGCAATTGCGTTCAATGCTCTGTCGATGTGCCGGCAGTAGCACGCGGCCGCCGGCCGGCCCGCCCCAAGCCGCCGGCCGGTCGTCTTCATTGGCGCCCTTTTACCTCGGCGGACTCTGCTGCCCGGGTTGCCCTGTAAGCGCGTTTACTCCGACATCCACGGTCTTGAGTACCTGAATCAGAATCTGCGGATTCCGATCGAGAGTCTGCACCACCCGATTCACGATCTTCGCGACATTGTCGAGATCGACGTACAGGTAGGCTTCGGCCATCACTCCGACGATTCCGAGCTGGACCTTTTTGATTCCGACATCGACGCCCGCGGTGAGCTGAACGAGGTTCATCGCGTTGGCGTCGAGTGCGACGTGGGCTTTCACATCCGACACCGTGAGCCCGATCGAGTCGACCGACAGTTCCGGAATTTCGAGAATCACATCACGGTTCGGCGTCGTAGATGTGGTGCCACTGAAGCGCTGACCGGAGGTTGGCTGCTGCGCGGAAGTGGGAGTCGCTGCTGCGACCATCAAGCCCAGTCCGGCGATCAAAAGTAGTGCACGCATCTTCATAATCTCCTGTGGGCTAACGAGTCGCGGCCTGAACGATGCTCGAGGTGAGCAACTTGCCCGCCTTGCTGAGCGTGTACTGCACGATCGCATTGGTGGCGGCGTCTCTCGCGCGCTTGACGATGTTTCCAGCCGCGTCGGTCGCCTGGCTGATCACGGGCAGCTGAGTGATGTTGCCGACCACCTTCTCGGCGGCGTTCTGACCCGCGGACGCGACCGCCTTCTCGATGATGTTGCCGGTGCTCGTGTCGATCAGTCGCTGCACTCCGTTCACGGTGCCCAACAGCAGTCGATTCACCAGACCGCCGACGGCGCCGACCGTATTCTGCAATGTGCTGCCGAGCTGCTGCACGATCTCCGGGTGATTGTCGACGAAGGTCAGCGTCTGATCGACGATGTAGACGACGTCGTCGAGATCTACGAGTAGCAGCGCCTGCGCGCGCACGCCCTGAATGGTCAGATCGACATTGCCGATCAGCACGTCGGCGCCTGCATCCACGCGAACGAGATTGGCGACCTGCGCATGCAGATTGAGCTTCGCGGTGACGCTATCGACCTTCAGGAAGATTCGATTCACGCAGAGATTCGGAATGTCGAGCACGACGTCGTACTCGGGGAATTCGTGCGAGCGGCCGGTGCCGCCGGTGACCGTCGCGCCCTGCACCGTTCCACCCGTGGCGCGCTGTCTCGCCAGACTGTCGGCGCGCAGAGCTCTATTGAATGCGCGGAGCGAGTCGGACGGCATGCATTGCCATGGCTGCCCCGATCCCGGCGCTCGCGCTGCCGTAGTGGCCGGGCGCACTTGTGCGACCGCGATCGACGGCATCAGTGCACCGATCGCGATCACCGATGTGAGAAGATTCTGCGTTCTGTTGCGCATGCTCGATTCCTCAGAGATGGAGCGACGACGGGTTTTCGCCACACATCACGGCAAACCGCCGGCACATTGCGGCTCGTGTGTCGGCATTTGCAAAAAGCTCGCCCTTTGCGCGCGAAGCATGCGCAGGGCACGGATGTTGTATTCCTTCGCGACAGACCATCGAGGCAACGGTGCGCGAAATGTCAAAAACGTACGCGGCGCTGGTGTCGGCGGCATTGTGCATCGTCGCGGTTCCGTGCGCGCTCGTGGCGCAAACGCCGAGTGCCGACGCCAACGGTCAGACTTGCGCCGCACTTCTGGCGAACGACAGTAGCGCCGGTGTCCACCTCGGACCCGGTGA
>CAMLDY010000168.1 GCA_946478895.1 uncultured Gemmatimonadota bacterium
CCGAACCACTCGAACTTCCCCTCGACGATCCTGCGTCCGGGACAGCAGTTTCACTCGCGTACCGTCTTCAAGTTTGGGGTGACGCAATGAAAGCAATGACGCGACACAGCCTGACCGCACTGATTCTCGTCCCACTGACGCTGGGCGGAGCGGCGCAGCTACCGGCGCAGTCGGGACGCATCACGCTTCCCTCAACGACACCAGTACAAGGCCGAGGGATGTGGACGCAGCAGCAGGCGCGCGCCTGGGGTCAGTCGGCGGGCTGGCTGGTGGGGAGCAACTTCGCGCCGAGCACCGCCATCAATCAGCTGGAGATGTGGCAGGCAGCGACCTTCGATCCTCGCACCATCGACCGCGAGCTCGGCTGGGCCGAGGGACTCGGCTTCAACACGATGCGGGTGTTCCTGCACAATCTGCTGTGGCAGCAGGATTCGGTCGGATTTCTCAGGCGAATGGATCAGTTCCTGACGATCGCGCAGCGGCACCACATCAAGCCGATGTTCGTGCTGTTCGATGCGGTGTGGGATCCGATGCCTCACCTCGGCAGACAGCGCGCGCCGATTCCGCACCTCCACAACTCGGGCTGGGTGCAGGCCCCCGGCGCGGCGATTCTGTCCGATGAGGCGCGGTACGACAACGAACTGCGCGCGTACGTGCAGGGTGTCGTCGGCAGGTTTGCGCGCGATCCGCGCGTGATCGCGTGGGATATCTTCAACGAGCCGGACAACACCAATCGTCCGGCGTACATCGCATATGAGCCGATCAACAAGCCGGCGCTGACGCTGGCACTGATGCGCAAGGCATTCACGTGGGCGCGGCAGATGAATCCGTCGCAGCCGCTCACCGCCGCGCCGTGGCTTGGGGACTATGTCAATCCGGGTCGGATGCGCCCGGCGACCAGGTTCATGCTCGAGAATTCGGACGTCATCACCTTCCACAGCTACGACGACAGCGCGACGGTGGAGAAGTTGATCACCGCGCTGGAGCGCTACGGTCGTCCGATCATCTGCACCGAGTACATGGCGCGTCCGCGTGGCAGCACCTTCCAGGCGATTCTCCCGATCTTCGCGCGGCGCCATGTCGGCGCCATCAACTGGGGATTCGTGTCAGGAAAGACGCAGACGATTTATCCGTGGGATTCGTGGAACAACGAATACACCGCCGAGCCGCGCGTGTGGTTCCATGACATCTTTCGGGCGAATGGACAGCCGTACGATCCGGCGGAGGTACAGTTGATCCGGCAGATTACGACGAGCGTCCGGGGGCGGTTGAGGACCAATGGGCTTCGGCCGGTTGGATCGACGAAGGGCCCAGGACCAACGGCATTGCTGATTGCTGACTGATTGAGGATCCAGGACTAGGTCTCGGCGTTCGAGGGGTAAGCGCGACAACTGGCCACTGTAGTCCCAAAGGTGGCAGGTGGGAGACGTGGTCAGAGGGCACGGATGTCAGTTTATCCGGCGCATTCTATAGTGGCGTGACGCAGCTAGAATGCGAGTAGAAAAGCTGCTAACAGAGCATCTCTGCGCATCTCTCCCACCTGCCGCCTTTGGGACTAGGGTTGCCAGCCGATAGCGATCAGGTTCCAGAATGCCGAGGCAGTCACCTTTTCCGTAGATCCATAATCCAGATGTCCGCGAGGTGCTGTCCGATGGTGAAGTAGAAGTTTCTGCCATCGGTCGAAAAATCTGAGCGGTAGGGGACGCGGTCCGGTCGGTCGAAGCGGATCAGAACGCGCGGATCGCTGCCGTCGACTCCGACCTGGGCGATGTCGTAGTTGCCGTCCGGGCTCAGAATCCGAAAATAGATAGTCTTGCTGTCAGCGCTCCATCCGCCGACCGACGTAATCTTGCCGAGCAGATCTTCGGGTACGATTCGTCGCGTCTCGCTGCCGTCGGGAGTGATCAGGTCGAGAGAGGAGCCGGCGCCGGAGCTGCCCGCGCTCGCGAATCGCGCTCCGATGTAGGCGATCCACTTTCCGTCGGGCGACCATCGCGGCCCGGACCCGTCGGTTTTGGTGAGCTCGCGCGGCGTTCCACCCGCGATGGATGCCGTCCACACATGAATGCCACCGCCACGATCCGAGGTGAACGCGATCTGCTTTCCATCCGGCGACCAGGTCTCCGCCCATTCGTGGTTGGGACCGCCGAGGAGTAGCCTCTCCGCCGATCCGTCGGCTGCCATCACGTACAAATCGCGATTGCCGCTGCGCCATGATTGAAACTGAATCTGCCGGCCGTCGGGCGACCATACCGGGCGGAACTCGTCAGCCGAGTTGGTCGTGAGCTGCTGCACTCCCGAGCCGTCCGCGTTCATTCGGTAGATGTCCATGTTGCCCGAGCGATCGGCATCGAACGCGAGGGTCTTCCCGTCGGGACTCGCGCGTACCGCCTCGATGCGCTCCGCCGCTCCCGTCAGCTGTCGTGCGGATGCGACCGACGCTGGTCCGGTTCCGGAGGTAGTCACCGCCCAGATGCCGACGCCGCTGTTGAACACCGAATAGACCAGAGTGCCGTGACCGACTGACATCGCGTGGATGCGCAGGCCGTTGGTGAGCCGGCGCGGCTCGCCACTGGGACGCGCGCGTTTCACTTCCTGATAGTAGACATCCCGACCGCCACGGATGTTGGAAACGTAATAGATGCCGTTACCGTCCTCACTCCACACCGGATTCAGACTTTGATGCACGTTGTCGGTCAACGCGACGGCGTCGCCGTTGCCGTCGCCGCCGCGTCCGAGATCGAGCAGCATCACCGAGGATGGCGCGACGTTGTCGAATTCCTGAACGCCGTAGAAGAAAGTGACGTTGCCCTGGGTGAAGGCGAGCCTGCTGTCGTCAGGCGACCACATTATCTCATGCGCTTCAGGGTGGTCGTAGATCTTGCGCGGGTTCGAGCCGTCGGCGTTGGCGACGAACATCCCCAACGCGGTCGAGTATGCGAGGCGTTTGCCGTCGTGCGACAGCGCGGGGCTCCGTACCGGCACGTCGCCTTCGCGCACGATCCGCTGCGGCACCCCACCCAATGCGGGAACGGCGGCAATGCCCGCGGAATCGACGTAGATGATTCTCGAGCCGTCCGGCGACCACTGCGGCGCGCGTCCATCGGCGAGGCGGATTGCCGACCCGCCGCCTTTGGCCTGGCGCACGAAGATTCCCATCCGTGCCGGGACGCCGCCGGCGTAGGCGATCAGCTGGCCGTCGGGCGAAATCGCCGGCATCACCTCGATGCCTGGATCGTTGGTGATCTGGCGGGTCTCGCCGAACTCGAACTGGTCGCGCGAGCCGGTGATGTAACGGCTGGCGAGGAGGCTGGCGAGAAGTATTACGGCGGCAACGACGGTGAGGGTGAGAGCGATCCGCCGACGACTGTTGTTTGCCGCTCGTGCCGATGCACGCGTTGTCGCGCGGGCGCTGCCGCTGTCGAGCGCGGCGACCTCGAGCTGTTCGCGCAATTCCTGCGCACTCTGCGGACGGTCGGCGGGCCTCTTCTCCAGACACTGCTCGATCGCCGCCGCGAGCTCGGGGGGAACGTGGCTGCGGTGACCTACGATTGGCGGGGGATCGCTCGTCGCCTGCGCCGCGAGGAGCTGCTGAAGATTGAGTCCCGTGAAAGGCGGGCGGCCGCACAGCATCTCGTAGCCGACGATGCCGAGCGAATACAGATCGGTGCGGTGATCGGTCCCCGGATCGCCCATCGCCTGCTCGGGCGACATGTAGGTTGGCGTGCCGAGCGCGATTCCAGCGGAGGTGAGATTGACCTCCCCGGTCGCGACACTGAGGGCCTTGGCAACGCCAAAGTCGGTGACGAACGCGTGGTGGCCGGAGAGGAGGATGTTTTCGGGCTTGATGTCGCGGTGAACTATGCCGCGGGCGTGCGCGTACTCGAGAGCGTCGGCGACGTCCCGCAGCAGACGGATCGTCTCACCGATCGGCAGCTCCCCGGAGCGCGAGAGTCTCGCGCGCAGCGACTCTCCTTCGATGAGCGGCATTGTGTAGAACAGCAGGCCGTCGCTCGCGCCCGCGCTGAGAACCGGAACGATGTGCGGATGCTGGAGCTTGGCGGCGAGCTGGATCTCTCGGCGAAACCGCTCGACGTTGATCCCGGCGCCGAGGTCGGGCGGAAGGACTTTGACGACGACGTCGCGCTCGAGCGCGTTCTCGCGGGCGACGAATACGCGCGCCATCCCTCCGGCGCGGAGCTCGCTGGTGATGGTGTACGCCCCGCCGAGGGCAGCCCCCAGGCGGGAGGAGAGGTCATCCATGGCGCCAATTTTAATGCGGGACTAAGTGCATGTCACTGAAAACTGACGACCGAGGACTTT
>CAMLDY010000169.1 GCA_946478895.1 uncultured Gemmatimonadota bacterium
GCGTATGTCCGCATATGCAAGCGATATTACGGCCGTGCTCGCATTGTAGAATTCATCGGCCATCGCTCCACTCGTGGTGATTTGGCCATTTTCAGCGCCGCCAAACACCAAAGCGAAGCCGTTGATTGCACCGACTCGCAGCGCCTCGGCGCCCGCGGCGTTGCCCACCCTGTCGGGTGTTACCAGGTCCGGAGCATCGACATCGGTCAATCGTGAGCAGCACACGAGTATGGAGCACACCAGGAAGCGCGCGGCCGCGCGCAGAGACAGATTGTGCACGATTTTAAAGGCCAAGGTTTATGCGGAACAGCCAGTAGCGCACTGGGGGAGAGGTCGGATTCCCGCCGTACCCCTCGACGGTAGAAAGTCCTACTGCATCGTTGGTTTCCGGATCCAGGCCCGGGTACTTCGTGAACAGATGCAGATTGCGCCCGGTCACGGTGATACTTGCGCGAGTGGACTTGAGAGATCTGAGCAATCCCTCCGGCAGCTGATAGGTCAGTGACAGCTCGCGCCAACGGGTGAATGCCCCACTGACGGTGTAGCCGTAATACGTTTTCTTGGTTCTGCTGTTGTAGGCAATGGCTGCTGCCTGGTCCGCGAGGGACGCAGTGCGCAGGTTGACCTCGGCACAATCCGCGAGGATCGCGCTACAGCGGTTGATTCCGGTGTAGTTGGTTAGCACCTGGCCGCCACGGTAATCGAACTGGGTCCCGATTCGTACGCGGCCCTGAAGCAGCGAAAGGGAGCTCGACACGGTCAACTGCCTGGGAGGCAGCGATTGGCCAATGAAAACGAGAGTGTCCCCAATCTGAACCTCGCTATCCTCGAGAATACCATTCCCGTTTTTATCGGCGTACCCGAGGATTGGGAGCGCGAAGGCGCTGAAGAGTGGGTAACCTTCGACATTGCGGGTAGTCGGATTTACGCCAACGAACGGGATCCCGGCGCCAATCTTCTCCAGCTTGTTGTGATTGACCGATCCGTTGAAGGTGAGGTCCCACGTCATCAGGTTGTTGTTCAGTACCGTAACGGAGAGGAGCCCTTCATATCCTTTATTTCTTACCGAGCCGATGTTTTCCTGACGCGACAGGATTCCGAATTCCGATGGCAGTGGCCGATCGACGAGCGCATCGTGGCTCAGGCGGTTGTAGTACGTTGCCTCGAGACGCACCCGGTGGTCAAAGAGCTCGATATCGGCGCCGTTCTCGTACTCTGTTTGGCGCTCAGGTCTGAGGTCAGGATTCCCGGTCGTCTGCAGGCGAGCGCCGCTGATGCTGACACCGTCAACAATTCCGGCTCCCAAAATGAGAGTTGGAAGAGCGGCAGTGCTGGCCGGTTGCACTCCGGACGCGCCGTACGCTGCGCGGAGACGAAGAGAATTCAGGAAGCCAGGCTGTTGATCGACTGTGAGCCAGGACAGGCTGAGCTTGGGGTACGCCGCGGTAGAGAAGTTTTTCCCGAAAGCGGTTGCTCCGTCGGCGCGCAGCGCACCAGTAAGAAAGAGTCTTTCACGAAGCGAGAGCGCTTCTTCGACATACGCGCCTGCAACCACTGACTCGACAGTCTGTTCGGATCCGGTAATGACAGCCGCACCGGTGACCGTCTCCGAACCTGGAGGTAGGCCCGTTCCGCTCGCGCTCGTGATCTGTTGAAGCCTCCGGTTATACTGGAGGCCCGTCGACGTGCGAGATACGACTGACGGGCGAAGATTGAATGATGCAGACGCGCCGAGGTCGGCGCTGTACTGCGACACATTCGTCTTGAGGTTGAGGCGCGTGCCCACCCGATTCGCACCCAGTGGCCCTTCATCACGGCGTTGAAGCCCATCGAGGAATGAGCTGGAGAAATCCACGCCCGTTGTCACTCGAGTTGAGAGCCACGACGCGGGACGCCAGTTTCCGTTGACGCTGCTGATGTAGTGGTTGACCGATTCCGTGTTTCGGAGGGCGAACGCCTCTCCGGGTCGTGATGTGAATGAGAGCCAGCCATCCAGGGGGGTCCTGTATCCCGGCCCAAAGACTCCCGAAGTGATAATCCCGTCGCCGACGATTCTGACGTCGCTCGATACCAAGCCCACCGCAACATTGATGTCGGCATTCGAGCCAACGGCGACGCCGCCGTTCGCCCGAAAGCTCGCCCTCACCATGGCGTTGGGACGAATTTGCTCCTCGGGAATCGCCACGCCCCCACGTTCTGCCGAGATGCGAGCCTGATCGATACCCGGCATTCGCAGGACACCTGTCTCTCCCTCGTACTCGCCCGAAACGAAATAGGTGAACCTATCGACGCCACCGGAAGCCTGAAGACCAACCTGATTTCTCCTACCCGTACCAAACGGCCGCGTCTCGCTGTCGTTCAGTGGATTGAACGTCGTGACGCTATCCTGTGTGCACACACCCGCGGCCTGTTGCGTCAGAAGGCACTGCTGGACGGCGCCCGTACCGGTGTTGGTGCCCCAGCTGTAATAGTTGTCCGGGAATTTTTCTACTTCCTGAAGGATCCCTGTTTCCGCGTAGACAGTCGTCGCGGTATGACCGGGCCGCCCATGCTTGGTCTTCACCACGATTACGCCGTTGGCGGCGTCGGTGCCATAAAGCGTAGCCGCTGCCGGCCCTTTCACGACTTCTATCGATTCGATTTCTTCGGGATTAAGGTCATTGAAGCGTCCCGCCCTCTGACCATATCCGTTCCCGAGAGTGGCCGTGCTGTTCTCGACTCGCACACCGTCGACGACCAGCAGTGGTTCATTGCTGACCGTAAAGCTGTTCAATCCTCTAATGCGGATGCGTGGAGAGCTTCCCGTGAGACCGTTATCGAGGATAACCTGGGTGCCCGGCACACGCGCATTGATCAGATTCGTCAGGTTGGTGATCGGAGCATCGCGCGTAACGCTATCGGCGTTGATGGTTCCGATCACGTTCCCGAGCTCTACGCGCCTCTGCGCACCGGTCACCGTCGTCACGACGTCTTCCAGCGTGGTCGGAACAATCAGCAATGCAAAGTCCGACCGCGATTCCTGGGCGTTCGTGACCGTCACCGTCTGTCTTCCGAGCGAATAGCCAATCCGTCGCGCGGTAAGCGTGTAGCGGCCGACCGGAACGGCTGGAATCCGGAACTGGCCACTGTCGTCGGTGAGGCCGCGCAGCACCGTGCCTTCAACCCGAATCTGCACTCCCGGAAGCGGGCGATGGCTCGCTGAATCGAGGACTGTTCCCGTCACTGTTCCCACTTGCGGCTGCACTCGCTTGACGAGCACCACGCCCGCGCTCGATGTGAACACGACGTCGAGCCCGGCTCCTCCCAGAACATCGGTGAGCGCCGCAGCGACCGTGATGCTTTGCGCGCGGAGTCGCACCCGGCGGTCGGCCGGCACTGCATCTGCTGCGTAACCGATTCGAAAACCGGCACGTGCGCTGATCGTCTCGATCGCTTCGCCGAGCGTCGCGCCATCGAGGTCTACCGCGATTCGCCGCGCGAGCGCGGGTGTCTTCTCGATATCGAGGGCCCTGGTAGCCGCGCCAGGCGTTGCCGCGAAGAGGAAGCGCGGAGCGCGGTACTCATTGCTGTCGACGCGGTCTGTTTCAGTCTGCGAAAGGCAGGTCCCAGCAGAAACGTGGGCGACCAGTACGGCGATGACGACTTTGCGGAGGGAACGTGTTACGTGCCCCATCAACAACCTCTGGCGATGGATGGTTTAGAACGACGGTTCGGAGTCCCGCTCATTTATAGAGTGTCACAACGCGGCCCTGTTGCTGCACACGGAGGCCGAGGGAGAGCGCGACGAGATGGATCGCCTCTCGAGCCGCTTCATTGTCCAGGGTGAGAATCAGCTGACGGTCGGCATTGACGTCGGGGCCGAGCCGGATATCGAGGTCATACCAGCGAGACAGCTCGCGCACCACATCACTTACGCGAGTGTGGTTGAACACGAGGCTCCCTTTGGTCCAGGCGAGGGTTGGTCCGAGGTCGACGTTCTGAGCCAACGTGAACTTGCCGCTGCCCGACAGCGTGCCTCGATCTCCGCGTCGAAGTGTAGCTACGGGTGCTGCGTCGGGCCCCGGCCGATGTAGCGACACGACGCCGGAGATCACGGTCACTTGCATCGGTCGCGCGGATTTCCCCGATTCGTAAGCTCTGACTTCGAACTCGGTACCCAGATCCAGGGCGACACCCACTGAGGTGGACACGGAGAAAGGCCGATTGGTGTCATGAACGACATCGAAGTAGGCTGCTCCTTC
>CAMLDY010000170.1 GCA_946478895.1 uncultured Gemmatimonadota bacterium
TTCGGCCGATCTTCGGTGCGCCGCTTAGATTTCGGGTGTGAAAGACAGCATCATCGTCCGCGGCGCCCGCCAGAATAACCTCAAGGGCTTCGACCTCGAGATTCCGAGACGAACGGTCACGGTCGTCACCGGACCGTCGGGCTCGGGGAAATCGTCGCTCGCCTTCGACACCATCTACGCCGAGGGGCAGCGGCGCTACGTCGAGTCGCTGTCGTCCTATGCACGGCAGTTTCTGGAGCGGATGGAGAAGCCCGACGTCGATCTCGTCGAAGGATTGTCACCGGCAGTTGCCATCGAGCAGAAGAATCCGACCAAGACTTCCCGCTCGACGGTCGGTACGGCAACCGAGATCTACGATTACCTGCGACTGCTATGGGCGCGCGTCGGCCATACCTTCTGCCCCAACTGTGGGCGCGAGATCAAGCCCGACACCGTCCAATCCGTCAGCGACGCGGTGCTCGGACTTCCCACCGGCGCCCGGTTCTACGTCACCTTCCCGCTCAGACTTTCCGCCAAGGTCACCCACGACGTGGTGATCGAGAATCTCCGCGCCCAGGGCTTCTTGCGAGTCGCGGCCGACGGCGTCGTCATGCACCTCGACGAATTCGCCGGGTCGAAGCGCGACATCACCCGGGCGAAGGAGCTGCTGGTGGTCGTCGACCGCCTTGCCGTCGCGCCCGATAGCGCCGGTCGTCTGAGCGACGCCGTTGGAACCGCCTTCGCGGAGGGCGAGGGCGACTGCGTGATTCTCTTCACCGACGACGTCGTCTCCCCGCTCGACGCCGCACCCGTGCGCAAGCTTCGCTTCACCGAGCGCTTCGAGTGCGCCAACGACGGCACTCTCGCGCCGGCTCCGACGCCGCAGCTCTTTTCCTTCAACAATCCGCGCGGCGCCTGCTCGCAGTGCAACGGCTTTGGCGCGATTCTCGAGTACGACGAATCGCTGGTGGTGCCGTACCCGACCCGATCTCTCCGCGATGGCGCGATCGATCCGTGGACCAAGCCGCGCTACGACAACAAGCGTCGGGCCCTCGCCGAGTTCGCCAGGCGTGAGCGGATCCCGATGGACAAGCCATGGGAGCAGCTCACTTCGGCGCACCGCGAGCTGTTGCTCAACGCGCGGACGCGCGGCTACAAGGGAATTTTCCCTTTCCTGCGCGATCTCGAGGAAAAACGCTACAAGCAGTACATCCGCGTTTTTCTGCGGCAATATCAGACAGCGCAGGAATGTCCGCGCTGCCACGGCACCAAGCTGCAACCCGACGCTCTCAACGTCCGCGTTGGCGGCCTGAACATAGCGCAAGTCGCCGAGCTCCCTGTCGATCAGCTCGCGGCCTGGCTCAACGAGCTGGAGCTGTCGGAGTTCGAGCGCAGGATCGCGGAGATGATTCTCAAGGAAGCGCGGGGTCGCGTTACATTCCTCCGCGACGTTGGACTGGGCTATCTGTCGATGAACCGTGCGACGCGCACGCTCTCGGGCGGCGAAGCGCAGCGCATCGGGCTGGCGAACTCGCTCGGGTCGCAGCTCGTCGACACCCTGTATGTGCTGGACGAGCCCTCGATTGGACTGCATCCTCGGGACATGGACCGTCTGCTCAAGCTGCTGCAGCGACTCCGCGACGGCGGCAACAGCGTCCTCGTCGTCGAGCACGACCTCGCCGCGATCGAGATGGCCGACTACATGGTGGAGCTGGGACCCGGCAGCGGGGAGGCCGGTGGTCAGATCGTTTTTGCGGGGCCGATGTCGCGAATCAGTGAGAGTCCACTCACCGGCCAGTACGTGACGGGCGCGCGATCGATCCCTCTGCCAACCGAGCGGCGACGTCTGGGCCCGCGGTGGATCACCTTGAATGGCGCGCGCGAACACAACCTGCGCAACGTCGACATCAGGATTCCGGTGGGCGCCCTTACGGTAGTCACCGGCGTGTCGGGCTCGGGCAAGAGCACTCTCGTCCACGACGTACTCTACCGCGCGCTCGAGACGCACCTCGTCGGCGAACACTCGGCAAAGGTTCACCTCGGCGAGAAAGTCGGTGAATACGAGTCGATCACCGGCTTCGACGCGCTCGAGGATGTCGTGCTGATCGATCAGAGCCCGATCGGCAAATCGCCGCGCTCGAATCCGGTGACCTACGTGAAGGCCTTCGATGAGATCCGCTGCCTGTTCGCGGACACCCCGCTCGCACGGCAGCGGAAGTACACGCCGGGGACTTTCAGCTTCAATGTCGAAGGCGGACGCTGCGAAGCGTGCGAGGGCGCCGGCGCGCTCGAGGTGGAGATGGTCTTCATGGCCGACATCTTCGTCCCGTGCGAGGACTGCGGGGGAAAGCGCTACAAGCCCGAAGTCCTCGACGTCACGGTGCGCGGCAAGAACATCCACGAAGTCCTGAACCTGACCGTCGATCAGGCGATCCGCTTCTTCCCGCGCGAAGACAAGCTCGCCCAGGCGCTGTGGCAGCTGCAGCAGGTCGGGCTCGGCTATCTGCGGCTCGGCCAGCCGGCGACGACCCTGTCGGGTGGCGAAGCGCAGCGGATCAAGATCGCGCGCGAGCTGGCGCTGGCCGGCAAGAAATCGGGCCGCAAGATGTACGTGATGGACGAGCCCACCACCGGTCTGCACCTCGAGGACATCCGGAAGCTGTCGAAGGTCTTCGACCGGTTGCTGGAGCAGGGACACACGCTGGTGCTGATCGAGCACAACCTCGACGTGATCAAGCTCGCCGACTGGATCATCGACCTTGGCCCCGACGGCGGCGTTGCCGGCGGTGAAGTAGTTGCGATGGGGCGGCCCGAAGATGTGGTCAGAGTCGAGGAATCGCACACCGGGCGCTGGCTCGCGCCGCTGCTGCAACGTCCTCGTGAGCGAAACGTATCCCAGCGGTTGATGGTTGCTGAAGCGGAGTCGGTCTCCAGACAACTGGCGCTCTAGGAGATAATGGCCGACCGGTTTCGGAGACGCGCCCTCTGCGCGGCCCTGGGCCTCGGATTTTTCGGCGGCGCCGCGGGCGCGATGCTCGCCCAATCGAATCCATCATCGCCCGCGCGCGCGGCACCCGCGGCCGATCTCGCGCGCTGGGACTCGCTCGTTGCTGGCGAACAATACTTCGTCCTGCGCGACGAGCTGAACGCGCGGCGAACAGATACGAGCGCGGTCGTCCGCTATTTTCGGGGAGTCCTCGCGACGGCGATGAATCGTCCCGACGAGGCCATCGCGCAGCTCCGGCCGCTGGTTCCGTCAGGGCGAAGACTGCTCGGCGCGACGCGCGAGCGGATCGCGGCCCAACGGCTCGGCGACAGTTTCCTGCGCGTATATCGATACGGTGACGCCGCCGCGGCTTATCGCATCGCTGCGGGCATTCCCGATCCGACCATGGATTCGCTGGCCCGGACCGGTCTGCGCACCGACGCAGCGGTTGCGCGCGAGATCAGCGACGTGTTGCCGCAAAGAATTGAATGGAGGAAGCCGGCGACCCTGGACACAATCCCGAACGGTGGAGTGCGCCGCCATATCAAGGCCGCGATCAACGGACGACCCGTCACCACTCCGCTCCGGTTGGACGTCGGGACGCGCTTCACTCTGGTCGATTCCACGACGGCCGCTTCACACCGCGTGCGACTGCTCGGCGGCAGCGTCTCAGCGCGCTCGCTGCGGGGGACGAACACCACCGCGCGTGTCGGCGTAATCGACCGGCTGGATGTTGGCGCCGCGACGATCTCGAACGTCGTCGCGCTCGTGATCCGTGATACCGACCTCGCGGTGCGGAACGGCGCGCCGCCGACGGCCGTTCTCGGCTTTCCGGTGGTGAACGCACTTGGCCGGGTCGCCCTCACGCGCGACGGCCACATCGCGCTCTTTTCACCGGGCGCGCCACGCATCGACAGCTCGCCGCGCGCTCCGATGGCGCTCGCCACCACAATCTGGCGCAACGCCGTCGTCGCCGAGCTGACCGAAGGTGATCGGCGCGCAACCCGGGCAATCGCGTTTCCACCCGATTCGACGGGCAACGCGGATGCGGTGACGTTCGATTTCAACACCATGACGATCGGCTTCGACACGTTGCCGCCACCGCCCGTGCTTCCGGGGATCAGTCTGCCGAGCCAGGGATCCAGCGCGCCGACAACGGAGCGGGGACCGCGGGAGCTGGCATTCATCGCACTGCTCTTCGGGCTGTTCATCGTGCCGAAGGCGCTGCAGCGCTTCCGGCTGCCTGGGGCGATCACGTCATTGCTCATGGG
>CAMLDY010000171.1 GCA_946478895.1 uncultured Gemmatimonadota bacterium
TTCAACAGCCTGCTCGCGCGGCCCGCGATTGCGCCTTCGACCGCAGTAGGCAAAACGCTATAGTGCGTACGCTTTTTGCCAGAATCCCTCGCGAAACGAAGGACGCCGCCTAGCTCAACGCAGCGGTGTTACGACCAAGCTCGAGGGAGAAAGACATGTTCATGAACAGATCGGGATCCACGCTGGCCGCGCTCGCCGTCGCGACCTTTACACTCGTCGCGTGCAGCAAGAAGGACAACTACGGCAGCGACACCACGGCAGCGTCGTCCACAATGTCGGCCGACACCTCCGCAATGGCCGGCGCGTCGAGCACTACCAGCGGAACCTGGAGCGACGCAAACATCGTGGCGCTTCTCGACGAAGCGAACGCGGCTGACAGCGCGGCGGGTGCGATCGCCGTGACGAAAGGCACGAACTCCAAGGTGCGCGATTTCGCGCGCCGGATGATGCGCGACCATCATACGCTTCGTGCGCAGGGCGCAGCTCTCGCGAAGAAGCTGAACGTCACGCCGGCGGCGCCGTCGGATGATCCCGTGCAGCCAATGGCGCAGAACGAGACCAACACCCTGAACACTACCGCCAAGGGCAAGGATTTCGACAAGGCCTACATCGATGCTGAAGTCGATGCCCACAAGGCAGTGCTCGACCTCGCCACCAAGGCAGCGGGACAGACCCAGAATACCGAGCTCAAGAATCTGATCCAGAAAGCGGCACCGGTCATTCAGGGACACCTCGACCTGGCGCAATCGATTCAGAAGAGCCTGCAGTAAGCTGTCGCTCAAAGGCGTAATCTTCGACATCGACGGCACACTCGTAGACAGCAACGACGCCCACGCGAGCTCCTGGGTCGAGACCTTCGCGGAGGCGGGTTACGAGGTGCCGTTCGATGTGGTAAGACCGCTGATCGGGATGGGCGGCGACAAGCTGCTGCCGGATACGATTGGAGTCAGTCAGGACTCCGAGGAAGGGAAGAAGCTCACGAAACGGCGCTCGGAGATCTTTCGCGAGCGCTATCTCCCCCGGCTGCAGCCGCTGAAAGGCTCACGTCAGCTCGTTCAGCGCGTGCGCGACGACGGCCTGAAGCCGCTGGTCGCGACTTCGGCAAAGGACAAGGAGCTCGAGAGTCTGCTCAAGGCGGCGGATGTCGCCGGCCTGATGGAAGAGCGGGCGACCGCCAGTGACGCGAAGCGATCCAAGCCCGACCCCGACATCGTCCACGCGGCCGTCGCGGAGAGCGAGATTCCCCCAAGTCAGCTCGTGATGATCGGCGACACGCCGTACGATGTCGAAGCTTCGACCAGAGCCGGCGTGCGCGTCATTGCGTTTCGATCGGGTGGCTGGAAGGACGCCGATCTCAAAGGCGCGGTCGAGATATACGATGGCCCAGCTGACCTTCTGGAACACTACGACGCCTCCCTGATCGGGAGGGAGAGAAAAAAATCCTGAGCACTGCTTTCGCGCTTCTGCAGCAGATCGCGCGGTCGGGACCACCACCTGGACCACCACCTGGCTTCTCGCTGCGCGAGTCCTTTTTCGAGCTCGTACAGTTCGTGGGATGGTTTCTGTCTGTCGGCGCGATCGGATTCAGATACGCGATCGTGCGCCGCGTGCGTGGAATCTCGGAAGATGCAAGAACGATCCTGCAGCCCGACAATGCTGCACTGCTCGGCATCCTCGGCGTAGTTCTTCTGCTTATCTCATATTTGGGCGGGCCATGGATCGCCTCGCTCGTCGAGCACAAGGCGTATGGGCAGCTGCTCCCGCGCAATCGCAATCCGTTCGAGCTCAAGATGATTCTGCTCGTGTTGGCTGCCATCGGCTTCGCGATGGTGCGCGCGCTGAGATCGGCAGGCTGGGCGATCGCCGCAGTGTGCATCCTGATCGCGGTGCTTCAGCCGCTGTACACGGGCCGCGGCGCCGGGAAAGTGAACGCCGTCCACATTCTCGCCGCATCGACGTGGATAGGCACGCTCCTGGTGTTGACGATCATCGGCATTCGCGGCGTAATGCGAAGCGCATCCGGCGGAGCTCAGCGAGCCCAGCTCGTGGGAGAGCTCGTGAACTCATTCTCTCCGCTCGCGCTGACCGCTGCCAGCGTCGTCGCACTGACCGGACTGACCACCGCGTGGATGCATCTCAAGCGGGTGTCGTCTCTGTGGACGACGGGCTACGGAATCACTCTGGTCATCAAGCTGATCTTCGTGGCAATCGTCGTCGCCCTGGGCGCCTGGAACTGGCGACGTGTGCGGCCATCGCTCGGTGGTGAAGGAACCGAGCAGAGAATTCGCCGCTCGGCGACGATGGAGCTCGCCTTTGCCGGACTGGTGCTGCTCGCTACCTCGGTGCTGGTGACGCTGCCGTCGCCCCGGTAGTGCTGCGCTTTCAGCGGATCTCGATGCGCATCGCCATCCCGTCGCGGGGGCGCAACGTGATCCTGGGGTCGATGTCGGGCTTCGCCGCGCCGACATAGCGGAGTCGAAATTTCTGAGCGACGGTGGCGAGCACGAGCACACCCTCCATCCACGCGAAGTGCTCGCCAATGCAGATGCGAGTGCCGCCGCCAAACGGGAAATACGCGAACTTTGGTCTCGTTGCCACGGCATCGGGCAGCCAGCGATCGGGATCGAACCGTTCCGGCTCCGGATAAAATCGGGGATCCCGGTGGGTGATGTACTGCGACATCAACACCATCGACCGCGCGGGAATCCGGTATCCTCCGATCTCGAAATCGGCGATGGCGCGACGTCCAACCGCCCACGCCGGCGGATACAGCCGCATCGACTCCGTCAGAATCATTCGGGTGTAGGTCAGGCGACCGAAATCGTCCGGGGTCGGAGGTCGGTCTCCAATCGTGTCCAGCTCCCGATGAAGGCGTGCTTCCACTTCGGGATGCTGGGACAACAGGTACCATGTCCACGTCAGCGCGTTGGCGGTGGTCTCGTGGCCGGCGAGAAAGATCGTCATCGCTTCGTCGCGGATCTGAAGGTCGGTCATGGCGCCGCCGTCCGCTTCCGTATCCTGCGCGAGGAGAAGCATCGAGAGCAGATCGCCCTTGTCCTCACCGCTGGCCCGCCGATCATCGATGATGCGGTAAATGGTCGCATCGAGACGCGCGCGCGCCGAGTTGAAGCGCTTCATGTAAGGAAGCGGCAACCGTTCGAGGACTTCGCTGAAGGGCAGGATGCCGATGTTGAACGAGGCGAAGGTGGTGGTCAGGGCGGCGCCGATCTCCGCGGCTTCGCCCTCGACGTCGGCGCTGAACAAGGTTTGCGCGACGATGGCGAGGGTGAGCTTCATCATCTCGTCGTGAACGTCGAGAATCTGACCGCCAATCCAGCGTGAGCGGGTGCGTTGCGCGCAGGCGACCATCGACTCCGCATACTTGGCGATCCTGTCGCGATGGAATGCAGCCTGCGCCAGTCGACGTTGGCGAAGGTGGAATTCGCCCTCGCTCGTAAGCAGGCCCTCCCCAAGAACTTTCTTCGCCCGTACCAGGGCACGACTCTTGGTGAAGTTCTTTTGGCCCGTGACGAGAACCTCCCGAATGAGATCGGGGCGATTGACCAAATAGATGCGCTCGTTGCCGACCTTGAAGAACACGATGTCGCCGTACTTTTCCGCCGACTCGACCAGAAACGGCAGTCGGCGTCGCGCGAACTCGAGGAAGGTGTGCCCGGGGAAACGGGCGCGGGGACCGGGCGGTGTCGATCGGGGTTTCACTAACTGATGTCAGCGGAAGAGGATCGGTGGGGAAGAGAGCTGAGCACGTGAATCAGACTAGGGAGAGAAAGATGTGGCGGCAAGGCGCTGCCCTCGCAACATTGCTGTCGCTCGGTGTACTGGTCTCGGGATGCGGTGAGCGCGGCATCACCAATCCCGCGCCGACGCCTGGCGGGACCGGGCACCCGGGGTTCGATACCAGCATCTATCCAGGCGACGCGACGATGAGTGCGTGGCGCTACCCGGCATCGCCGTACCAGTGGGTCGGCTACTATCTCCAGGCGCCTTGTCACCGCGATCCAACGTGGATGGGGAAGCGCGCGACGCTAAACGCGATGGGCTGGGGACTGGCCGTCCTGTTCGTCGGTCAGCAGACCTTCGACGGAGTTCCGGATATGCTGGCTCCGCCGGCCTTCGATCTGACTT
>CAMLDY010000172.1 GCA_946478895.1 uncultured Gemmatimonadota bacterium
GGCGGCCGCACCGTCGGCGCCGGCGTAGTAACCAAGATTCTCAAGTAACCAATTGCGGACGATCGCGGACTGACTCGGACCACTGGAAGCCAGTCCGCAGTCCGCAATCAGTCAGCAATCAGCAATAGCAGTTAGTCCGAGCCTCCGCAGCACTTAGTCCGCAATCCGCAGTCAACTCGTAGTAAGGAAGGGATAGGCCCCATGCCTCGCGACAAAATCATTCTAGCGTGCGAAACCTGTAAGAATCGCAACTACTTCACCGACAAGAACAAGCGCTTGCACCCCGAGCGCGTCGAGTGGAAGAAGTATTGCCCGCGCTGCAATACCCATAAGGTCCACAAGGAAACGAAGTAATGGCCGGCGTCGAAGTCGCCGAGCGCCGCAGCCTTCCTGCCCGGCTGGTGCAGTTCTACCACGAGGTCCAGGACGAGATGCGCAAGGTCACCTGGCCCGACCGCGCTCAGCTCAAGGACACCACGATCAAGATCATCATCTTCGTGCTCTTTATCGGCGCCGTCATCGGAGTCATCGACCTTTTTCTCCAGCTGGTGCTGGTGAAAGGAATCCCATCTCTGTTCACGAGATCATGACGGTGACATCGACCGAGCACCGTTGGTACGCGATCCAGACGACCTCCGGTCACGAGAACAAGGTTCGCAACCTCATCCAGCGCCGCATCGACGCCGATCCCCGGCCGGTAGAGGAGCGCCCGATCCGTCAGGCGCTCGTGCCCACCCAGGAAGCGGTGGAGATCAAAAACGGCAAGAAGGTCAACGTCGAGCGCAAGATCTACCCGGGGTATGTGCTGGTCGAGATGGTGATGGACCAGGAGACCGCCCACACCATCAACGGCATTCAGGGCGTGATCAAGTTCGTTGGCCACGAGCGGCTCCCGCAGCCGCTCCGCCCCGAAGAGGTCAACCGCCTCCTCGGCGTCGCCGACGAGTCCGAGCCGGAAGTGGTCAAGGAAGAGATTCCGTTCCTGGTCGGCCAGGCGGTTGCTATCACCGAGGGCCCCTTCACCGACTTCAACGGTACCGTCGAAGAAGTGCTCCCCGATAAGGGCAAGGTCAGAGTCTCGGTGTCGCTGTTTGGCCGGCCGACTTCGGTCGAGCTCGATTATCTGCAACTGAAGGGGTACTAAACGGGCGAACCCGACAGCTGAGGCTACCAGCTCAGGCTACGCGCTGTCCGCCCGAAGCTGCCCGCCGCCCGCTGCGCACGACACTGACTTGCCGACCCGCGTTCTTGGGTAACAGCGTGGCTCGCGACGCCAGAATTGCCGTTCTCAAATGCGCGTAGTGAAGTCGAATATGCATGCAGCAGGAAGCGGGGAGCTTTGGGCGGGCAGCAGGCAGCTTAGGCCGGGTGCAGAACCCGCGGAGTGCCAGTTTGTTCACCCCCCTTCAAAAACCCTCCAATTGCATTACGTTTAGAGGCTGCACCACAACGACTTGAGTCACAGCGGCGCTACTCCCGCCGCAGGTGATGGCCCTTGCGCGGGGCGGCCGATGAGGCGAGGAGCGCACCGTCGGATACCACTACGACGCTAATCCAAACCGTGGGAGTCGTAAGCCGCCCCAACACTGGGCGACGGCTGACAGTAACTGAGGAGTATCATGGCAAAAAAGGCAGTTGGCTTCGTCAAGCTGCAGATCCCTGCAGGCAAGGCGAATCCGGCGCCCCCCGTGGGTACCGCTCTCGGCCCCCAGGGAATCAACATCATGGCCTTCTGCAAAGAGTTCAACGCTCGCACGCAGGGCCAGGATACGATTCTCCCGGTCGAGATCACCATCTACGCGGACAAATCCTTCTCCTTCGTCACCAAGACGCCGCCCGCGGCCGTCCTGCTGAAAAAGGAAGCTGGAATTGAAAAGGGCTCCGGCACGCCGAATCGCAACAAAGTCGGATCAGTCACCAAAGCTCAGGTCAGGAAAATCGCCGAGATCAAGCTCCCCGACCTCAACTGCGACTCGATCGAGTCGGCGATGGCGATGGTTGCCGGTGCCGCCCGCTCGATGGGCATCGAGGTGAAGGACTGATGCGAACTCACGGCAAGAAATACAAAGCGGCCGCCGAGAAGCGGAACCCCGAGACCCGGTATCAGCCGCGCCAGGCGATCGAGCTCGTCAAGTCGACGGCGTTCGCCAAGTTCGACGAGACGGTCGAGGTCGCGGTCCGCCTTGGCGTCGATCCCAAGCACGCCGATCAGGCCGTGCGCGGAACCGTCGTCCTCCCCGCCGGCACCGGTAAATCGGTGCGCGTGCTCGTCATCGCCACCGGCGACAAGGCGCGTGAGGCCGAGCAGGCAGGCGCGGATTTCGTCGGCACCGAGTACATCGCCAAGATCAAGGAGAACTGGCTCGATTTCGACGTTCTCATCGCCACGCCCGACCAGATGGGTCAGCTCGGCGCGCTCGGACGCATTCTCGGTCCGCGTGGTCTGATGCCGAACCCGAAGGCGGGGACGGTGACCTTCGACGTCACCCGCGCGGTGCGTGAGACCAAAGCGGGCAAGATCGAGTACCGCGTCGACAAGGCGGGCAACGTCCACGCCGCGATCGGCAAAGTCTCGTTCGCCCCCGAAGCACTGGAGCAGAACTTCAAGGCGTTCATGGACCAGATCGTCCGCTCGAAGCCGGCAACTTCAAAAGGCGTTTACATCCGTAACGTCGCGATCTCGAGCTCGATGGGCCCCGGCGTCAGCATCGACACCACCGCCTACCGGTCCGCAGGTACCGAGCGATGAAAAGAGCAGAGAAAGAGCAGCTCGTCACCGAGCTGACCGACAAACTCAAGGGCGCGCAATCGCTCTACTACACGGACTTCACCGGCCTCAACGTGAAGCGGATGACCGAGCTACGTCGCCGCCTCAAGAAGGCGGGTGTCGAGTACGTCGTCATCAAGAACACCCTGGCGCTCCGCGCCGTCAACGAAAGTGGTCTCGCCGGCGACACTCTCAAAGGACCAACGGGGCTCGTTGTCTCGAAGGATCCGGTGTCAGCGGCGAAAGTCCTCACCGATTTCGCGAAGGAGTTCGAGGACAAGCCGACCGTCAAGGGCGGCTTGCTGTCGGGCAAGAAGATCGACAACGCGCAGTTAAAGCGTCTCGCTTCGCTTCCGTCTCGCGAGCAAATGCTGGCCGATCTCGGCGCCGGCATGCAGTCACCGATGGCCGCCTTCGTCGGCGCGCTCAACGGGCTTCTTTACATGTTCGTCGGCGCGCTCGACGCGCTCAAGTCACAGCGCGAAGGCGCCTAAAAAATCCCCCGGAGAATAACAACAATGGCAAACGCAACCATGAGCAAGGACGAGATTCTCGACGCCATCGGCAACATGTCGGTTCTCGAGCTGTCCGAGCTCGTCGAGGCTTTCAAGGCCAAGTTCAACGTCACGATCTCAGCTGCGCCTGTTGGCGGCGGCGCACCGGCTGCCGGTGGCGCTGCTGGCGGCGGTGCCGCTCCGGCAGCCGAAGAGCAGACCGAATTCAAGGTCGTGCTCAAGGAAGCCGGCGCGAAGAAGATTCAGGTCATCAAGGTCGTGCGCGAGCTGACCGGCCTGGGTCTCAAGGAAGCGAAGGATCTCGTCGATGGCGCGCCGAGCGACGTCAAGACCGGCGTCACCAAGGAAGAGGCCGCAACCATGAAAGCCAAACTCGAAGAGCAGGGAGCAAGCGTCGAAGTGAAGTAACCATGCGACACCGGCGCGCGCGGCTCGCCGCCGCGCCGGTGCGCACCGTTACTCTCACTGCGACGATATGACCCGGACTCCACTCCTTAGCACCACAACTGAAGTAACAAGCTCGCTCTGCTCCGGACCCGCGAAAATTTCGCGGAAGACGGGGGCAGGGCTATTTGCGCCTGTAGGTGATTCATGCCCGAATTGATGAAGCAGATCTCGTTCGCCAAGCTCGAGACGGGGATGGAGATGCCCCATCTCCTCGACATCCAGACCCGCGCCTTCGAGTCGCTGCTGCAGCTCGACGCAGCGTCCAAAGACCGCGAGGACATCGGACTCGAGCGCGTCTTCAAGGACCTGTTCCCGATCACCGACGTCCACGAGAACTTCTCGCT
>CAMLDY010000173.1 GCA_946478895.1 uncultured Gemmatimonadota bacterium
TGCCGATCGCTGCGCGGCGGTGATCTTTGAGTCAGCCGTCCGGCCTTTGACGGTGCTGCGGATTAGCTGTTTGTGGTAGTCAGTCAGCATCTTCGATCGCTGATTGCGGACAGATTTAGACGCACACCCATAAGGATGACTTCACGCTTTACGCGCGCGGTCACATCGAGCGTTCTCCAAGGAGGAGCAGCGCCGCCCGCGAAGCTCATCCGCGTGTTGTGATGCCGGTGCTCGGAGGGGCTGTCCGGCGAGTTCGCCTAATTGACGAAGTGCATAAGGGTCAGAATTCTTTGGAATCTGGGTTCGCTCCGCAGAGGATCCCACACGTCGAATACCTTCAGCAGCACCATATCGCCGTCGCGGCCTTCGAATCCGCGTTCGAGCCAAGCTAGCGCTTCCGTCTTCCGGCCGAGCGCGGCGTAAATCAAAGCGATTGAACCGGGCGAGACGTAGACCTCGTCTTGCAGCTTGAGCACTTCTGCAAGAATGCGCTCTGCCTCTTGTGGCTGGCCGGCATAGGCATATGCGTGGGCGAGAAATGCACGCCGCCGGATGTCGTTTGGTCCTGAGAGCTCCGATGCGCGCCGGGCTGCCGACAACGCAGGACCAGGTTGATGCAGTCCGAAGTACGCCCAGTGAAGCCGGTCGTATGCGAACATGTACGTCGAGTCCAATCCAAGCGCGCGATGTGATTCGGCGATTGCCTCGTCGTACTGATGGGTGAAATTGTCGATCATCGCAACTCGCAGTGCCGCCTGTGGTGAGAACGGGTCGAGTCGTTCAGCTCGACGGGCATGGCTGAGTGCCTCCTCGAACTTGCCGCTCCAGGAGAGGAGCCAAGCCAGATCCTGCTCCGCTGTCTCGAGAGACGGATTGAGTTCGAGCGCATGTCGGTAGGATCGCTCAGCGCCCGCCCAGTCCCAGTCGTAATGGGCCTGTGCGTAGCCGAGCGCCGCATATGCGGGCGCGAGGTCTGGATCGAGTGCTATTGCCCGTCTTGCGGCACGCTTCGAGCCTTCGAACATCTCGGCAGGCGCAGAGCTGTTCACGAACGTGGAAAGATTGTAGCACTCGGCAAGAACCTCGTAGGCTGGCGCATAAGTGGGATCCGCTGCGACAGCCGCACGCGCAGACCGGAAGCACTGCGTCAGGTCGGCGCCGGAACGTCGTCGTGCGTGGAACGCGGCCTGAAGTAACGCGTCATATGCTGCGGGATTCACAACGCGGGTGTGCGATGGTCGCGTCGGATCATGCGGGCTCAATCGCACTTCGACTTCGGTGGCTACCGAGCGCGCTATGTCAGCATGGATAGAAAGCACGTCACGCACGGCGCGGTTGTACGAGTTGGACCAGATCTCCCGCTGCGGCCTCATTCCCCACAAGTGCACGACGATTGTGACACTGTCCGCGTGCCGCTCGACCCCGCCCGTCAGTACGGCATCGACGCCGAGATCGCGAGCGATTTCCGCGAGAGGCGTTGCTGGTGTATAGCGGACGGTCGATCCGCTCGGCGTCACTCGCAGTGCCGACACTCCGCCAAGTTCGGCGATCACGGCGCCGTAGATGCCTTCAGCGAAGTAGTCCTGCCCGGTGTCGCGAGTCAGATTCTCAAAAGGTAGCACCGCAATCGATGCGCCTCGTGCGGGAACTCTACTGACATCCCAGGCGATCCACCCAATTGCTGTAACTGCGCCGACTACCGCCAGGCCGGCAAGAAATGGTCGCGGCAGTTTCAGGCTCCGTACACGGGGGACGGTGCCGGCGGTCCTGATTTCGTCCCCCTTGGCGGGAGCCGTAGGAGCTGCTGCGGGAACGACAGCTTTGGCGAGCTCTGTCGGAATCGAGCCGGCGCGTCGAGCGGCCTGCGCAAGGGAAGCCGTCTCGATCGATGGGGAAGCGTCGAGCTCTTCGCGAAGAACGTGCGCGAGATGGTCGTAGAAAATGAGAGCGGCGGCGTGCTGGTGACTCGCGATTAGCGCTGCCAGAAATGCCCTCGCAGAGAGTTCGCCTTCGGGCGCGAGCTCGAGCGCACGCGTTGCCGTGCGAATAGCGTCTGTCGTTGCCCCGTTTGCCAAGTAGTCATTCGCCGCCGACCAACTGGCGTCGGCCGCTTTCGTCCGCAAATCAGCCCGGATACCTTCGGCCCACCGATCGAACTCGCGTAGACCGTCGAGGTGAAACGCCTTCAGGAAATCTCCTTTATAGAGATGGAGGGCGTCGGTGCTGCGTCCTTCTTTCTGCGTGTCGCAAAACGCGACCGCATCGCAACGGATTGCCTCCGGTGCGAGCGCAATCTCATTGTCACCGCGTGTGTGGATCGCGTCCGGCCCAAGCGAATCGCGAAGTTTGTAAACTGCCTGCGAGAGCGAGTGTCGCGCGGAGGTTTCGCTGCTCTCCGGCCAGAAGAGCGCGAGCAGGGTGTCCCGGCGTTCAAACCTGTGCGAAGACATGGCCAGGTAAACGAGCAACGCCATCCGCTTTGGTTGCTGCAGAACGGAATGAACCGGCCGTCCATCGGCGTCTCGAAGATCGACGCCGCCAAGAGTGGTTAGTTCGATCACTCTGCCCCTCATGGATGTAGCCCCGTCTCAGCCCTGCCGCAGCTGGTCTATAGTACGGTCGCCAGCGCTTGGGCGTCCACAGCCTTTTTTTGCCGCTATCAATTCCCGGGTGACGACCGGTTGATAGCCGGTTGCGATAATTTGGCCGCCGCTTTGGGCGGCTAGTCCTCGACGCTGGCGCGGGAGCGGCGAGTCCGAGAAATCAGCCCGGCAAAGGAGTCCTACCATGAGGTACCTACACACACTCCTATCACTCGCGGCAGCTTGCGCCCTCGTCGGGTGTCAAAGGGAACTGCCGACAGGTCCGACGGCGGAGGCCCTGGCGATCGGCGGCCCGAGCTTGAGCGCAGTGCAGGACTGGGAACGGCGCACGATATTCAACGACCACACTTTCTTCGTGCCATGCCTGAATGAGGACGCGCGAATCTACGGCTACGTGTCCTATCAGCTACATGAGGTCTCGACGCCGTCGGGCGGTTACGACTTCATGATTCAGTACTTGCCGTCAAAGCCCGGAGACCCGCCGTTCGTTCTCGAAGGCCTTACCAGCGGCAAAACCTTCTATTATGCCAACGGACGCCCAGTGAACGTGTCCTTCCACTCTGCGGCCGGCGAGACCCAGACAGTAGTTGTAAATGAGAAATACGTCGCGGCTGATGGAAGCGCCATATTGGGTGATCAAACTTTCCATTACACGGTCAACGCCAACGGCGAACTCGTCGATTCGCAGAGCGTCGAGTACCATTTTACCTGCGTCAAGTAAATTGGCTCGTTTTTGACAAAGGAGCCCGGGCACATTCGGGCTCCTTTGTATTGATCACCAGTTGAGTCCCGAGGTAAGCTTGGAGTGCGGTCGGGCGAATGGGACATTCTCACATGCGAGGGCTGTCAATGCGCACTCTGGTAATCGTCACCATGGCAGCGGCGGTCCTCGCTGCGGTTGCCTCAGCTCAGCCGGGCGGAGATCGCGCGACTTCGATCAAGCCTGGCGAGGAATGTCCGCCGGGAACCACCGAGATACGCCCTCGCAGCTGCATGGGGCCGCAGGATGCTGCGCCGAGTATTCTCGATTATCGACCGAAATCGACGCTGGTGGTGCCTGAGCACATGGTGAAGAAAGCGCGCTACCCGGCGATCGATTTCCACGGGCACCCGTTCGCGATGCTCGGTAGCGTCCAGTCGCTCGCTCAGATGGGTGCGCAGCTCGACAGCCTGAACGTCCGCGCCATCGTCGTCGCGAACAATGTGTCGGGCGATGCGCTCAAGCGGATGATGGCGACGATCAGGTCGTCACCGGCAATGAAGGATCGGGTGCGCGTCCTGGCGGGGATCGACTTTCGGAACGTCGGACCTGGCTGGGCGCAGAAGGCAGTTGAGCAGCTCGAGGCGGACGTTGCAGCCGGAGCGGTGGGCATCGGTGAGATCCCCAAGAACTTCGGCCAGACCATTCGCAAAGCCGATGGCTCGCGACTGAAGCTCGATGATCCGGAACTCGAT
>CAMLDY010000174.1 GCA_946478895.1 uncultured Gemmatimonadota bacterium
GAGAAGTAGCAAGTCTTGCAGTCGCTTCGCAAGATAAGCAATCCGCGAAACCGTGCGCCAATCGGTAACCACTTGAGAAAGTTCTAGTTAGCGAGCGGACCACTTGGACGTCTCAAGAGTTATCTCGCGAACGGCTCGCAGTATAACAATGCGCGGAGTTGCGGTAGGGTCGTAGCAACCTGGGTGGCACCCACACGCCGGCCCCGCCTTGCTCAGAGTCTATCAGCGGGACTCTTGACGCCTAGGCCGCCACGATTGAGCACATGCGTATAGATCATCGTCGTCTGAAGACTGGTATGGCCAAGGAGTTCCTGAATCGTCCGAATATCCGTACCGCTCTCCAGCAAATGCGTGGCAAAGGAATGCCGCAATGCGTGGCATGACGCGCGCTTCGATACGCCGCTCGCCCGCGCTGCCTTCATCACAGCTCTCTGAATTGCCGAGTCGTGCAAGTGATGCCGCCGGTGAACGCCAGTCTCGCGATCCACGTAGGTGCGCGTCGCAGGAAAGACGTACTGCCAGCGCCAGTCACGTTCGGCGCGAACAATCTTCCGGCTCAGGCCCTCGGGCAGCTGCGACATGGAAATGCCGGCACGTAAATCCCGCTCGAACTGCTTCCGTACATGATCGAGGTGTGTTCTCAGCGCCCGTGTCGCGAGCCGAGCCAGTGGAACGCGGCGATCTTTGTTCCCTTTCCCGCCGCGCACCATGATCTCGGCACGGTCAAAATCAATATCCTTGACGCGAAGATTCGTGCACTCGGCCAGTCGGAGGCCGCTCCCATACATCAGGGTCGCGCAAAGTCGTGGAACGCCCGCCATGTGCGAGAGTACCAGACGCACTTCGTTTACGGAAAGAACTTCCGGGAGTCTTCTGCCACGCTTCGCCGGCTTGAGGCCTGGAACGAGCCCGATCTCCCGTTTCAGAATCTGCCGATACAGAAAAAGCAACGCGTGCAGGGCCTGGTTCTGAGTAGCCGCACTCACTCGTGCAGCCGAGGCCAGGTGATTCAGGAATTGAGCAATCTCCTCCTCGCCCATTGCCGACGGGTGTCGACGTTCATGAAAGAGCACGAATCGTCGCACCCACCCGCAGTAAGCTGCCTCAGTGCGCTTACTATAGTGCCGTACTCGCAGCGCCCTTCGAACCTGCTCGAGCAGCCGATATTTCCGGCGCGCGTCCGGAACAGCGGTTAGATGAGCCAGCGGGATCGAGCCACCAGGCGCAGCGCACATCCCGCACGTTCTGGTCCCGAAAGACGGACAGCGTGATCAAAAGTGCGCCGGCGCTATCACAACATTCATGTCTGGCATGAGCACGTCGCTAGCCGGTCATCACTGGCTCCGACGTCCCGACGCCTACGACATCCGGCTGCCGCACGGCTTCCTTCCCCGGCACCTCTGGCGACCCGGACACCTTCTTCACGAAAATCAGCTTGTCGTCGCCAACCTTGTAGTAATCCTTGATCTTCCCGACCATCACATACTCGGTCTTCTCGTAGAACTGGACCGTCCCGCCGTACGTCTCCTGCGACGACGTCTCCACCAACAACATCTGCCCGCCACGCCGCGCGATGTCCTCCTCCGCGAACTTCAACAACCGCTTGCCGACCCCACCACGGTGCTTCGACTTGTCGACCGCTATCCAGTACAGATCATAAGTCGCCTCCGTCAGCGGTGTCGGTCCGAAGCAGACGTAGCCGAGCACCTCCGAGCTGTCCTCGCCCTGCGACTCCAGCACGTACGTCAGATAACCGCTGTGCTCGCCGAGCTCCAGCCACTCGTCGATCAGCTCCAGAGCCGTCCCGACTTCCTCAGGCGTGAAATTCCCCGCGTTCTCCAGGATCCTGAAGACGCCGCTCCTGTCGGCCGCCACCATCGGCCGAATGATCCGATTCGGCGACATCTATATATGTATGGATCTGCCGAGCACGCCGAGCGCGGCTTCCTTCACCGCTTCGCTCAGCGTCGGGTGCGAATGCACCGTGATCCCGATGTCTTCCGACGACCCGCGATACTCGAACGCCAGCACCGCTTCCGCGATCATCTCCGACACGGTCGGCCCGATCATGTGCGCTCCGAGCAATTCGTCGGTCTCGGCGTCGGCGATGAACTTGATGAAGCCGGTGGTCTCGCCGGCAGTCCGCGCGCGACCGTTGGCAGTGAAGGGAAATCTCCCGACCTTGTACTTCCGCCCGCTCGCCTGCACCTCGTGCTCGGCGAGTCCCACCGTCGCAATCTCGGGCCAGGTGTACACCACCGACGGCATCGAATTGTAATCCATGTGCACCTTGTGACCGGCGATCACCTCCGCCGCGATCACTCCCTCTTCCTCGGCTTTGTGCGCGAGCAGCTTGCCCCCCACTGCATCGCCGATGGCATACACGTTCGGAAGATTGGTGCGCATCTGCGCATCGACCGCGATCTCACCGCGCTTGCCGAGGTTCAATCCCAGCGCCTTTGCATCGATTCCTGTCAAAGAAGGTTTTCTTCCGACCGCGACCAAAACATAGTCCGCCTCGAGCGTCTCCTTCTTGCCGTCCTTCTCGACGTCGACCAGCACCCGCGCCGCCTCGATCTTGGCGCCCGTAACCTTGGTGCCGACCCGCAGATCCAGTCCCTGCTTCCGGAAAACCTTGTCGGCTTCCTTGACGATCTCTTCGTCGTTGCCGGGCAGAATCGTCGGCATCAGCTCCACCACGCTTACCTTCGCACCGAGCCGCCGCCACACCGAACCGAGCTCGAGACCGATCACCCCGCCTCCAATCACCACCAGATGCTTCGGTACTTCTGGGATCTTCAAAGCCCCGATGTTCGACAGCACCCGCTTCTCATCAAACTTCAGAAACGGCAGCTCCACCGGCACCGAGCCAGTCGCGATGATGACATTCTTCGGGTTGTAAGTCTCGGTCTTCCCGTCGGCGCCGGCGACCTCCACCACATTGCCTTGGCGCAAAGTCCCGCGCCCGCGCGCCCAGGTGATCTTGTTCTTCCTGAACAAAAACTCGATCCCCTTGGTGTTCTGCCCGACGACGGCGTCCTTGCGCTTCATCATCGTCGCCAGATCCAGCTTCACATCTCCAACCACCACTCCGTGCTCGGCGGCATGCAATCGCGCGAACTCGAAGTGCTCGGATGACGACAACAGCGCCTTCGACGGAATGCACCCGACGTTGACGCAGACTCCGCCGAGCGTCTTGTCCATCTCGATGCAAACGGTGTTGAGACCCAGCTGGGCGGCGCGGATCGCGGCGACGTAACCGCCCGGTCCGCCGCCAATGATTGCTACATCGCAGTCCGGCATGGCTTACTCGATCAGCATCGCGGCCGGATCTTCGATGAGCTCCTTCACGCGTACGAGGAATTGTACCGCATGCGCGCCTTCGACGATGCGGTGATCGTAGGACAGCGCGATGTACATCATCGGGCGAATCACTACCTGCCCGTTGATCGCGACCGGCCGGTCCTGGGTCTTGTGCAGGCCGAGGATGCCGACCTGCGGGAAGTTGATGATCGGCGTCGACACGAGTGAGCCGAACACGCCGCCATTGGTGATGGTGAACGTCCCGCCGGTGAGATCCTCCATCGTCAGCTTGCCGTCGCGCGCGCGCTTGGCGATCTCCGAGATGTCGCGGCTGATCTCGATCATCCCCTTTCGATCGGCGTCCTTCACGTTCGGAACCACCAGCCCCGCGTCCGAGGCGACCGCGATTCCCATGTTCACATAGTGCTTGTAGATGATCGAATCGCCATCCACCTGCGCATTGATCGACGGGAATTGCCTGAGCGCCTGCACCGCGGCGCGCACGAAGAACGGCATGAAGGTCAGCTTCACGCCGTGCTCTTTCTCGACTCTCTCCTTGAACTTCTCGCGTAGCGCGTTCACCGCGGTCATGTCGACTTCGTTGAACGTCGTCAGATGCGCGGTGGACTGCTGCGACTGCAGTAGATTCTCGGCGATGCGCTTGCGGCGCGTCGTCATCTTCTCGCGCGTCTCGCGCGCGC
>CAMLDY010000175.1 GCA_946478895.1 uncultured Gemmatimonadota bacterium
TTCATGAACGAAGGGATGATGATCCACCCGATGCACCTGCACGGAATGCACATGACCATCATCGCCAAGGACGGCTGGGCGCTGCCGGCACCGTGGAAGTGCGACACCCTCAACGTCGCGCCGGGCGAGCGGTGGGATGTGATCGTGAACTGCAACAATCCGGGAACCTGGGCGTTTCACTGCCACATCCTGCCCCACGCCGAATCCGATCACGGGATGTTCGGCATGGTCACTGCACTCATTGTGAAGTGATCAGGTGATGACGACTCTCAAGCTCGCTCGAGGTCACCCGCGCAAACGAAGCTCGCACGCCGAGCCGCGTATTCCGCGATGGGTGCGACGCATCCTCGGTATTCCGCTCGAGCTCAAGCTCCTCGGCGCGAATCTCATCATTCTCGGCGTTGCCGCGCTCGTACTGTTCGGGCCGGTGCACGTCGAGCCGGGACGCTTGTCGAGCATGTCGGTCGTCGTCGGCGCGCTTGCGGTCGGCGCGGTGGTAAACTTCGCGCTCATGAAGCTGGCGCTGCATCCGGTCAACACCCTCGAGCGCGTTGCGCAACGCGTCTCGGCGGGCAGGCTATCCGAGCGCGTTCCAGCGTCGATCGTCGCGGATCCCGAGCTGACTCAGCTCGCCAACACTCTTAACCAGATGCTCGACAGTCTCGCCGCCGGCCGGGAGCGGATGCGCAAGCTGGGCGCCGAGGTCGTCTACGCGGAAGAGCGGGAGCGTGCCCAGGTAGCGCGAGAGCTCCACGAGTCCGTCGGCCAGACTCTCGCCGCCGCGAATTTCCAGATTGCCGCCGCGATCCACGAGATCGGCGATCACAAGGCGGCAGAGCGTCTCGGCGAGGTGCGTGAGCTGCTGCGCACCAGCATCGAGGAGATCCGGAACGTTTCGCGCTCCCTTCATCCGCGCGTCACCACGGATCTGGGACTGCCAAGCGCTCTCGAGGCTCTCGGAGATGCTACCCGCCAGCGCTCCCTCGTCGACGTGCATGTCAGCACGGACATCAAGGGAACGGTTATTCCTTCCGCGCTGGCAGCAACGCTTTATCGCGTCGCGCAGGAAGCGCTGCGGAACGTCGAGCGCCACGCGGACGCCAGCGAAGCCACCGTCACCCTGCGCGCCCGTCCAGGTTACGTCGAGCTGGAGGTGGCCGACGATGGCTGCGGCTTCGAGGCACCGCTCGAGAGGCGCGGGAGCTCAACCTTCACCGCTTTGCGGGAGCGCCTCTCGCTTGCCGGCGGCGACTTGCATATTCATAGTGCGCGAGACAAGGGAACTCGCGTGACAGCGTGGGTCGGCATCAGCACGGAGGCGGCTTGAGAGATGGAGTGATCAGCGTGGTGCTCGTCGATGACCACGCAGTCGTTCGCGCCGGGCTTAAAGCGGTACTTGGCGGCGCCAAGGACATCCAGGTTGTCGGCGAAGGATCGACTGGAAAGGACGCGATCTCCCTCGCGGAGCGTCTCGATCCGGACGTGATCGTGATGGACCTGTCGATGGGAGAGATGGACGGATCGGAAGCAACCAAGGCGCTGGTTGCGAAGCACTCGCGGTCCCGGGTTCTCATTCTCACCATGCACGCGGAAGATTCCTATCTGGTGCCGCTGCTCGAGGCGGGTGCCAGCGGATATCTCGTCAAGAGCGCGGCCGATCGTGAGCTCATCGACGCGGTGCGGGCCGTCGCGCACGGCGACGTCTACATGCAACCGTCGGCGGCGCGCACCCTGGCCCAGCGCATTCAGCGCAAGGCAGAGCACGCCGACGAGCGCAGCAAATTCGAGAAGCTCACCGATCGGGAGCAGAACGTTCTGAAGTACGTCGCTCGCGGATACAGCGCGCCCGAGATTGGGGAGAAGCTGTTCATCAGCCCGAAGACCGTCGACACGTACAAGCAGCGTATCAACGAAAAGCTCGGGCTCACCCACCGCAGCGACTACGTCGATTTCGCGCTGAAGATCGGGCTTCTGTCAGAGTAGCCCGCCGCATCACTCGCGCCTGAAGGTGTAGTCATCGCGCGCGCCGCCGCAGCGCGCACTGCCTCGAGCAGTCCAATCAGGTGATCGGGCTCGTCGTCGGCAAATGGATTCATCACCGTTATCCGCAACACTGTCAGGCCTTCGCCGATGTCCTCGAGATAGGTCGAAGATCCAGTGCTGAGGGTTGCCAGCAGTGGGGCCAGCGCTCCGTCATACGCGGGTGACGTGAGCCGCGTTCGCGAGATGATGTAGGGCGCTTCCATCTTCTCCCCGGGGCTCAGTTCCCGGTAGATCGCTTCATTCACCGCGTTCAGCTCGCCCAGACCGGTGAGGGATGGGTGATGAACCAGAAAGCAGCAAATGTTGAGGTCGGGCTCCGGCAGTCGAACGATCCGGAACGGACTGAAATCCACCGTGCCGAGCAGAGTGTGAAGCCGATGCGCTGCAGACATCGTCGATGCGATGATCCTGCCGTGACCCTCGCTGTTCAGGGGCATGGTCCGATGACTCATCCAGACGGCTGCCGCCGATGCGCCGGGCTTGGAGCCCTCGAAAATGAAGCGTCCGATGACGGGTTGCTCTTCCTCACGCGATGCCGTGATTGCCAGGTACGGCGGATCGGTGGCGACGAGCTCGCGGCCGCGGCGATCCCTGAGCAGAAATGCCCCCGCCGGATAGGGCACGTAGCCGAGCTTGTGCGGATCGATACTTACCGAGTCTGCTTCCTCCAGCGCGGACACCGATGCCAGCCAGGTGTCCGATGGCCACGTGATGCCGCCGCACGCATCCCGGATGGCCGCGCCAGTATAGCGCGATCCGTCCGCCTTGCGAGTCAATGATGCAGAGTAACCTCCGTAGCACGCATCGGAATGGATGTGGAATGTGACGCCGAGCTCCCACTCAGCGCGAGCGCGGACGTCGATGATGCGGTGGAGCTCGTCGACGGCGCCTTCCTCGGTGGTGCCGCAGGCGCTGACGCAAGCCATAATCGGCACCCTCTTCGCGGCGAGCAGCCTGATCTGCTCCCAAAGTGCGTCGGGATCCATGCGGCATCTCGCCGTAACGGGCACATACAGCAATTGATTTGAGCCGATGCCGAGCGCGGCGACGATTTTTGCCCACGAGTAGTGACTCGTTCCCGGAGCGAGCACGACTCCCGGGGCGAGCGAGTCACCGAATTCCGTTGCCAGCTGCCTGCTGTAGTCCTGATAGCCGAGGGTAGCAAGTGAACGAGCGCGAAGAGCGCGCTCGATGACGGGGCCGGGGGCGGCGAGCCAGAGCTTCTCCCACAGATCCATCGAAGCAGCGGGACGGATGTTAAGCAACTGCCAGAGGTCGAGGTCACCCAGCGAGGCACGCGTATCGTCGGGCAGAGAGACCGAGATGTCGATGCCCAACTCCCGGGTCGCCAGTCGCGCCGCAACCGGATGGTAGAGAACGTTGCGCGCGATCCAGAGCGCCTCGAAGTTGGCGATGGTCCCGCCCGAAGTGAGATGTCCCCAACATTTCGCGGGGTCATAACCGATCATCTCCGCCAGCTGCTGGGCGACCTCGGCCTCGAGTCGCGTCGTTACAGGCGCGACTTCGCTGGAGATGTTGTTTGGATTGTAGAGCATCGTCGCGAAATACGCCGCCTGCGACGCGATGCTCTGCTCCGACAACATGTGACCGTTATACCGTCCGTGAAAGAACGGCACGCTGCCGTGGAGCTGTTGGAGTAAGCCGCCAAATTCGGCCTTGAGCTCTGCGCGCTGTCGAACCGCACCTGTTGCGTGCTTGGCCGTCGAGATCGGTGACGGATCGTCCGGATGGTAGCTGCGCCGCCACTGGAGATGCGATGCGAGCGCCGAATCGAGCAGCTCCCGGAGAACCTGTTCGTTTTCGCCCTTGGGACCAAGAAACCACGAATGAATCGGATCCGGCGTGCCGGCCAACGCGTGCCTCGGAGTT
>CAMLDY010000176.1 GCA_946478895.1 uncultured Gemmatimonadota bacterium
GACGTCAACGTGTTCGGCGTCACTGGCACGGGTACCGAGAACATGCAGCTCCTCGCGACGCGTGGCTTCGCCGTGCTCGCGCCAGACATGCCGCCATTCGATTGGAAGAATCAAATGCGGGAGATTCCTCCGATCATCAACTCGGGCGTCGACCGGGTTATCGAGCTTGGCATCGCCGACTCGGCGCGCGTCGGCATCATCGGCCATAGCTGGGGCGGATACACGGTGATCGCGACAATCGCGCAGACGCCTCGCTTTCGTGCAGCTGTCGCGCGTGGAGGAATGGCCGATCAGGTCGCAGGATATGGCATCCTCAACTCCTCGGGCTACGCATTCGGGGCGATTCTTGAGGACAGCTTTTTTGGCGGCAGCATTTGGGACGTTCCGGATCGGTACATCGCGAACTCTCCCATTTGGCTGCTCGACAAGGTTAGAACTCCATTGCTAATAATTCATGGTGAGGCGGAAACAACGGTGCCGATTTTTCTGGCCAACCAGGTATTCGCGAGCCTGCAGCGTCTGGGCAAGGAGGTGGAATTCGCACGCTACGCCGGTGAGAACCACAACGAGGCGTTGTGGACCTACGCCAACCAGCGCGACTATCTGAGGCGCATGATCGGCTGGTTCGAGCGCCACCTCGAGAGCGACGGCAATCAATAAAGGGACGGCGTTCCCGCGGCAGGCGGAAGTCTGCCGAGAGGTAACCTGGCCGGGGTCTCGGTACGGATGCCCATTTCATACGCCATAGACGTGGACCGAGCGCTCGTCATGGCTCGATGGTGGGGCGCCGTGACCGATCAAGAGGTGCGCGAGCACAATCACGACCTCCGCACGGACCCTCGTTTCGATGCCCGCTTTCGTGAGCTGGTGGATATGACGGCGGTTACCAAGCTCCTGATAACCACACACCTGATTTACGAGATGGCGATGGATCAATTCTTCGAGCCAGGAACCCGGCGGGCGATTGTGGCATCCAGCGACGCGATATTCGGGATGGCGCGGATGTTCGCCCTGCGCGCAGAAAGTGTGGGTCAGACCATCGAGGTGTTTCGTGCGTCGGTGTCGGCAGAAGAATGGCTGGGCGTTTCGCGTGAATCGTGACTCGCTTGCAGCGCAGATGATTCCAACAGTTGCGCCTGCCGCGCGAAGCGTTTAGCATGTATGCCATGCGTAGCACTTCGTCGACAACTACTTCTTTCCGCCATGCGCACCGCCACCACGGCCATACGGGCCGCGGGGCGCTTTTGCGCGTGCACGTCAGACTATAGTCGACTAGTCGGACTCACTCACAGAGCTTCCTTCGCTGCCCGTCCCATTCTGGACGGGCTTTTTGTTTTCCACCAACCATCTCATGCTCAAGATCGCACTGCCAAACAAGGGACGACTCGCCGTAGATACGCGCGAGCTATTCGGCGATGCCGGTCTCCCGGTACTCACCAGGGGCGACCGAGCGCTCTCCGCATCGCTCGGCGGCGAGTTCGAGGCGTTGTTCGTCCGCGCGCAGGACATTCCGGAGTTCGTCGCCGATGATGTCGCGGACGTCGGAATCACGGGCTGGGACCTCGTCTGCGAATCGTCACGTGCTGTCGAGCGTCGCCTCGATCTCGGCTTTGGCGACTGTCGCCTAGTTGCCGCAGCTCGCGAAGAGGCGGCCATCACCAGTCTCGACGAAATCGCTCCCGGCGCCCGTATCGCGACTTCCTTTCCCCGAATCACCAGAGATTTCTTCGAGGCACGCGGCCAGACTGTCGACATTGTACCCATTTCAGGCGCGGCGGAGATTGCGCCCTTGATGGGAATCGCCGAGGTGATCGTCGATATCACATCGACTGGCTCGACGCTGCGGGTGAACGGGCTGCGGGAGATCGGGACATTGCTCACCTCCCGCGCCCAACTGGTCACGAGATGCGACGCCGTGTTTGAGGGCTCCAAAAGCGAGGCATTGGCCTCGCTCATAATGGCGCTCGAGTCCGTCGTGAGAGCGCGGGGCAAGCGATACCTGATGGCGAATGTGCCCCGGAAATCGCTAGACGCCGTCAAGAAAATCATTCCCGGTATCAACGGGCCTACGGTCATCGACATCATGAATGGCGGTGATCGCGTTGCGGTACACGCCGTCGTCGATGCCGCCCGGATCTACAAGACCATCGGCGCCCTTAAGGCGCTCGATGCAACGGGGATTCTCGTCACGCGCGTGGAGCGCCTGCTGCCGTGACGGCGACAATCGCGGACACGCGCTTCAGATACATGGGTGCCTTGAGCAGCCTGTCGATCGACCAACGCGCGTCGCTCTTGGGACGGAAGAGCTCTAAGGCGGCGCCTGTAAATGAACGCATTGCCGAGATCGTGCGCCGGGTGAGAGCCGACGGCGATCGTGCATTGCGCGAGATGGCAGTCGCATTCGACGGCGTGTCCGTCGAGAGCATCGAGGTTCCACGCACCGTTCGACAGAGCGCACTCGCGGGAATCGATCCGGGGCTTCGGTCCGCGCTCTCTCGCGCCGCACGGAACATCAAGTTGTTTCACTCGGCGGACCCGCCGCGATCCGTCGAAATTGAAACCGAGCCCGGCGTTACGGTTGGAAGGCGGCCGGATCCTTTGCGACGCGTCGGGATCTACGCGCCCGGTGGTCGCGCGGCGTACGCGAGCAGTGTCCTGATGGCGGCTGTGCCAGCGCGTGTCGCCGGTGTGTCAGAGATCATCGTCTGCTCTCCGCCGCAACAAGATGGGTACCCCGCGGCGATCGTGCTTGCCGCATGCGAGCTCGCCGGAGTGGACCGCGTGTTCGCCGCGGGCGGCGCCGGTGCGATCGCCGCAATGGCGTACGGGACCGAAACCGTGCCGGAGGTGGACAGGATCGTTGGCCCCGGCAACGCCTACGTCGCTGAAGCGAAGCTCCAGGTGGCGAGCGATGTGGGGATCGACTCTCCAGCCGGACCGACCGAGCTGCTGGTGATTTGCGATGCGGATTCAAATCCCGACATCATCGCCCGCGAGGTCATCGCCCAGGCGGAGCACGATTCAGATGCCTGCGTCGTAATAGTAGCTCTCGACGACGCGACCACGGCTGCGATAGCTGCAGCTATCGACATTCGCATGTCCAGCGTTGCCCGCCGGCAAGTAGTTCGCCTCGCGTTGGAGCAGAACGGTGCGATCATCCGTGCCGAATCGCTAAGGGACGCGGTCGAATTCGCCGCTGAGTTTGCGCCCGAGCACCTGTTGCTGGCTGTCAGGGACGCCGATCGCGTGCTGGGCGATGTTCGCAACGCGGGCTGCGTTTTCGTAAGCGAATCATCGTCGGTGGTTTTCGGCGACTACATAACCGGTGGCAATCACGTCCTTCCGACCGGCGGGCTAGCGCGCTGCTACTCCGGACTTGGTACCCTGGATTTCGTTCGGTGGACATCGTATCAGCGAGTCACTCCCGAGGCTGCTCGACGTCTCGCCCAGGACACGGAGGTTCTCGCTGCCGCCGAGGGATTGCCGGCGCACGCCGAGGCAGCGCTGGGCTGGAGCAAGGAATGTTGATTGCCCCGAATGGAACTGACCCCGTAGGTCGGTTGGCGCGCGAGAGCTACCGGGAGATCGCTCTTTATTCGGCGATGGGCGGTCGCTGCGAAATCGATCTCAGCGACAACACCAATCTGTGGGGTGCGCCGCCGACTGCGCTGAGCGTGCTGACCTCGTCCGCGCAGACTGACATCAGCCGGTATCCGATAGCGTACGAGCCAGCCCTCGCGGGCGCGCTGGCCGAATACGCGGGAGTGCCGACTGAAATGATCGGCTGCGGCTGCGGGTCGGATGACGTGCTCGATTCAGCCATCCGGGCATTTGCCGAACCGGGCGCCGTGCTGTGTCTTCCCGCGCCGTCGTTCAGCATGATTCCCTTTTTTGCCCGCGCCAATGGACTTCGGCCGATTGCGATTCCCCTG
>CAMLDY010000177.1 GCA_946478895.1 uncultured Gemmatimonadota bacterium
TGGATAGAGCAACAGCCTTCTAAGCTGTGGGTCGGGGGTTCGACTCCCTCCTGGCGCGCCAAGCGATCGCAAGCGCCGTTAGCTCAATTGGCAGAGCAAATGACTCTTAATCATTAGGTTGTAGGTTCGATTCCTACACGGCGCACTATGGCCCTGACAACTGAGCCCGCCAGCCGCGAAACGAGACGGCCACTTAACCGGTGGCCGTTTTCGTTTGCGGGATCTCGCCTCAATCCCTGGCGTGGGCTCGATGGCCTGCCGCGCGAAGTATGGCTGCTGTTCGCCACGAACTTGATCAATCGCGCCGGCATGATGGTGCTGCCATTTCTGATCGTGTACCTCACCCGAGAGCTCCATTTCAGTCCGGGTCAGGCGGGTCTCGCGTTCGCGCTCTACGGCGGCGCTGCCATCTTCGCGGGCCCGATCGGTGGCCGCCTGAGCGACAAGATCGGAGCGCTTCCGGTCATGCGCGCATCACTGATGCTGTCCGGCAGCGTGGTGATGTTCTTCCCGTTCGCCCACAGCGTTGCCGCTGTTTACGCCGTCACCGCGCTGTGGGCCGCGTGCGCGGAGTTGTTCAGGCCAGCGAGCCTCGCCGCTCTCACGCACGTCGTGCACCCCACTCAGCGGAAGGCTGCGTACGCCCTGAATCGCCTCGCGATCAACCTCGGCATGAGCATCGGCCCGGCGCTCGGCGGGTTTCTGGCCGCGGTGTCGTTTCGCTCGATGTTCGTTGTCGATGCGCTTACGACGCTCACTGCCGGCGTCGTTCTCCTCGCAGCGCGGTGGCGGCCGACTGCCAGTGCGGAGCACCGAGCAGACGCACCCGTGCGCCCGCACGCACGACTGCGGGGGAACTCGCGGCTGGCCGTGTTTCTCGTTGCGACATTCCTCGTGTCGGTAGTGTTCTACCAGCACGAATCGGCATTGCCGCTGTACATGGTGCAGTACCTGAGCCTTTCGCCGGCGTTCTATGGCAGCTTGTTCACCATCAACACGCTCATGATCGTCGCGCTCGAGGTGCCGATCAACCGCGCCACGGCGGAGTGGCCGCACGCGTGGGCGCTCGTCGCGGGATGCATGCTGTTCGCTCTCGGGTTTGGTGGGCTGGGGGTGGTCTCGTCGGCGTCCGGAATCCTTGTGACGACCATCATCTGGACCTTCGGCGAGATGATGCTCTTTCCAGCGATGGCCGCCCACCTCGGCGACATCGCGCCCGAGGCGCAGCGCGGTGCCTACATGGGCGCCTACAGTATGTCGCTCAGCCTGGCGCTGACCGTCGGTCCGTGGCTCGGAACCCAGCTTCTCTCGCGGTTCGGACCAGTCATCGTCTGGTACTTCATGTTCGTGCTGGGGGCGCTGGCCGCTGCGCTGATGGGGTTTGCAGCGCCCCACCGCCGAATGGCCCGCGCACCAGCCGCCGCTGGATCTTAGCGACGATCATCTCGATCGCGACCGCGTTGTGGCCGCCGCGCGGAACGATGACATCCGCGTACCGCTTGCTCGGCTCGACGAACTCGAGGTGCATCGGCTGCACGGTGGAGAGGTATTGCTCGATGACATCGTCGAGTGGCCGGCCGCGCGTTCTGGTGTCGCGCTCGATGCGTCTGATCAATCGGATATCGGCATCGGCGTCGACGAAGACTTTCACGTCGCACAGATCTCGCACGCGGGCGTCGACGAATAGCAGGATTCCATCGATCACAACCACATCGGCAGGCTCGACATGGGTGTGCTCCGCGCGCCGCAGGTGCGTGACGAAGTCGTACTCTGGTTTCTCGATCGACTGGCGCTTGCTGAGCGCGGTCAGGTGCTCGCAGAGGAGATCGTAATCGAAGGCGTCGGGATGGTCCCAGTTCAGCTTCCTGCGTTCATCGAACGTGAGTGCGGGAAAATTCTTGTAGTACGCATCCATGTCGATGAAGACCACCGACGACGTGGTGAGTAGCTCGGCGACATTTCTTGCGACGGTGGACTTGCCGGATCCCGAGCCTCCGGCGATTCCGATCATCAGCGGCTTTGTCATTGTGATGCAAGCTATCGATGAGTTGCATGGAACGCATTATGCCCGACTGATAACCGACTCGAACAGCGGCAGTGCAACACCATGAAAACACGCTTGATACTTTTTGCGTCGATGCTGATCGCCCTCGGTGCGTGCAACGGATTCAGGCATGGCGACCCGAACGCGGCGACCGGACCTACGATCCTCCAGGTTGATAACCAGGGCTTCGTCGACATGACGATTTATGCTTTGCGTAGCTCACAGCGCATTCGCCTCGGCACCGCGGTTGGGAACCGGAAGACTGACCTCACCATCCCGCCCGCATTGTTGAGTGGATTGACGACGCTGCGCTTTATCGCGGATCCAATCGGTGGCAGTCGACCCTCGGTCAGCCAGGAGATTACGGTTCAACCGGGCGATACGGTCGGATTGATGATCCCGCCGGTGTAGCATCTCTCATCTAAGAGCTCCGGGCGCAGCGATGACGGCCAGCGCGCCCGGCACGCAGGCGAGCTCGACGTGGCGGTCGCGCGCCACGCGGAGCTCGCCGTCCACCTCCATTGTCGGCGCCGTTTCGAACAGAAGATCGAGCTGCGATCTCGTGGTTGCCACGACTCCGGGCATGCCGATGTGCTTGCCACGCAACGCTGCGGCGAACAGCCGCACCCGGCTGATGGCATTGGTGTCCGCGATGAAGCAGATGTCGAGATTGCCATCGGTCACAGATGCGCGCGGCGCGATCTGGAAGGCGCCGCCGAGAGATTTTCCATTGGAGGCGGTGACCATGAGCTTGCGAGTGCGGTTGGCGCCGGTAATTCCGGTACTCGAGACCTCGATCCCTCGGTAGCCGAAGAGCTGACGCAGCGCCGAGTAGATGTAGACGGCGTCACCTTTGAGAAATCTTACCTGGTTGCTTGCCTCGAGCACTGAGGCGTCGAAGCCAAAGCCACAGCTGTTGAGGAAGTGCAAACCGTCCACGCGCCCGACATCGATCCGAGTGGTGGCACCGTGCGCAACGAGGCCGGCGATCCAATCGGCCGGTTTGTCGGATAGGCCGATCGTTTTTGCGAAGTCGTTACCGGTGCCGGAAGGGACGACCGTGAGGCGGCAGGAGCTCCGGAGGCCAACGATGGTATTGGCGATTCGGCTACAGGTGCCGTCGCCTCCGACCGCAACTATGGTTGTGAAACCCTGGGATATGGCTCGTTGGGCAAGGCGTTCTTCGTCGCCGGGCGCCGCGGTGTAGAAAGCGTCGGTGACGTCGGCACGGTTGCGGAATGCGGCCTCGATGGCGGGGAACCTCGACCGGTTGCGTCCGCGGCCGGCGGCCGGGTTAATGACGAGGCAGGCGCGGGGTGATTCCGAGCTGGTCAGTGATGAGCTCCGCGGAATTTTTGCGGATGTCTTAACATCTTTTTTGGGTGCTCGTCAAACGTGGTCCCCGCTGAAAAAAGGCAGGAGGGCGGGGGGTTGAAGTAGGTGTCTGTCCGCGCTAGTTTGCGAATCCCCTTCCGACGGGCAACGTAGCCTGCTCAGGAAGCGCGGGTCAGCTTCGAACGCCAGAACAATTTGCTTCGAAACACTTGACGAATGAACCGATCCGGTTTATTCTTCAAGGCTGCTGCGGAAAATGCGGCAAACGCTGTTTGAAAATCGAAATTGAGATCGATGGATGTGCGAGGCGAGGTCAATGATCCGGGACTGGTTCAGTATCCCGGGGAGACTTCAAAACCTGAAACATTCAAAGTGATTCCGGACGTGGAAGTCGAAACGACTTACGTCTGGAGACGACCGCGTTCGGGAGAGCAATCAAATCTTCAAACTATTGGAGAGTTTGATCCTGGCTCAGGACGAACGCTGGCGGCGTGCTTAACACATGCAAGTCAAGGGGGCCC
>CAMLDY010000178.1 GCA_946478895.1 uncultured Gemmatimonadota bacterium
GCCGCTGGCTTGCGGGCGGACATTACGCTGCCGAGGGGGTTGAACGGAGAGCTGGTGTGGGAGGGAAAGCGACGGCAGCTGCACGCAGGCCGGCAGCTCGTGGAGTTCCGGCACTGAACGCTGGGAGCTTTCAGCTGGCAGCTCGCAGCTCTGGATCGAGGCCCGAGGACCAACTGCATCGATAATCGCGGACTGATTGAGAACGATGGACTGAACTGCTTTGGCAGTTGTCGGGCTCGTGAATACGTCGAATTCATAGATCGCGTTCGTTTGGGCGCCTCTGTCAAGCTGCGCGCTGTCCGCGGGAGGCTGCCAGCGGTCCGCTAGCTATATGTCTTGCGGGGTATATACGCTCACTAGTATATTACCGGCATGGAATCAGTATTCGGAATTATCGCGGATCCCAATCGCCGGGCGATCCTTGGCCTTCTCGCCAAGTCGGAACGCTCAGTAGGGGAAATCGAGCAGCGGCTCCGGATGACTCAGCCGACGGTCTCCAAGCATCTCCGGGTCCTGCGCGAAGCGGGGTTAGTCGACGTCACGGTCGATGCGCAGCGAAGGCTTTACCGCCTTGCTCCCGCGCCGCTGATGGAGCTCGAGGAGTGGCTGGCGCCGTTCCGTGAATTCTGGTCAAAGCACGTCGACGCGCTCGAGCGCCACCTCGACCGCATCGATCAGCCAAAGTCCGCCAAAAAGAAACCAAGGAGAAAGAAATGACGACCCGTGAGAAGTACGCTCCTGGCCCCGCAACGGGTGCCCAGGTGCGAAAGACTGGCGACAGCGATACCTGGACCCTGGTCCTCGACAGAGACCTTGCTCATCCACCGGAAAAAGTGTGGCAGGCACTGACGGATCCCGCCCAGCTCCACGAGTGGGCGCCCTTCGACGCGGATCGCAGTCTGGCGACGGCCGGCAATACGGTGAAGCTCACCACCGTCGGCGCGCCCGGTCCGCACATCACCGAGACGAAGATCGTCCGCGCGGATGCTCCGAAGGTGCTGGAGTACAACTGGGGCGGCGGCGACATCCGGTGGGAGCTCAAACCATCCGGCAGCGGCACTCACCTCACCCTGTGGGCCAACATCGGTCGCCGCTTCATCTCGATGGGTGCCGCCGGCTGGCACATCTGCATCGACGTCATGGACCATCTGCTTAGCGGCGATCAGATCGACCGCATCGTCGGCCCCGAAGCGATGCAGTTCGAGGGCTGGCAACGGCTCAACGCCGAGTACGGGAAGCAGTTTGGGGTAGAACCGCCGAAATGGTAACGTGAGCTACGGCTCGATCGCCTCGATCACCGCCTCGAGCGAAGAATATCGCGGTGCGTAGCCGAGCCGCTGTCGCGCCTTGTCAATGCTTCCGTGGGGCGAGTGCGCGATGTGATCCCATGTCGCCGCCGCCTCCTGGTCGGTGACGGTGTGCTTCCATTCTTCCCACGGCAGAAACCCAAGCCGCGGCGGCTGGCCGAAGTGGGCGTACATCGCTTCGGCGTAGTCACGCAAGCGCATCGGCGCCGGCGACACGACGTGGAAGCTTTCTCCAATCGCCGCGTCCGGCCGAGTGAGCGCCAGCGCGAACGCCTGCGCGACGTCGTCGGCGTGGACGTGGTGCACGGTCTCCTTGCCTTCGTTCGGCAGCACGAGCACATCACCGCGCGCGATGCGCTCGAACACCTCGGGATTGAAATGCCCCGCGGGGTTCAGAGGATTCCATCCCGGTCCGACGAGGTGCCCCGGATGAAGCACCGTCGCGCGCGCATCACCTCGCCAAGTCGCTTCGAGCAGAAGTTTTTCAATCGCCGCCTTCTTGATTCCATAATCACCGAAAGGGTTGCGCGGCATATCCTCAGTCACCGGCACCGACGTCGGCCGCCCGTGCACCCACATCGTGCCGCAATGAAGAAGGAGCGTGTGTCGCGGCTTCAACGCATCTACCAGCTGCCGAGCACTTTCCGGTGTGAAGCAGATGAGATCGACGACCGCGTCGGCGCCGAGCTCGGCGATGCGCGATCCAAATGTCCCGGCACGATCCTCGGCCTCGCGGTCAATCTCGATTTGTTCTACTTCGTTCCAGGCACGATGCGGGACGTACGGCCCGCGCTTGCCGCGGCTCGCGACTATGACATCGTGCCCGGCGTCCACCAGCCGCGGGACGAGAAAGGTGCCGATGTGGCCGGTGCCACCAACGATTACCGCTCTCATGGCGTGAAAAGAAAATACATTACGGCGTTCAATTTGCGCTTCTCGGCAAAACCTCAACGGCCCGATCATGTTAACTGGCGTTCACTTTCATCTGCTCGTCAATCACTCTCCGATTTTCGGATCTCTCTTCGCCCTTGCCCTGTTCATCGCCTCGTACTTCACGGCGCGTGACACTCTGCGGCGAACTGCATTGGTGGTTCTGATCGCATCCGCCATCGCCGGTGCGGCCGCGGATTTGAGCGGAGAATCGGCGGAGCACGCCCTGCGCGGCATCCCCGGTGTGCGACACGACGACATCGAGGCGCACCAGCACATGGGCGACAAGGCCTACTACCTGGGCGACATCCTTGGCGTGCTGGCACTGATCGCGCTCATTCGCTGGCGCTCGCGACCCGTTCATGCCGGCGTGACGCATGTGGCGGTCCTGACTACTGCATTCGTTGCCGGCGCGTTCATTTACACCGGCCTGTTGGGCGGGCGAATTCGCCACACCGAGATTCGGCCGGGCGCGACTCCCGCTGATGCGTTGATCGTCGAGCCGCCACGTCGGCGCCGACCTCGCCCTCCCGGAACTGAACGGTAGCCGGCGCTGAAGGTTGCCCTGAGAAGTACTTCGCCACTGTCACGAGATGCTTATGTCGAGACTGCCCTCCTTTCCTCCGCTCGCGGGAATCGCCACCTACGCCACCGCCGCCCGCATTGGCTACTCAGTAGCTGAAAATGTCGAGCGCCTGACACGAATCCACTGGGCCGAGCGGCGCTTGATGAGCGCGATGCTCGCGCACCTCGCGCGCACTCCGGAATGGGAAGTCAAATGCGCGCTCGCTTTGCACCAGTGGTACGCCGCGGAGCACGCGGAGTGGCTGCGGAAAAGGATCAGCGAGATGCGGCACCCGACCCCGCCGCTCGACAAATCGCCCAACGATGCACTCGACGCTTTTCTGGAGGAGGTCCTCCGCTCGCGTGGCACCGTCGAGCTTCTCGTCGCCCTCTATCAGGTCGCGCTGCCCGCGCTCCGCGATGCCTACTCGCATCATCTGCAGGCGACGAACCCGCTCGTCGATCAGCCGACGCGCCGCTTCATGCGATTCTCGCTCATCGAGGTAACCGAAGCGATCGACTGGGGAGATGCGGCTATCTCGAAGCTGATATTGGCGGATCCGACCGCGGTTGCTGTCATGTCCGAGTGGAGAGATCACCTGGATTGTTATCTCGTCGCCGCGCGCGGCATCGCCGGCGATCCGCGGATCTCGCTCGCCGAGGGTGACGAGCGCCGCGGAATGAAGATCCGCAGCATGGAGGTCCCGCTTCCCCCGCCCCGCGCCGCGGAGCCGTTCAAGCCCGACTTCATGCCTCGGCGTGACGAGCGGTTCCAGGGATCATACAACTTCGAGTTTCCTCCGCACGTGATCTACAACGATCTGGGCGTGCCGGCCGACGAGCGCAATCTGGCGCTGCTCTGCAAGCGAACGCTCGAGATGGATGTGCCCGAGGCGATGTCGTCGTTCATGGTCGAGCGCGCCGATCAACCGTGGGACTTCTATCTCGACTACTCGCGCCAGCTGTGGGATGAAGCGCGGCACGCGATGATGGGCACCGTCGCGCTCGAGCAGCGCGGCATCGACTGGACGGAGTTGCCGCTCAATGTCGGCTTCTCGC
>CAMLDY010000179.1 GCA_946478895.1 uncultured Gemmatimonadota bacterium
GGCTTGGCGACGAAAGGCCGTCCTGTGCCAGTCAGGAACTGAAACAGATCCTCGCTCACGATGTCGCCGGTTAAAAACACCACGCGCTCGGCGAGGTCGGGGCGCTTGCTCTCCCACTGACGAAAGACAGTCTGGCCTGAGATGTCCGGCATCCGGATGTCGAGGAAGATGGTGTCGAACATCCCGTCCCGACCCACCTCCAGCGCCTTGCTGCCGCTGTCGACCATCACCACCGTGTGACCTGCTTTCTCGAGGAACCGCGCCAGCGCTTCGCGGATCGCGGCTTCGTCGTCGGCCACCAGGATGTGGAGATTCTTCGCCAACGACACCCGCGAGTCGGATGGCGTCGACGTGCTGGCCGGATCCGATGCGACGAATGGCAGCTCGATGCAGAATCTCGCGCCGGCACCGGGGGCGTTCTCCGCCCAGATCCGACCGCCGTGCTCGCTGATGATCCCCAGCGAAATCGACAATCCGAGGCCGGTGCCGTGGCCAACCGATTTGGTCGTATAGAATGGATTGAAGATTCTCTCCAGACCGTCGGCGGGAATGCCGGGGCCGGTGTCCTCGATCTCGATGTGAATGGTCTCCGCTTCCTTGCGCGTCCGCACGGTCAATCGGTGGTGCGCACGCTCCACCCCCGCCATCGCCTGCTCGGCGTTGGTGACGAGATTCAGAATCACCTGCTGCAGCTGATACGCATCCACCATCGTGCTCGGCGGTGGGTCGGCATAGAGGCGCTCGATCTGGATGCCGCGGCCGCTCAGGTCGTAGCCGCGCAGCTCGATGGTGTTCTCGATCACCTGATTGATGTCGGCGTAGGTCTTTTCCGCCTTGTGCTGACGCGCGAAGGTCAGAAGGTTGTGCACGATGCGCGCGGCACGACGCGCTTCGCTGGCGATGGTCTCGGTCGCGTGACGGTCATCCTTGTTGAGATTGCCGTCCGAAAGCATCAGCTGCGCGAACGCGGTGATGCTGGCCAGCGGATTGTTCAGCTCGTGGGCGACGCCGCTCACCAGCTGCCCGATCGCGCCCATCTTTTCCGACTGCACCAGCTGCTGCTGGAGCTGCTTCTCTTCCGTCGCGTCGCGGATGAGACACAGCACTTCGCGGCTGCGCTGCGGACAGGAGTAGGTGATGGTGATGTGGCGGCGCTCGCCATCCTTGCGCACCACGACCGACTCGAATTGGCCCGGCTGGCCCGACAGTGCTTTCCTGAACTCGAGCACCGCGCGCGGCAGCTCGGTGATCGGAAGCAGCGGGCCGAAGAATCGGCCGATCAGCTCCTCACGACTGTATCCAGAGATCTGTTCGCCGGCATCGTTGACGCTGGTGAAGCGGCCGAGCGAGTCGAAGGTCATGATCGCATCGCTGGCGTCCTCGAACAGGTGACGATATCTCGACTCCGAGCGCGCCAGGTCCTGGTACGCGCGTCGCATGTCGGTGACGTCGCGCAGGGTGAGAATCGTACCGATGGTGCCAGTCGCGTCTTTCAGTGGCGCCGCACCGATGCTGACCTTGCAGTCGCGACCGGCAACTTCCGCGTCGTAGCACTGGGGGAGTCCGTCGCGCGCCGCGCTTTGCGCGAACACGACGACATCGCTGCTGTCGCGCGCAAACAGGCTGAGGAGCTTCTGGCCGACCAGTGCCGCCGCGTCCCGTCCGAGCATCTCCGCCGCGACGCGGTTGGCGTAGGTGACTCGATCTTCTGTATCGGTGGCGAGAACGCCGTCGCTCAGGAAATCGAGAAGATTTCCCTCTCCACCGAGCTGGGCAGGCGGGGACGGGGCTGGAGAGGCGTCGCCGTTCTGCGCCGAACCGCCGAGTTTGAGAAGTCGCAGCACCGCTCAGGCGCTCAGGTGCGCGCCGGTCAACGCGTGCCTGTCCGGATCGCGCGGCTGGTCAGATAGTGTTCGACCGGGAAGCGCTCGCTCTCGACGATCTGACAGGTCATCGCCGCTGCGAACAGCTTGAGTGCATCATCGGCGCGGGCGACGACTGCCTCTTTCAGCGAATTCGCGGTCTCGCTGCGATTGAGCGCGAGGCGCGACATGTCGAGATGCTTTTCCTCGTCGGTGCGGCCCGAGCTGCCTTCGTGCTGCGCGTGCTCGATCCACCACGCCAGGGTCGCCGGTCCGCCATCGAGCTCGGGATTGCCCTGCACGCCCGGAAGGACAGTGGCGGACACGACTGAGTAAATCGTCATCTCGACCGAGCTCTGACAGGCGAAGTGCTCCCAGTAGTCGATGTTCTCGTACGTCGCCGTCATATAGAAGTGGTGATAGAGCGCGAGGACGGGCTCGGGGAACGGGGGCTCGGGGAAGACACCGGGCGAATAGTTCTCCGCATCCTTGGTCAGCGCCGCGAGCACATCGCGGGTCATTTTCTCCAGCTCGATGCTGGTGAACCGGCCGAGGTAGTCGGTGAGATCCCAGTACAGCGCCTGATGATCGACGCCAAAGACGTCGAGCTTGGTGCGCCACATCTGGTTGTGGGTCTGCTCTTCCTCGAGCTGCTGCGCGAGGTTCTTGATGAAGCTGCTGTGCAGAACGTGATCGACTTTGGCGATGCTGCGGATCAGCGCGCGATTGAAGCCGATGACGCACGGGTAGAGGCTGGCGATGAAAGCGACGTAGCGACGGCGGTCGAGTTTCCTCGAGCGAAGCAGGGTCGCGAACTCGCTTTCATTCATCTGTGCCGCATAGCGGCGCGCGACTTCGACCACGAGATCGCCGACGCGCTGGCGACTGTCGTGTGGAGTGCGAAGGTGCAGTTGGCGAACGATTGCCATGGATAAGCGACGAGGGTAAAAGCTCAGCAATAACGGCCGGTATCAATTGACTGACTTGGAGTTACGCCGTAACAGCCGAGCTTGGTCGGTAGCCCGAGACCGCCCGAACACCCCCCGAACCCCGCTGCCGCTTCCCGCCTCCCCCTTCCCGCTTCCCGATACAGTAGCCCCGCCCAAATCGTCTTATTGCTGAGCTTCGCGGTTCCTACGCTTCCACAACGAGCGCCATAGAATGTCTGCCCCTTTACGAACCCCCGCGGGAAACCCGGTCTACCGGCAGATGTCGCACGTCTCGCTGGTCCGGACCAACACCTGGGGCGAGGCGCGCATTCTGATCATCGACGACCACCAGGCCAACGTCGATGTGCTCAAGCGTATCCTCCGCACCGCCGGTTTCGTGAACGTCAACAGCACCACCAATCCCGCCGTCGGCGTGTCGCTGGTGAACACGTGGGCGCCCGACCTGGTGTTGCTGGATCTGCACATGCCGAAGCTCGATGGCTTTACCGTGCTCGACTCGATTCGCCCGCACCTCGGCATCGGCTATCTGCCGGTGGTGATGCTGACCGCCGATTCCAACTCGGAAACCAAGCGGCGCGCGCTGGCGAGCGGCGTCAAGGATTTTCTGCTCAAGCCATTCGACGCGACGGAAGTCGTGCTGCGCATTCAGAACCTGCTCGAGACCCGCTCTCTCTACAGCACGATTCGCCACCAGAACGCGCAGCTCGAGCAGAACGTGGCCGAGCGTACCCGGCAGCTGGAACAGGCGCAGCTGGAGATATTGCAGAGGCTTGCAGCGGCCGCGGAATTCCGCGACGACGAAACGGGCGAGCACACGCAGAGAGTCGGCGAGCTCGCCGCGCGGCTGGCGATGCGACTGAGATTGTCGGTCGACCGGGTGGATCTGATTCGTCGGGCGGCTCCGCTCCACGACGTCGGCAAGATCGGCATTCCCGAC
>CAMLDY010000180.1 GCA_946478895.1 uncultured Gemmatimonadota bacterium
ACGACCTGGGGCGCCAGCTCGAGAAGATTCTCGAACTTGCTGCGCGTCGTGATCGTCCAGCGCTCGAACTGCGTCGCCACCAACGCGACAACCAGCAGCGCGACGCTGATGACGGCGACGACGAGGCCCAGCTGATAGCTGCCGAGCACCAGGTCGTCGGTAGGCTTCCAGCCCGGCGCGCCGCGGGTGAAGGTCGCGGCTGCCATGCCGGTGTAGTGCATGCCGCTGACGGCGGCGCCGAGCAGAATCGCGGCGCTGATCTTCTTGAGCCACAGTCGCTTCTCAGATCCGCGGTCGACGAGATTGCGGGTGAACGCGAGCGCGGCGAGTGAGACGGCAATCGCGACGGCGATCGATGCACCGACGATTACCGGATTATAGAAGATGTGGCCGTTCATCCGCATTCCAGCCATGCCCGTGTAGTGCATGCCGGCGATTGCCAGGCCCATGAAGATGCTGGCCAGGACAACCAGCCACGGCTTCACCGTGGCGCGGTTGAAGATGAAGAATGCGATGCCGCAGCCGACGACTGCAGCGATTGCTGAAGCCAGGATGAGGAGCGCGTCGTAGAAGATCGGCACCGTCAGATGCAGCGCGAGCATGCCGACGAAGTGCATGCTCCAGATCGCGAGTCCCATCGCGATGGCGCCGCCGTAAGTCCAAAAGACACGACGCCGTCCCTCGGCGGCGCGCACACGTGCTGCTATCTCGAACGCGACGTAAGCCCCGATCGTTGCGACTACGACGGACAGAACAACGAGTCCGAGACTGTAGGTCTGGTCCAGCATGGCCAACCTGATGGGCAAATTACTAGCCGCCGACAGGTTAAAGCCCTCAAGCGAGGCTTGGCCGCCGGAAGTCGCCTCTTGCGCCGATATATCGTCCGATATAGCTTTGGCGCCCATAAGATATATCGCCAGTAGTATCGCAGGCGCTGAATGGCGCCTCGCTGGCGGGATGGGGGCTGAATGAGGAGAAGCTATGCACGGGAGAGGATGCGGACAGGGGTTCGCGTGGGCGTTCGGAATGAGGCCGGAAAACTTCGGGTTCGACTCGGGAGCGTTCTGGGCCGGTCGGGGCAGGTCGAGGGGCGGGCCTTTCGGCGGCGGGAGGATGTTCGATCAGGGTCACCTGAAGTTCGTGATCCTGCGACTGCTCGACGAGAAGCCGCGGCACGGCTACGAGATCATCAAGGAGATCGAGGAGAGGTTCGGCGGCATGTACTCGCCGAGCCCGGGAACGGTCTACCCGACTCTGACAATGCTGGAGGATCTCGGCTACGCGCGGGCGCTGCCGGAAGAGAGCGGCAAGAAGATCTACGAGATCACGGAAGAAGGAAGAAAGCACCTGGCGGAGAATCAGCCGCTGATCGACGACATCTTCTCGAAGATCGCCGAGTTCGCGCAGAGCATTTTCGGGGAGCCGATGATGGAAGTGCATCGCGGCTTCAAGAACGTCGGCCGCGCGATCTACGCGTCGAAGAGCTCGTCGCGGACTCCGGAGCAGATCAGGAAGATCAAGGAGATTCTGGATCGCGCCGCAACCGAGATCGAGTCCGTCTGACGTTCGTGACGTCGACGTTGCTGGAATCACGTCAGGAAGCTGTTCAGGACTGAATGAGCAGAAGCAGTGCAAGCGGCCGGCATTGATCGTACGAACGATCGGTGCCGGCCGCCGGCGCACCAGCGACCTCAAGCTTCGCAATCGCTTCGAGCCACTCGTCGACGGACAGCGAAGAATGTGCGAGCGCGTGAAGCTCGCGTTCGACGGCAGCGCACTGCTGGGTCGTCGCAACACGCCGAGCCCGGGCGGCGAGTATGGACCGTCGCGCGCGTTGGTGGGGCAGTGCTGTTTGGATCGCCAGATCGATACGAGCCGTGATCTGTTTACGCAGCACGCCGCTCGATGAGGAGATACCAGCCGCGCTCGAGGCAGATTGGGCGACGCACCATTTCTCGATTGCGACGAGGGCGCGTTCGGCGATCGTCGGCTCTGTAGCTATCTCGACTCCGCTGATCTGGCAAACTCTGAGCTGGTCATCGAGATCGACTGATACCACTTCATTCGCGCTCACGAGCACGCGCGCCTCCTGTGCAAATTGGACGGCGGCGATAAAGCCGCTCTGGGGCGCTGCGATGGCAGAAAGCAGGCAACCGTTCGGCTGGTTAGAGTTTGCCGCGTCGGAGCCGTCATCGCTGTGAGTCGAGAGCCAGCGAGCGAGAATGGATCGTAGCAGCTCCGTCTTCGCGCTGACGCTTTCGCGCGGTTCAAGTCTGGCGGGCGGAGCTCCGGGATTTGGCGCGGTTGTTCCGACAGCAGTGGTGGCGATCCGCCATTTGCGGTCGAGAATCTCGTCAGTCTCGAGCGTGGCGGCCGCGCTGGCCGGCGGCCGCAGCAAATGGACGTGGACCTGGGAGTGGCGCGAGCCGATTCGCGCCACCCTGCCGACGCGTTGCTCCATCCGCGCCACCGTCCATGGAATGTCGAGATGAATGACAACCGACGCGTCCTGCAGATTCACGCCTTCGCTCAGCAAATCGGTCGTCAGAAGGAGGTCGATTTTCTCCGCCGCCGACGGAGCGGGCCGATGATTCGCGACGGGCGCGAAACGATGGATTGCCTCATCGCGGCCGAGTGCACCGCCGGCGACGCGCGCTCCGTGCGAGGTGAGCAAGGCAACGCGTACGCTGCGCGACAATCGTCGAAACAACATCGACACGGTTTCCGAGTACTGCGCAAAGGCGACGATCGCGGAGCCTCGGTGCGTCGCCACGATCTCTGGTACGATCGTCGCCCGGTGATCGTCAACGCCGCTGACCGTTGATTCGGATCGGATCTCGTTAAGAGCCTGCAGGTGCGCGCGGACCGAGGCGAGCAATTGACCATGGTCGGAAATCGAAGGCGCCAGCAACTCCGTGAAGCCAAGCTGCAGCGCACCGTCGCCGTAGACCCATGTCTCGAGCTCCGCTGCGCTCGGATAGCGGCCGCACTCGAGTGAGGCACACAGCGCCGTCGCTCTGGCGATTCGTCGTTTCAGGGCCTCGCGAAACGCGGCTTCGCTCGACGCCCACTGGTGCACCAGGCTTCTGCCAATGAGAGCGCCGCCGATGCCGCCGCCCCTGACCGGAATTGGTGGCGGCAACGTGAGCAGCCGCTCGACCAATCCGGGAGTGTCCGGGACGGCATGGGCTACCGGACCGGCGATCGCCGGAATTCGTGACGGACCCTCCACCTGCCGCTGCTCCCTTCGTATCACACAAAGCGAGAGCTCGGCTTCGGTGAGTCGCTCGGAGCGCGTGCCGAGGAACAGCGACAGAAGTGCGACAAGATCCTTGCGCCGATTGTGGATCGGAGTCGCGGTCAGCAAGAGCACCCGCGCGCCACGCACGAGACTCGAGAGGGCAAAATATCGATTCGTGGCGGGATTGCGGGCGTGGTGGGCTTCGTCGATGATGACGATCTCGAGGCGGTCGCCGTTGTCACGACTCCGGCGCACGCGCCGCACGCGACTCAGGCTCTCGAAAGAAACGAGCTCCGCTGCGAGACCGGTCGCGGAAAGTGCGTCGCGCCACATCGAGAACAGCGCGGCCGGCGCGACGATCGCACAACGGCCGAAGCGCGCCGCGACCGCCAGAGCGACGTAAGTCTTGCCCATGCCAACTTCATCGCAAAGGAGCGCACCGCGAAACGAGTCGATCGC
>CAMLDY010000181.1 GCA_946478895.1 uncultured Gemmatimonadota bacterium
CGTGCGACGTCCCCGGCGGCGTAGATGCCGGCGACGCTGGTCTGCAGGAACTCGTCTACAGCGATGCCGTTGTCGATGACGAGACCCGCCGACTCGGCGAGCTGCAGATTCGGTCGCACCCCGACACCCGCGACAACGAGGTCCCCGTCGATCTTGGTGTCGTCGTCGAGAGTTACCCCCTTGTCGTTCACCGAGGTCGTCTTCCGACCCAGCTTGAACACCACACCGTGCTCTTCATGGACACGCTTGATCAGACTGCCCAGGTCAGCTCCGAGTGCCCGACCGAGTGGCAGCGGCTCGGGCGCGACGACCGTGACTTTGAGGCCGCGGGTGGTCAGCGAAGCGGCGACCTCAAGGCCGATGAAGCTGGCGCCGATGACGACCGCGGTCTTCGCTCCCTTGGCTGCGTCGATGATCGAGCGACAATCGCGCAGGCTGCGTAGGTAGCGCACCCGTTCTCCACCAGGCACGTCGAGCCTGATCGGAGACGCTCCCGTGGCAATCAACATCCGGTCGTAGCTGCGAGTAGTGCCGTCGCTTAGTTGCACCGTCTTTGCTTTCGTGTCGACTCCTGTCGCTTCGAGACCGGAGAGAATCTCGATGTGCTGGTTGTCGTAGAATTCCTTCGGGTGCAGCGGCAGCCATTCCTCAGGAGCGTTTCCGGCGAGATAGTCCTTGGACAGATTCGGCCGGTCGTACGGTGCGTCTGAATCAGGATCGATCATGGTGATCGGTCCCCGATACGCTTCACGACGCAGCATCTCTGCGCAGGCGTTGCCGGCGGCACCGGCGCCGATGATGACCACCGAGGACGGGCCCGCGGTTGGCTTCGGCTCGAACAATACCCGCTCAGGCGCGCGTGATGTGCGCGCCCGGTGCGGCTCTCCCTTCACCTGGCCGCGATCACGCTTTCGGGCCACGCGCACGATGTTGTTCTCGACCGAGACATCGTACGACGCCAGGTCGTTGAGTGCGGGCGCGCGGGAAGCCGCACCATTGTGGAGCTGAAAACACGCATGGTGCCAGGGGCAGCGGATGGTATCGCTGACGAGGACACCCTGGTCGAGGGGTGCGCCGTAGTGAGTGCACTTTCCCCCGACCGCGAACCAGTTGGGGGCCACGTGCACGAGGAGTACCGGCTCGCCGAATGCGTGGCCGGCAACGAGCTGACCGGACGCAACAGATCCAGTCTCGATCCCTTCGGCGAGATCGGGCCCGGTCAGCTCATCGGATTGATCGGTCACTTCTGCTGGTTGAGAAGGTTCTGCGCGGCGTCGCGGTGCGCGACGAACGCGGGCGCAACTTTCGTCACCAGGTCTTTCACCTGGGCGTTCTGGATCGCCGGCATGAGGGTCTTGTTGATCGCGTCGATCACGGCGTTATGGAAATCGACCTCGTGCTGGAGAAAAGCCTTGTCGAATGCGCTGCCGTTAAGGCTGCGCAGCGACTTCATCGCCTCGGCATGCGCGGTTGCCAGCGCAAAATCCTTGGGCGGTGTCGGCGTCACGTTGAGGGACTTGGCAAGATCCCGTCCCTGTTGTCTTACCATCTTGTGATCCCGAGCTAACATTGCACCGAAATCCCGTACCGCCTTAGTGGAGGCCTTGGTCGCGGCAAGCGATCCTGTCTCAATATCATAAGTGTTCGCGGCGTCGAATATGGCGACGATAGTGGGGTCGTCGAGCTTGGGAGCGGTGGCGCGGGGCGACGCGGCAGCCAACAGTCCAAACGCGCCGGCGACAACTGCAATGGCTGAGAATCTGGTGATACTGCGGTTCTGCAAAATCATTGCTCAGTAACCTCCGAGTGGGTCGAGTGGTGCGATAGCCTTCGAATCCACGTTAGGGGAGGGACGGATATAAGTCAAGGTTTTCTTTGACTTATTTGGCGGAGGGCGCTAAATTGGAGGCAGATGACTGACATGAACCGCCAGCCCGCAGCCGGACGCAACGACGGAACCCGGCCCCGGTTACTTGCCCTCCTCAGGGAGGGTTCGTGGACCGTGGACGATCTCGCGGCGCGCCTGGAGCTCACGGATAACGCCGTGCGGTTCCACCTCGACGCACTGGAGCGTGAAGGCAGCGTCCGCAAGGAAGGCCGCAGGCGCACGGGCGCGGTTGGCCAGCCGGCCGCGCTCTACTCACTGAGTGCGGAGGCGGAAGAGGCTTTCTCGCGCGCTTACGCGCCGGTACTAATCGCGACGCTGGCGGAGCTCAAGGATCAGATGTCGCGCACCCAGCTGGTGGCTTTTCTCAAGCGCGTCGGCCGACGTCTGTCTGGTGAAGGCAGTGCTCCGACGGGTCCGCTGGCCGGAAGGGTGAAAAACGCGTCGCGGCTGCTCGACGCACTGGGTGGGGTGACCACTGTCGAACAGTCGGGTGACGTCTACCGAATTCTCGGACGCGCCTGCCCGCTATCTCGCGCGGTGGAAGCAGACCATTGCGTGTGCAGCGCCGTCACCTCGCTGGTCGCCGAAGTAGTCGGCGCGGAAGTGACGGAGCGGTGCGATCGTTCGGGACATCCGAAGTGCTGTTTCGAGATCACTTCGGATGCCAGGACCCGAACGACCGCTCACGGTTGACCGGTCTGCGCTTACTGAACCGTAATTGATCCGGACATCACTGCTCCGTGGACCGAGCAGTGGTAGTTGTAAACGCCGGGAGTGTTGAAGGTCTTGCTGAAAGTGCCGGTGTCCTGAATCGCCGAGCCGCTGCCGTCGTCGAAAGTCACGCTGTGTTCGGCGCATATCTGGCCAGAGTACGAGTCGCCGGTGCACGAGTTCCACGCCCACTTGACCGTCGTTCCCGCGCTGACGGTTTTGGTTCCGGGGCTGAACGCGTTGTTTGTCACCGATATTCCATCGACGGCCGGAGGAGTATTGATCCCCGGATTGTTGTTGGGCGCGGTGCTCGACGAGCCGCCGCCCCCGCCGCAAGCACTCAGCGCGGCGACTGCCATTACGACAAAAACACCCTTCATGTGAAATCGCCTCCTGGCGAACCTGGTTCTCCGGAGACGCTATCGCGGGCCGCGGCGGGCAACAACGGGATTGCCTGCGGCGGACGGTGAACTACTGCAAACGCGCGGCGAGCGGTTGCGCTTTCGCGCCGCGCAAATAGATCAGGCCGCGTCGTGGATGGTTTTCAGCTCGATGATCTTCAGTCGGCGGGTCATGGCCGGCAGCTTGAGCACCACGGTCTCACCGACGCTGCGACCAACAAGTGTTCTGCCGATTGGCGACGACATGCTGACGTGGCCTTCCTCGAACTCGACCGAATCGCCGAACACCAGGCTGTAGCTCTCGCGCTCGCCGGTCTTCTCGTCCTGCACGACTACCTGTGAGCCGAGTCCGACCTTGTCGGCGGGGATCTGCGACACGTCGATCTGCGAAAGCTTGCTCAGGCGCTGACGCAGCTGGCCAAGCCTCGCCTGCACGAACTGTTGTCGCTCGAGCGCGGCCTTGTACTCACTGTTCTCGCGCAGATCGCCGAGCTCGACCGCTTTCCGAATTTCCTGGGGCAGCGTGACATTCAGCTCGTGCTGGAGCCGCTCGGCTTCATCGCCCAGCTTTTTCTTGAGTTCGTCGATCATGGATTGCGCCTTCCTGGCCGGCTAGTGAAAAACGAGCGCCCGACCTTCCGCGATCGGGCGCTCGTCAGTTCAAACTAGGTGCTCGAAGTCTCGGTTGCAATCGCG
>CAMLDY010000182.1 GCA_946478895.1 uncultured Gemmatimonadota bacterium
GTAGCTCTCCGTCGGACGTGTGGTTCGTGGGCGTTCGCGAGAACGGTTTCGCCAGTGCGCATCCCGAGACTCTCTTTCACTTCAACGGTTCGAGCTTCGCTCTGATGTCGATCGGGCCGTACGATCTCTACGGTGTGTGGGGCGCTTCACCTTCCGACGTGTGGGCGGTTGGCGCGGACGGAGATATCGGGCAGGCGGTGGTGTTCCACTTCAACGGCATCGCGTGGTTCGAGACGTCGATCGAAGACAATCAGACGCTCTACAGCGTCTGGGGGACTTCGCCGTCGGACGTGTGGATCGCTGGAAACGCGCCTGACCTGCTCCGCCATTATGATGGCAACAACTGGTCGCCGATCACACATCCTTCACCCATCCGCGCCGGCTGGTCGAACTCGGCGAGCGACATCTGGACGGTTGGTGAGGGTCTGCTCCACGCAACGCCGTAGGCATATCCGCGCATTGCAGTAGAACTTGGTGTGAGGAGGGATACATGAAGATTCGGTATTTCCTTTTGGTTCCTCTGGCTTGCACCGCCCTGGCCTGCTCTGAGGCAGTGGCGCCCGACACGGCCTCATTGTTCGGCGATATCGTCTCCCTTCAAGTGACGGCGGGTCTTGGGCAGCAAGCATACAGCGTGGATAGCAGCGCCAAGTTCAACTTCGTTGTGCGAAATCGCCTGCCACGAGCCGTCGCCGTCTATGGCCCGGGCTGCATCATTACGCTGGAACTACAAAACCTGCAGGGCGTTACGGTGTTTCCGTCCGGCGCGCGGCCATGTCTGCCACCGCTTGAAACGCTGCGGGTGCCCGCGCGCGATTCAGTGTTCGGCAGCGTCCAACTTTCCGGCGCGCGCGGCAATCCGTCATTGATCGGAATGTTTGCTTTACCGGCGGGCACTTTTCGGATGCGCATCGTCATCCAGGGCGTTACTGACACAACGAGCTACAACCCAGTGAGCGTCCAGAGTGAGTGGAGCGACACCTTTGTCGTCTCGCCGTAACCCCTGTCCGGTTCCAAACGGTTTGCCCGATCCGGCTATCTAATCACCCGTCTCCAGCGGATATCACGACATGGACGGGCATATGAACGTGAGCAGGCGCGATGTAATCTTCGCGGGATTGTCGTTGCTCACCGGCGCACGCGCCTTCGCGCCTTCTCGCGCACAATCCCAGGGTCAGAATCCAGCGGCGCGGCTTCTCACTGCTCTCCAGGCGAACAGGATGCCGCTCACCATGGCGCCGGGTCCCGGAGGAACGGGGTGGGATTGGCTCGTACAGCAGGCCCGCGGAGTTTCGTTTACGCTGATCGGCGAAGAGCATGGAGTTGCGGAGACGGCGCAGCTCTCCTCTGCACTCTTCGCTGCAGTCCGGCAATACGGGTACAGCCGAATGGCGATCGAGCTTTCGCCACCCATTGCCCGCGAAGTGGATGCGGCCGCGCGTCGCGGTGGCTTGCGGGGTGTCGCCGAGCTATTACGAACGCCGTCTCTGTGGACGTTCTACAATCTGCGCGAGGAGGCGCAGTTTGCTGCCGATGTCGTCGCGGCCGCGCCCCGAGGCGAAAGAGTTTTGTGGGGATTCGATCGTGAGATCTTCAGCGATCGATATCTGATTTCAAAACTGGAATCGAAGGTGCCGCCGAGTGCGCGCGAATCCTTTGCGCGGCTAAAGCAGGCGTCGGCGAATGCCTGGGCCGCTTTCGACAAGAGTGGCAACCCCGACGACATGTTTCTGTTGGCAGATGACCCCGGCCTCGTGTCTGCGGTTCGGAGCGCGTGGTCAAACCCGGATCCCGAGAGTGAGGAGATCCTTCGCACCCTCGAGGCATCACTTGCAATCGAGACGGCAGAGAGAACGGGAGGCGTCTGGCCGTACATGCAACGGCGCACCGAGTGGATGCGCGACAATCTGGCGGCGCTCATCCGGGACGGCCGGAGGCGCAACCCCTCACCGAAAGTCGTGATCAAGGGCGGCTACATTCACATGATTCGTGGCGCCAACTACTTCAATTTCTTCGATCTCGGTCCGATGGCTAACGAAACTGCGACGCTCAATGGTGGCCGCTCGTTCCATGTTATCGTTCTTCCGGGACCCGGCTCGCGTCTGGCTGTGCCGTCGGGTCGTCGAAACTTCGGCTCCGTCTCGAGCGATGAGTTCGACGAATTCAAGATGGGCGATCAGCGGCTGAGCCGCGTGCTATCAAAGGTGGACGCCGCTGGCCATGAAGTGATCGACCTGCGCGCGCTGCGTCCGTTGGCGATGCGCGGGCTCGAGGCGTGGAACTCCGATGTCGTTCGCACGATTCACGGCTACGACGCGGCCGTGGTCTGGAAGGGCGCGCACGCCTCAACGACGCTGAGCTGAAGAAGGAGGAATCGCGCTCGCATGGAGATGGCGTATCGAGAGCGGTGGAAGGCAGAAATCGCGGCAATGCGGCGAGTGCTCGCCGGTCTTGGAATGAAGGAGGAGTGTAAGTGGGGAAAGCCCACCTACACCGTAGATGGAAAGAACATCGTCATCATCCAGGGCTTCAAGGATTACTTCGCGCTCGGCTTTTTTCAGGGTGCTCTACTCAAAGATCCGAGCAACGTGCTGGTGCGGCTCGGTCAAACGCAGGCTGGCCGCGTGATGAAGTTCACCAGCGCGAGGGACATCGACGCGCAATCAGCAACCATCAAAGCTTACGTCCGCGCAGCAATCGCAGTCGAGAAGGCAGGGCTGCGGGTGAAGAAGAAGCGCACCTCGGATTTTCCGGTTCCGGAGGAGCTGACCGAGCAATTCGGTAAAGACCCGCGTTTCAAGCGCGCCTTCGAGGCGCTGACGCCCGGACGTCAAAGGAGTTACCTCTACCACTTCGGCGCGGCGAAGCAGTCGGAGACGCGGAAAGCGCGAATCAAAAAGGCGAGGCCCGCGATATTCGAGGGCAGAGGATTTCTGGAAAGACGCTAGATCGACCTGCGGGGATTTGAACTCGCCGCTCGCTTTGTCTGATTCGCTCGCGGGTGGGGTTGCCGTTAGGTTGACAAGTATGCGCCGTCTCATCCTCGTATTCGCGTGTCTGCTGACTGCCAGGCCTCTTCAAAGCCAGACGCGAGGATTCGTCGAGGGACGATCGAAGCTTTACTACGAATCAATAGGCAGCGGCCCCCAGACGATCATCGTTATCAATGGCGGTCCGGGCCTGGCGCACGACTACCTGCGCCCCGAGTGGGATCAGCTTGCAGCGAGCGGACGTCTCATCTATTACGACCAGAATGGATGCGGCAAAAGTGGTCGAGTGCCGCCTTACGGGTGGCGCTCTCATGTGGAGGATCTGAACAGACTGATCGACTCCATTGCGCCTGATATGCGCGTTGTGTTGGCCGGATCTTCCTGGGGCTCGATGCTGGCGCTCTACTACACCTACGAACATCCAGATCGTGTCAAAGCGCTGATCCTCAGTGGCGTGCCTGGAGAAAGCGGCGGCTCTAAGCAGTCGACTACGTGGCAGGGGCCTTCTCGAAGCCGCCTGGATTCAGTGAATCGCGGGCTACCCGTGGGACCAGCGATTCCGCGACCACCGTTCGACGCTCGGCTTCAACAGCGCATAAAAGAAGATTGCGTCGACGTTGGGATGATAATCTCCAACAGTCTCGTCGACGCACCATGGGGCCAGCGGTTAAGCATTATCAGCG
>CAMLDY010000183.1 GCA_946478895.1 uncultured Gemmatimonadota bacterium
CCATTCGGAGAGTAAGGATACGGCAGCAGTCTGGCTTCTAAGCCGTTCGATGGCTTCGGAGCAGTCCCCATTCGGAGAGTAAGGATACGGCAGCAGTCTGGCTTCTAAGCCGTTCGATGGCTCGGAGGTATCCCCATTCGGAGGCCAGGGATACGGCAGCACTAAAACTTGCCACAGTAGCTCAGGGGTAGAGCACCCGATTCGTAATCGGGCGGTCGTGAGTTCAATTCTCACCTGTGGCTCTGGCAAACAACGATGGTGAAGCGGCGCTCGAGCGCCGCTTTTTTTTGGGTGCCCTGGCCGCCTCCCTCGCCGACGTCAGGCCCCTCGCCGGTTTTTGGATTCACACTTGCACATCGGTCAGAGATCGGCAAATCTGAACGCTGACCGCGAAACCCATGAAACTACTCCAACTCAAGGTCGTACTTGCAGCGATCGACCGCGACGAGATCTCATCCGCGGTGCTGCACAGCGCGCGTGAGCTGGCGATGGCAGCCGGCGCCCGACTGCATGTAATCAATGTCGTTGGCGTGAATGCTCCCCAGCGGGACGTTCCTCGCGAGAGCGGAGCCGATGCGGAGCTGGAGCGTTTGCTGCACCGGGCCGCGGTACCTCCCGGCGAAGCAGGAATCCACGTAGCTCGCGGCGAGGCGGCGCGGGAAATTCGCTCTTTTGCAACCACCGTCAGCGCGGACGTGATTGTTCTTGGTAGACATCACCATGCTGACTCGCTCGGCAGCACCGCCATGCGAGTCGTCACCAACGCAGAAGCGCCGTGCCTCATCATTTCGACAGCGATGACGCTGCCGCTCGAACGGGTCCTTGTTCCGGTTGACCTGTCCGAAACAGCGCGTGGAGCGCTCCTGCTCGCACTTTCGTGGGCATCAGCGCTGCGCGGCGCGGAGAAATCCGCCGGATCCGTGACCAACGAACCGGCCAACCTGACGGCGCTTCTCGTCGATCGGCACGGCCCCGGTGGCGATGCTGAGAGTGTGCCAGCGGAGCCGCTCGAGGATGAGCTGCGTCAACTGCGTGAGGATGCAGGGAGCTGGGCAAGTGTCGCTATTGGCGGCGTCACCGTGGGTGGTGGCGATGTCGCCGCGACCATTGCGAAATACGCTGACGAGCATCAGTCGGAGCTCGTCGTCCTTGGCACTCGCGGTCTTGGAGCGGACCCCGTCCGGCGAATTGGCTCGGTCTCGGAGCAAGTGATGCGGCAGGCGAGCGTACCGATCCTTCTGGTTCCTCCGGCGATCTGGAGCAGTGAACCACCATCGAAATCCATAGGAGGTGCAAATGCGCGTAGCTGATCTGATGCAAACCGACGTGAAAACCATTGCGCCGGACGCAACAGTGGGACAACTGGTCCGGTCACTCGCGGATTCGCGTGTCTCCGGACTGCCAGTCGTCAGCCCGTCCGGCCAGATCATGGGAGTAGTTTCGGCGACCGATGTGCTGCAGGCCAGCGGCGAGCAGGACGACGCGCGAGCGCGAACCAATCTTTTCGAGCGTACGCCGGTCGCCGACATTATGACGAGAAAGCCGCACCTGATCGAAGCTGACGCCGATGCGCGAGACGCCGCGAAGCAGATGCTCTACGCAGACGTGCGGCGGCTGTTCGTGGAAGAGAAAGGAAGACTCGTGGGCGTCATTTCCCAAACCGACATCGCGCAGGCCGTCGGCAGCGGGCGCCTTTAGTTCGCAAGGCTGAATGGCTGTCCGCGCGCCGCTGCTGTCCAGCCGTGATCGCGAACAGCTCCGGCGAGGAACGCGTCTTCCGCTGTTCCTCGTTATCGTCGCGCTCGTGCTGGCGATTCTCTTGCCGCACTTCGTCGAGCGCCGAGTCTCCCGGTTGCGAGACGAGATCAATAATTTCGCCGACCCGGCTCGGCTTCGCGTTACCGGCATTCAGCTCGAGCTCGCACTTCAGGGCTCGCAGCGCCGGGGATTTCTGCTGACGGGAGACAAGACTCTTGCGACGGAGTTCGAGGCCACCCGGCAGCGTCGCATTCGCGAGGAGCACGAGCTGCTCGACTATTCGCGGCGTCTCGATGAAAACGGTGCTGCCCGTCTCACCCTGTACGCCGCCCGGCTGCTGCGCGCGACCAGAAGCCTCGATTCTGTCGTCGAGAACAGCCCTGACATCTCCGCGCGATCTCTGGACGTGCAGCACGACGGATTCGTCGCCATTCAGCTTTTGTCCGATACTCTGGCGCGGAAAATCGACAGCATCACGACGGCTCGCCGCTCCACGATCGGGGCGACGGAAAATTTCGTCTCGCTTTCGATAGCCGGTCTTCTGTTGCTCGGACTCGCGGCTGCATTGCTCGTCGAGCGGCTCGGTGCGCGTTTTCGCGCTCTGGCGCTGCAGCTGGAGGAGTCCGCTGAAGAGCGCGAACAGCTGCTGCAACGCGAGCGTGCCGCACGCGAGATGTCGGAGAAGCGTCGTACGGAGCTCGAGCTGGTTACGGAGAGTCGTACCCGTCTCATCCGCGGCTTCACCCACGACGTCAAGAACCCGCTCGGTGCCGCCGATGGGTACCTCGAGTTACTGGCGGATGGGGTCATCGCGGATGTGTCGGAGCCGCAACGCGAGACGATCGGCAGGGTCCGGCGCTCGATTCGGCACGCACTGGAGCTCATCGCGCATTTGCTCGACATCGCGCGCGCCGAAGCCGGGCAGCTGGAGATCCGCAGGCGTCCGACGCATGTTGCGGATGAAGTTCGTGAGGTGGTGGACGCGTTCCGGGCGCAGGCGCGCTCGAAACACCTCGAGATGCGTGTCACCCTCGAGCCCGAGTTGCCGGTCATCCAATCGGATCCGGAAAGACTAAGGCAAGTCGTTGGGAACCTCATCTCGAACGCCGTGAAGTATACGCCGCAGGGCGGCCACATCGATGTTCGCACGTCAGTCGCTCACCCTCAGACAACATCCAAAGAGCGGGAAATCGAGATCACTGTTGCGGATGACGGACCGGGCATCCCCGCTGACAAGCTGCCGGTCCTGTTTGCGGAATTCACGCGCTTCGACCCGGCGGCAGCCGAAGGTGCGGGTCTCGGCCTCGCCATCAGCAAAAAAATCGCGCAAGCATTAGGTGGAGACATCGAAGTGAACACTGAAGTCGGTCGCGGCACATCCTTTTGTCTTCTGTTACCGCTCGAGTCCTGATGAGTGGCCCGTTGCGTACACGGCCGACGAGAATAGTGGTGCTGGGCGGCGGCGTCGGCGGACTGACCGCAGCGCGGCACCTCGAGAAGCGGTTCGCGGCGCGCCCGGATTTTGAGATCGTCCTGATCAGCAGGGATAACTTTTTTCTGCTGACCCCACTTCTGTTCGAGGCATGCTCGGGCGTGCTCGATTTCCGGCACTGCGCCCAGCCGATCCGTCCGTGCCTCAGCCGCGCGCGGTTCATCGAAGCGACAGTCGGCGAAGTTGACATCTCGCGGCGCGTTGTCCGTGCCATTCCCGCCGAGGGGGATGTCCGCGAAGTCGAGTACGATCAGCTCCTCGTCGCTCTCGGCGCGACGACCAACACCTCCCTCATCCCGGGCTCCGAGCGCGCCCGCACCTTCAAGACCGTCGCCGACGCGCTTCTGCTCCGCAATCACTTCATCGAGCGCTTCGAGCGCGCCGACGTGGAGACGCGGC
>CAMLDY010000184.1 GCA_946478895.1 uncultured Gemmatimonadota bacterium
AATCGATCCCGACAATCTTTTTCCGGACATCAATCGGGACAATCAGACCTGGCGATAACCGGCGTGTTCCTAAACGCCTCGTTTACGCGCTTGCCTGTCGCCGAGCACTCGGTCGATCGAGAATCTCCCCGCGCCTGCCAGCGCGAGCGCGAGGCTGGCGCCGAGTAGCATGAACTCGAGTCCGTAACGCGAGAATCCGTTCTTGAGCTGCACGAGGAGAATCGCGCCGAGCATGTCGCAGACGAATCCGAGCGAGACGAGGCGGGTGAGGAAGCCGAGGGCGAGGGCAATGCCGCCAAAAAACTCGAGCAGCCCGATGAGCGGGCCGAACACTCCCGGCATCGGAACGCCCATGTGGCTGAACGCGCCGCTTACACCGCTGAAGCCCATGCCGAACAATTTCTGGTACCCGTGATCAATGAAGACGGCTGCCGCTGCCAGGCGCAGAACCAGAAGTCCGATGCTTACGTCGCGGTCCGACGCACGAAACAAAGACATTTGATGAAGTCCCCGAGAGAATGAGCCGTTTGCATGATACCAGGGCGTCCGTCCTGTTGGCACCCACTGCACGAATATTCCACAGCTCGACGGTCGCGCCTATTAATTGCTGCAGACATTCACCCACACCGACGACGGAGGAGCGATGGCTCGAACGATTGTCTACTGGGCCAGCACGGCAATCGCGTGCCTGGCGCTGTTAGGATCCTTGTCCTACCTGACCGGCAGCGAAGAAGTCGTCGCTGGATTCGCGAAGGCCGGATACCCGCAACACCTGCGGATAGTGCTCGGCATCGCGAAACCGGTTGCCGCGATCGTCTTGTTGTTGCCGCGACTCGCCCTGCTGAAAGAGTGGGCCTACGCCGGTGTTACCTTCGCTCTGGTGATGGCGACCATCTCTTCGTACTTGTCCGAAGGCGGTGTGAAGTGGATGCTGCCTTTGGCGCTGCTGTGTCTGATCGCGATCTCGTACTTCACCCGCCCTGCAAGCCGTCGCATCTGGCTTCCCGCGTCGCGCTCTCCGCTTCAATCGCCGGGATGATACACCCGCTCGGTGTGTGCCTTGAGCTGTGACGGGTAGAAATACACGTCCCTGAGATTCCCGGTGCTGTAGCGCAGCGCCTCGTCGTTGAAGTGCGGCGAACGAGGATTGCCGCTCTCGCCGCCGGCGGTGATCGCTCTCGCGCGCACGCTGTCCCCGAACTCGACGACGGCGACGAAGCTGTTGCCGCTGGTGCCGTACCACTTCTTCGTTTGCGGGTACGGGCGCGCCGCAAATGATGCCAGCGATCCCCAGCGCGACGAAGTGAACGGAACCGGAATGCTGGGCGCCGAGTCGTCGAACTTTGGGAAGATGTCGTCGGTGATGCGCTGGAAGCGATTGATCTCGCCCCACGGCGTCTGCCAGCGCCCGAAATCCTTCCCGAGTCTCGCCGCCGCGCCTTCCAGTGACTGGAGTCGCTCCGCATCGGTCGCGCGCTCGATCTCGTACGTCTCCTGCGACATCCCGGCCGCACGGGCTTTGGCGGCGATGCGATTGAAGACGTCTTCGCCCCAGAACACGGCAAGCGATGTCGGAACCGAGCTCGTCCCCCAGCGATAGTCCCACGTACGCAGCGTGTCGATCTGGGGAGCGAGGCTCGCCTTGAGCGTCGCGGTCGCCGGAAGTCGGTCGTAGGACTGGAGCAATCCGGGAATCATCCGCGCGAAGGAGGGCAGCCAGCTGTCGTACGCGGCGGAGATCAGCGACGCGACCGTGAAATCCTTTTTGTTCGGGAGAACGCGCAGCGCATGGCGGCCGCGCGGCGATTCCTCGGTGCTCTTCTCGACGTAGCGGGGGAAATCCGCGCGCTTCGGGCTGTTCGGGCCGGCCGCCGACCACGGCCAGTTGTTGCTGTTGAACACCCAGCCGTTGGGCGGATTGATGGAGTTCGGTGATTCGTCGATCGACAGCACGCCGTGCCATTCAGTGCGTGGATCGCTCCCGTCAACCGGCTTGGTCCAGTCGAAGGATGTATCGCGCCGCGGGATGAAATTGGAGTGGAAGTACGCGATGTTGCCGTCGGCGTCGGCGTAGGTGGTGTTGTTGGACGAATTGGTGTGCAGCTCCATCGTCTGTCGGAACGCCTTGAGGTCGCGCGCCTTCATGCGGGTGAACGACTGGATGAGCGCGTCGAGCGGCTTCTGCATCAATCGCACTGCCACCCATTTCCCGTTCTGCTCGCGCACGACCGGTCCGTGATGGGTGTGGTAGATCGTGAAGTTCTTTGCCGCCATTCCCTGCGGAGTCCTGTAGCGAATCACGACCTCGTCTTCGGTCACCGAACGCTCGGCGTTGCCGTAGCGATAGACGTAGTGATCACCGCGCCTGGATACGGTCTCGAGGTACTCGTCGATGTTGTCGGCGCCAGTCGATGAATGCATCCAGCCCGCGCGCTCGTTGAAGCCCTGATAAACGAAGAACTGTCCCCACGTCACAGCGCCGTAGTCGTTGAGGCCTTCCTGACTCGTGACCTGCACCTCGGCGCGGAAGAAAAACGAAGTGTGCGGATTGATGAGCAGCAGCGCGTGGTGCGCGAGGGTGTTGGATGGCGCGATTGCTGCCCCGTTGGAGCCTTTGTCGGGGGAGGCGGGAAGCGGGAGGAGGGAAGCGGGAGGCGTGCGGGAAGCGGGAAGCGGGAGGGGGGAGGCGAAACCGAGGACTGGCGTTGGCGCCGATGCGGCATTTGACACCGCGGCTTCCCGCTTCCCGCCTCCCGCTTCCCGCTTCCCGTAGAAACCTTCCAGTCCCGCCAGATTCACCGACTCGATGTCCGGACCGATGCTGCCGTCGCTGAAGGCGAGGGGCATCCACGGCTCGAAGCGCGCGATGACTTTGGGCTTCACCTCGGGGTGCTTATACAAATAGTAGTTCAGACCATCTGCCCATGCGTTCATCACCGACTGGAGCCAGCGCGGTGCCCGCGCGTAAATCTTCTTGAGCGAATCCGGATTGTTGATCAGCCGATACCGCAGATCGCGATAGATCGCGCCTTCTCCCTCCGCCTCGGCGGCTCGTCCCAGCGCGTCGAAGTAGTTGGTCTCGACGCGATTGAAATCATCCTCGGCCTGGGCGTAAAGCAGACCGAACACCGCGTCGGCGTCGGTCTCTCCCGAGATGTGCGGAATTCCCCAGTCGTCGCGAGTGATGGTGACGTTCTGCGCTTCGCGGGTCCACCGCGCGAGGTCCGCCGCAGAAGGTGCAGTCGGGGTTTGCGCCGCGGCGGTCGAAGCGAGAGCGACGCAGGTGACGAAGACAAACATTCGGCTGAAGGGATTGATCATAGCTGAAGGATAGCTTCGAGATTGACGTTAAGCACGGAGCGGGTTTTGACCCACGCTTGACAGAATGCATGACCGGTGGGAGTATGCTGCTCCGCGTTTTTTGGGGGCAAGGATGAAGCTCGTTGCAGCCGTGTCAGCAACAGCGCTGGTGTGCCCGCTCCTCGTGGGTTCGGTTGCGAGCCAGTCACCCGATTCGACGACGCTGGTTCTACTCGGCACCGGCACGCCGGCACCGACGCCGGAGAGAATGGGCCCGGCGGCCGCCGTCGTCGTCG
>CAMLDY010000185.1 GCA_946478895.1 uncultured Gemmatimonadota bacterium
GTCGGCATCGGCGTCGGAATCGTCGCGTGCCAGTGCCGCGGATCGCCATAGACATCGACGGTGCGCAGCACGAAGAACAACGCGATTGCCGCGACGCCGATGGTGACGCAAATCCTGTCGCGACGCTGCGGTTCCATCGTCATCACCGCGCCGAACGCGTAGCCCGCCGCCATCACCCCGATCCAGGGCACGATCGAGTACAGCACCGCCAGCGTCGGCCCGTCGCCGATCTGGATGGGCCCGCCGAAGTAGAGAATCTGCCACAGCGGTGCGAGCGTGCTCTGGGAGAGCTGCTGCGTCGTCGATTGCGGGATGAAGTCGAGCAGATTGTGGAGGAAGATGACCGCGACGCCGAAGCTTCCGACGGCGACGGTTGGCAACCACACCAGTCCAGCCATGATCACCATGCACCAGCCGAGCATCCAGATGACGCCGGCGAGCAGGTACTCGTTGAATGCGAAATTGAAGGTCCAGCAGACGCGAATGAGGGTGAGCTCGAGGACGACGAGAATCAGCCCGCGCGTCAGCAGGTACTTCGACAGCGCCGCTTTACTCCCGAGTTTCTGGCCGAGCAGGTAGGCGGAGGTGCCGGAGAGGAAGGCGAAGGCGGGGGCGACGAAGTTGGTGATCCAGCGAGTGAAGAAGACGCCGGGGGCGGGACCGCCGGCGGGGACGCCGGAGAAGACGCGGACGTGGTCGATTGCCATCAGGATCATGGCGACGCCGCGGGTGACGTCGACGGTGTGGACTCGGCGTCGGGCCGCCGCGGGAGGCGAGGTTTCTACATCCCTGGTGTACGATCCAAAGCCGGGTTGAACGCGCTCGATGGGCGTAGTCACGGGGCTCGAATGTAGGTGGGGCAGGGGCGGGCGCAAGGATCAAGGCGGGAGTGTCAAGGCGGGGAATCGATCTTGGAGCGCACGGGCATCCACAAAACAAAAGCACGGAGCTTTAAGCTTGGTGAGCTTGCTGCTTGCAGCATCTATGGGTTTGGGGCGCGGCACGATTGCGCGCGCAATGAAAGGGTGGGGGATTGAGAACTCTTTCGCGCATTTTCAGGCGTGGCCGACTTCAAGAACCTCCTCGTGTGGGAGAAGGCGCACGCATTGATGCTGGCGGTTCACCGATCCGCGAGAAGCATCCGGCGGTCGTACGATGTCGGGTTACGGTCGCAGATGAACAGGGCCGCGCTGTCGATTCCGACGAATATTGTAGAGGGCCGGCGTCAGCCGAGCGACGCAGAGTTCGCGCGCTTCCTGACGATCGCCCTGAATTCCGGCTTCGAGCTGGAGTACCATCTCATCGCCGCGCGCGACGTGGGAGCGATGTCAGAGTCCGAGTCCGACGATCTGATCCGTGGGGTGATCGAGGTTCGGAAGATGTTACACGGCCTCATCCGCCGCCTCACCGAGGCGTAATAAAACCGCTGCAAGCAGCAAGCTGACAAAGCTTAAAGCTCCGTGCTTTTGTTTTGTGGATGCCAATGAGCACCCAAATCGATTCCCCGCCTTGAAAGCTGTTACTGCTCGAACACGTCCGACGATTCGATCAACGCATTAAGCACCAACAAAATCTTGCTGCCTCGGCGCAGTCGAACCGTCCGTGCAACAAAGTCGTCGCCGCCGACGAAATGCGCTTTTAGCTTCACGATACCGTCGGTCACGTCTGATTGAGAGAGCACGTACACCTGGTCCCCGTTCGGCCCGTTGACGAGCCCGAGCTGCCGGCCGTTCAGAAACACAGTCGCGTTGTTCCAGTTTCTGTTACGAACTTCGATCACGACCTTGGCGCTCTCCTCGGGCACCACGGAAATCATGTTGACGGTGTTGCTCTGGGAGATCGGCGAGTAGGCGTGGGTCGTGGTCGCAGCGCCGCATGCGGCGGCGGACACCAGCGCGACGGCGCCGGCGGAGTGGCAAACCGAGTTCATCTTGGAACTCCGGGTGGACGGGTGCCAAAATATGCTAAGGCCGGGCAAGGCGGGGAATCGATCTTGGCGCGCGGCGGTCAAGGCGGGGAATCGATCTTGGCGCGCGGCGGTCAAGGCGGGGAATCGATCTTGGCGCGCAACGGCAATTACAAAACAAAAGCACGGAGCTTTAAGCTTTGTCAGCTTGCTGCTCGCAGCACACCTATGGTTAGAGCCGCCCGACGATAGCGCGGTCAACAACTTTCTTTTCCGAACCCCGGCAACGTCGATCTGCCCGAATCAATGCCCGGCTCCCCGCAGCGAGCTGACCCAGCTTACAGCTCCGTGCTTCAGTTCTGTGGATGCCCGTGCGCTCCCAAATCGATTCCCCGCCTTGACAGTCCGGGCGGCACTCGGCAAATGGGACACGCCCCCATCTGCGGCTCCTTACCATAGACGAGCGTCACCGGCCCGAGCACCCGCGCCGTGTCGGTGAGACTGACGGTAAGAGTCATAGTCTCGCCGACGATGCGACCGGTAAAGCTGGCTGGGTGGGTGATCCCGCGATTCACCGGGTACGCATCGACATTGTAGGTCCCCGTCGCGGCGAACCGGCCGTCGGGGCCGGGCTTGATCGGCCCCACCGCGTCGCCGAGCGTGCAACCGATGTGGACGTGGACATCGGTCTGGTCGACGATGAGTCCGGCGTTGTCGCCGCCCCACGTCCCCGCGACCTCGGCGATGGGGGTAGAGGTGCTGGTTGCGCAGCCGAAGATCGCGAGCAGGGCGGGGAATACGAGGGTCCGCGTCATGCCGAAGCCTAGGGTTGATTGCCGCGCGGATCAAGCGGCGGTTGAAATGCGCTCCGACCGTCCAGGCCCGGTTGCAGCGCGCCGCTACCGGACGCAACTATATAGTTACACCTCGCCAGACCATCGGAGCGACTATGAGCGACGAAATGGGCACCTTTCGCGTCGATATCGAGATCGAGAATCCCGCTCGGCCGGGACCACGACAATTGGTGAAATCCGCACTGGTCGATACAGGTGCGGAGCTATCCTGGATCCCGGCGACGACTCTGGAATCGTTGGGTATTCAGCCGTACAAGACGTGGCGCTTTCGACAGGCGGACGGCACCATCCTGGAGCGCTCGATCGGACTGGGCTTCCTTCACGTCGCGGGAAGATCAACCGGCGACGACGTCGTCTTCGGTGAGCCCGGCGACCTGGTGTTGCTGGGATCGCGGAGCCTGGAAGGCCTCAATTTCCGTATTGAGCCGTTGCTCAAACAATTAATTGATGCCGGCCCCGCCCCTGCCGCCGCCATGTCCTAACCGCTCCCCGCAGCAAGCTCACCAAGCTTAAAGCACCGTGCTTCTGTTCTGTGGATGCCAGTGCGCGCCCAAATCGATTCCCCGCGTTAAAGTCTGCCGAGCTCGCCCCGAGGTCTTCGCACGCTGCTTGACAGCGCCTGATTGACTCGGCAGTTCTAGGCAACAGGAGGAGCACATGTCGCAGCAAATACTGCAGGTGAACATGAACTTCAGCGTCCCACGCGCCGATCTCGAGGAAGCGTGGCTGGGTGTTGCACAGCCCATCTCCGCCACGCCCGGTCTTCT
>CAMLDY010000186.1 GCA_946478895.1 uncultured Gemmatimonadota bacterium
ATCCGCGCCTTGGCCGAGCTCGCCGTGAGCGCCGCGATAATCGGAATGGCTCTCTATACCGGTACGCTGGACCCCCAAACAATCATCGAGGACTTCGCTGCATGACCGTCACGAATCGAGAGACTACGGAAACTTCCATCCGCATCGAGCTCGAGCGCGGCCGCGGAGGCCTTGGCGGTCTTGCCGGCGCCAGAACCGCGACCAACGTCGCGACCGGAAACCGTTTTCTCGACCACATGCTCACCGCCTTTGCTCACTATTCGGGCCTGACGCTGAAGCTCAGCGCGTGTGGGGACCTCAAGCACCATCTGATTGAGGACGTCGCGCTCACTCTCGGTCGCACGTTCAGAGAAATTATCCCGAGCGGTGCGGCCCGATATGGCAATCGGGTTGTGCCAATGGATGATGCGCTGGTTCAGGTGTCGGTGGACATTGGCGGCCGGCCGTATTACGAGGGCCCGCTCCCGAGTCCACTCTACGATCACTGGATGCGATCGTTCAGCAACGAGGCGGGCGCCACCATTCACATAGTAGTGCTGCGCGGCAGCGATCGGCATCACATCGTAGAGGCGGCGTTCAAGGCGCTCGGGTTCGCGCTCCGCGACGCACTCGCCGACACCGGTGATCCCGTCAGCACAAAAGGATCAGTGTCGCTGAGGGTGGAGTGATGCTGACCAGTAGAATCATTGCCTGCCTCGATGTTATGGATGGGCGGGTCGTTAAGGGAACCCGCTTCGTCAACTTGCGCGATGCTGGGACTCCGGTCGCGCTCGCGGAGAGCTACGAGGCGCAGGGCGCCGACGAGATTGTATTTCTCGACATCGCGGCGACCGAGGAGCAAAGAGGAACGCTACTGGACCTAGTTCGAAGTACCGCGGAGCGGCTGTTCATTCCACTGACGGTCGGAGGCGGGATGCGTACGGTGGACGACATCGGCAACGCCCTGCGCGCCGGCGCAGACAAGACCGCCATCAATTCCGCAGCGGTTCGGTGTCCGGAGCTGCTGACGAATGCGGCGCGCCGGTTCGGATCGCAATGCCTAGTTGCAAGCATCGACGCGCTCCGAAACGATTCCGGCTGGGAGGTCTATATAAATGGCGGTAGGAAACCAACAGGGCTGGACGCGGTCAAATGGGCGACGCGTTGCGCGGAGCTCGGAGCGGGCGAGATCCTTCTCACCAGCATCGACCAGGATGGATCACGATCGGGTTACGATCTCGAGCTGGCGTCGCGGGTGGCGAGCGCGGTGACGGTGCCCGTCGTGGCCTCTGGAGGCGCCGGATCCGCTGACGATGTTGTCGACGCTTTTGTCCGAGGTAGAGCCGATGCTGCACTCATCGCCGGCGTTCTTCACGATGGCACCATAGACATCCGAAGCGTGAAATCAGCATTGCGGGCGGTGGGGATTCCAGTGAGGGTAGCGGCGTGACGTCTGTGAGCGCTTACATGGATGCTGCCGCGGAAGTCGCACGCATCGCCGGTGACGTCGCGAACCGGTACTACGGGCGCCGTCCCGCGACCAGCACCAAGAGGGATGGAACCTCGGTCAGCATTGCCGACATCAGCGCAGAGCGAGCAGCGCGGGAGTGGATCGAGCGCCGATTCCCCGATGACGGCATCATCGGTGAGGAGCTGGCGCCCGTGCGGCCGAGCTCGGCACGTCGGTGGATCCTCGATCCGATCGACGGGACATACACATTTCTCCAGTCGGTGCCGTTGTGGGGAACGCTGGTCGCAGTCGCAGAGGACGAGCGCGTGATCGCGGGGGCCGCGTACTTTCCAGCACTCGGTGAAATCATCGTTGCGGCGCTTGGCGAGGGATGCTGGTGGAACGGCTCGAGCGCGCGCGTATCCACTGTCTCCGAAATAAATCAGGCCCGACTGCTAACTACGGATGCGCGATTCATGCGCGATCCGTCGCGGCGCGAGCGGTGGCTGGAGCTTCAGAACGCAACGCTAACGATGCGAACGTGGGGAGATTGTTACGGGTATCTGCTGGTTGCCACGGGTCGCGCTGAAATTATGATCGACGACGTGGTGTCGGACTGGGATGCAGCGGCATTAATGCCGATCATCACCGAAGCGGGCGGATCTCTTACCGACTGGCGGGGGAGGGCCACTCCTTTTGGTGGCGACGCCATCGCGACCAACGCGAGCCTCGCCGCTTCGGTGCGCGAGATTCTTGTCTCAGTCGAGGCGGCCCAGTCTGTCGCGGTGATGCGATGACTGCGCGCAACGGTCAGCTGAATCTGGACGACGTAAGGTTTAGTAGCGACACCGGGACGGTTGTCGTTGTTACCCAGTGCGCCGCGACTGGAAGAGTCCTGATGGTGGCCAACGCCGACAGGGAAGCGCTCGAGCGCACGATCGACACTGGAGAAATGCATTATCGGTCGCGAACCCGTGGCCTGTGGCGGAAGGGGGCAACGAGCGGCAACGTGCAGAAGGTGATCTCGCTCACGCTCGATTGTGATGGTGACACGGTCCTGGCGCGTGTGGTCTCCCGGGGACCGGCGTGTCATGCCGGGACAGTCTCCTGCTTCAATGACGCTATCGCGGCACCCACTATCTGGTCGTCGCTGGCAGAAACAATTGCCAAGCGTCGCGTGGAGCTGGATGCACCGCATGCGAACGATCAGGACGCAAAATTGCGGGCAGCGAAGCCGAGCTACACGCGTCAACTATTGTCTGATCGCAATCTCCGCCTCAAGAAGCTTGGCGAAGAAAGCGCAGAGTTGATTGTGGCATGTGCCGACGAGAACGCGTCGAGGTCGGCCGAGGAGGCCGCGGACCTGATTTACCACGTGGGTGTCGCCCTGGAGGCGGTTGGCAGCTCGCTTGACGCAGTCGGAAGGATTTTATTGGAGAGACACCAACCTGCAGCGATTAGCGCGATTCCAGCGCCGCGGAATCCTTGAGCAACGCGTCCACCACCTGCGGATCGAAGTGCCCGCCCCGCTCGCCGACTATCTTCCTCAGCGCCTTCTCGATCGACCACGCGCCGCGGTAGGGGCGGTTGTGAGTCAATGCATCGAAATAGTCCGCTACCGCAACAAGCCTAGGGCTTAATTGGGGCTACGGCAATGAGACCGGGCCTCGCTTCTCACCCTGGGCTGGCACTTTCGTTTTATCCGTCCGCTGATGCTCAGCTGTTAGCGTATTACTAAAAGGCGACTCGTAGCGACAACTGTCAAAAGACGCCGTATTGACGATTGTATATACAGCGGCAAAGTTTGGGTTTGCGCAGTTCGACTGGGACACGGCCAAGAACCGCCCAAACCTTCGTGTTCTTGGCGTCGACTTCCAGGACGCCGCTCGGATCTTTGAGTCCCCCACCCTGGAACGATGGGACGATCGCGAGGACTACGGAGAGGATCGGTGGCTCGCCGTCGGAATTGTTGATGGAATTGAGCTGACGGTTGTCTATACGGACGTCGAAACCGGTCGAGGCCGGGTACGGCGCATTATTTCCGCCCGCAGGGCGACGAAGAATGAGAGAGAAGCGTAC
>CAMLDY010000187.1 GCA_946478895.1 uncultured Gemmatimonadota bacterium
ATCCGTTTCCTACCTTAGACCTCCCTCGGCGTCTCCCGTCCAGTCGCCGGCATTTCACATCCAAGGAGGTCGAATGAGACTCCGCTACGTTGCGGTCTCTCTATCACTGCTTGCCGCCGCTAACCTCGGCGCACAGGCCAAGTCGCAGGCGGGCAAGAGTCCCGAGCTGCGAGTCGATTTCACCAGGGAAACCCTGCCCAACGGGCTGAACGTGATCTACCACGTGGATCACTCGACGCCGGTCGCGGCGGTTCTCCTCTGGTACAACGTCGGATCCAAGATGGAGCAGCCGGGTCGCACCGGATTCGCCCATCTCTTCGAGCACATGATGTTCAAGGGCTCGAAGAACGTCGCGGACGGACAGCACTGGGCGTTGCTCGAGGCGGCGGGCGGACGCGCCGGCTCGGACATCAACGGCACCACCAGCTGGGACCGCACCAATTACTTCGAGCAGGTCCCGTCGAATCAGCTGGAGCTCGCGCTCTGGCTCGAGTCGGACCGCATGGGCACGCTCACGGAAACGCTCACCCAGGCCAAGCTGGACAACCAGCGCGAGGTGGTGAAGAACGAGCGGCGCCAGGGTGTCGACAACCAGCCTTATGGTACCTGGCTCGAGAAATCCGAGGAGCTGCTCTTTCCGGAATCGCACCCCTATCATCACTCGGTGATCGGGTCGATGACGGATCTCTCTGCGGCGTCGGTCGCGGATGTTCAGAACTTCTTCAAGACCTACTACGCGCCCAACAACGCGGTGCTGGTGATCGCCGGCGACATCGACGTCGCGCAGGCGAAGCAGATGGTGCGCAAGTATTTCGGTCCCATCCCGCGCGGTCCCAATCCGCCGAAGCTCGCCAACATGACGCTCCCGGCGACCATTGGCCGCGAGCAGCGCGTCGTGGTGCAGGATCCGCTCGCTCCGGCGCCGCGCATCTATGTCGCGTATCGCGTTCCGCCGGCGAAGGACCGGCGCGCCGAGGCAGTGTCGCTGCTCGGTGACATCATCGGCGGCGGCAACTCATCGCGGCTGGACGAGTCGCTGGTGCGCAGACAGCAGATCGCGACCAACGTCAGCGGCTTCAACCTCGGCCTCGCCGACGGCGCCGACATGCTGGTGTTCGTCGCCAGCGGCAAGCCGGGCAGCAATCCCGACTCGCTGGAGAAAGCGCTGCTCGCCGAGCTGGCGGGTACGTCGAGCTTCACGCAGTCGGAGCTCGATCGCGCGCGCGCGCAGGAGCGCTTCAACTTCGTCAACGGTCTCCAGTTCACAGGCGGATTCGGCGGCCGTGCCGATCGCCTCGCCGAGGGCTGGACCTTCTTCCACGATCCAAATCACGTCAACGAGGTGCTGGGCGATTTCGATCGCGTCACCCTCGACCAGCTCAACTCGCTGGCACGTGAGCGGCTGGTGCCCAACAATCGCGTGATTCTGGTTTACGTTCCCGCGAAGAAGGCCGCGAGCCGCGCAACGACGACTTCCGGAGGAGCCAACTAATGCGTTCGACTCTTCTTGCTTCAGTAAAGGTTGGTGTCGCGGCGACGATCGTCGCGGCGACGACCCTGAGCGCGCAGACGGTGAATCCGCCGGCGCCGGGTCCGCTCCGCCCCTATGAATTCCCGCCCGTCGAGCAGTTCCAGCTGCCGAATGGGCTCAAGGTTATTCTGGTCGAGAAGCACACCGTGCCGGTCGTAGAAGCGCGATTGATCGTCGATGCAGGCTCGATGCGTGAGCCGGCGTCGAAGAACGGCCTCGCGTCGATAACTGGATCGCTGTTGTCGGAGGGCACGGGCAGCATGACGGGCGCCGACATCGCGCGCGCCATGGACGCGCTCGGCGCGCAGTTCTTCACTGCATCCGGCTTCACGAATGCCTTCGCGGACGTCGTGGCGCTGAAGAATGTCTTCCCGCAGGCGCTCGATCTGGCGGCGAAATCAGTGATGGCGCCGAGTTTCGCGGCGAGCGAAGTCAGCCGCGTGAAGAATCGCGCGCTGGCGTCGTACGCGCAGAGTCACGCGCAAACGGCGGGGTTGGCGTCGGATGCGTTCGTTCGTGCCGCGTTCGACGAATCGGCGCCATTCTCACGGCCGTCGAGCGGCACGCCGGCGACGATCTCGACGCTGACGCGCGACGACATTGTGAACTGGCACAAGTCGATGTACTCGCCGGCGAACTCGACGCTGTTGCTGGTGGGGGATCTCAACAAGGCTGAAGCGCAGCGCATCGCGCAGGGCGCTTACGGCTCGTGGGCGGCTGGCTCCGGCGCGTTGCAGCCGGTCGCCAATCCGGTGCGGCCGAGCACGGGGACGCGGATCATTCTCGTCGATCGTCCGGGCTCGGTGCAGTCGACGATCATGGTCGGCCAGCCAGGCTTCCGCGCCACGGATCCGGACTACATCGACATGGTTGCGTTGAACCACGTGCTGGGCGGCGGCTTCAGCTCACGCGTGAACATGAACCTGCGCGAGAAGCACGGCTACACGTACGGCGCATTCAGCGGCCTGGATCTGCGGCCGGGAGCGGGCGTCTTCAGAATCAGCTCGGACGTACGTACGAGCTCGACGGATTCCGCGCTGACCGAAGCGGTCAATGAGTACAAGCGGATCGCGACGGAGCCGGTGCCGGCGGCGGAGCTGACCGGTGCGCTCAACAACATCGTGTCGAGCTTTCCGAGCTCGGTGCAGAGCGTTCAGGGTCTCACCGGCCGCATTCAGCAGCTGATCGTGTGGGGGTTGCCGCTCGATTTCTATACGACCTACCGCGAGCGGCTGGCAGCGGTGACGCCCAACGATCTGACCACGGTCGCAAAGGCGCACCTCAATCCGGACAATCTCGTGGTGGTTGTAGCGGGGGATCTCTCCAAGATCGAGGCGCCGATTCGGGCGCGGAATCTGGGGACGGTCGAGGTTTGGGATGTTAATGGCAACAAGGTACGGTAAAGGGAATAGTTGAACTGAAGACTACCAGCTGAGAGCAGTGGGCGGAGCGGCGGGGGCTCCGAGCAGGGGTTGGATGAAAAGCGGGGCGGATATGGTGCGCCGTTTTTTCAAAACCGAGCTCAGCGCCGCCAGCCGCTCCGCCGACTGCCATTAGCTGGTAGTCTTCAGTAACACTGAGGAGGCCGGCCGTTATGGGCCGGCCTTTTCCATCCACGTAGATTCAGTACGAGATGCGAGCCGTAATCATCACCAAACCTGGCGGCCCCGGCGTACTCGAGGTCCAGGAGCGTCCGGCACCGGAGCCCGGCTTGGGGCAGATCCGGATCCGGGTTGAGGCGTCCGCGCTCAATCGTGCGGACATCCTCCAGCGGATGGGCAACTATCCCGTTCCGGCGGGTGTCGCGGCGGATATAAGCGGGATGGAGTACGCCGGCGTCGTCGATGCGCTCGGGCCCGGTGCATCGATGTGGAAGCCCGGCGATCGGGTGATGGGGATCATCGGCGGCGCGGGACACGCTGAGTTCGCCTGCGTGCACGAGCGGGAGGCGATCAGCGCTCCGGCGAA
>CAMLDY010000188.1 GCA_946478895.1 uncultured Gemmatimonadota bacterium
TCGGCGGCGAGCTTGCTCATCTCGTCGTAATTCTCCCTGACGACTACTTCCACGACATTCTCTCCCTCTGTTCGGGTTTGTACGTTGACGCGCGACGGTTCTTGTATTTTCGAGTCGCACTATATGCTGCCAAAATGCAGCGTCTGCGGCAACTTCCTTGGACGTAAAGCTGACCCTCGCGGTGTCGGAGATCGAGTATGACTCCGTTTTCAGTTGCCGGGATTCCACTGCCATCAAGCGCGCCGTGGTTCCTTATGACCATCGCTCTTCACGTAGCCGCTGGCCTGCTCGCGGTAGTTGCCGGTATCATCGCGATGCTCGCTCCGAAGACTGCGGGACGGCATCCACGGGCTGGCAGCGTTTACTTCTGGTCGTTGGTTCTTGTATGTCTTACGATGTCCGTCATCGTCATCGATCGTTGGCCGGTCGACAACGCATTGGGTCTTCTTGGTGTGATATCACTTGGCACGGCCTTCGTCGGACGGCGGGCACGGCGGCGCGAGATGCCGGGGTGGAAATGCGTACACATTCCGAGCATGGCGCTCTCATACATCGCCTTGTTGACCGCGTTCTACGTCGACAACGGTCCACACTTGCCGTTCTGGAACCGGTTTTCCACGCTGGAACTATGGCTGTTCCCGAGCATCATCGGGTTCCCGGTCCTTGCCATCGCGTGGTGGAGACGCTGTCCTGGCCGAGCGACGTGGCCCCGAACCATCTCGTGAGCGCCTGCACGAGGCCCGCTTGAGATCCATCTCCGACCCACGCGACATATCCGTCGGGCCGAATCAGTACGGCGGACGGAGCGCTGACCACTCCGATTTCCGGGAGCTCCCACACGCCGTCGTATTTCGCGTCGATCGATTGAACGCGATCTGACCACGGACCAACGTCAATAGTGCCCCGCTCGTCGAAGTTGACCAGCGCCGGCCGCGCGTGGTGCAGCAGAGTGAACACACGCAAAGATCCGTCTGCCGTGACGATGTCGAGGTCCGGCATGCGGCGCCCGAGCAGCGGATGTCCGTCGCCGAAGTCATAACGAACGCCGAGTCCCGACATCTCCGCGGCTAAGCGTTTGCGCGGTTCGTCCATCACGACGAGCTCGGCGACGATGTCGCCGAGGGCTTTCGTACGCTCGTCCGAACGACGGAGCGCGGTTTGCGCCATGGTGTTCTTCAGCACCCGCGCGGCGACCGGGTGTCGCTCGGCGTGATAGGTATCGAGCAGACTATCCGGAGAAACTTTCTTTACCACTTGCGCCAGCTTCCATCCGAGATTCACGGCGTCCTGAACGCCGATGTTGAGGCCTTGCCCGCCAATCGGCGGATGCACGTGCGCGGCGTCGCCGGCGAGCAGCACTCGCCGATCCCGATACGTCGCGGCCTGCCGAGTCAGGTCGGTGAATCGAGAAAGCCAGATCTGATCGTGGACGCCGAAGTCGCTTCCATAGATCTCGGTGAGTCTGTGCTTGAGATCGCGCAGCGTTGGCTCTCCCGATTTCGGTTCACGATCCATCAGCACCATCCGCGCGCTGCCGCTATCGCCCTTCCCGATCGCCTGCGTCGCACCGGTTGCATCGACGCGGAGGCCCCACACTGGCTCCTCCGCCGTCTCGACCTCAGCGATGATCCAGCTCGTGGTCGGGTCCCACCCGGGGAACTCGATGCCCGCTGCCTTGCGGACCATGCTGCGCGCGCCATCGCAGCCGACCAGATATTGCCCGCGCAGTGAGCTGCCGTCGGAGACTTCGATGGTGACGCCGGCGTCGTCCTGGGCGAAGCCCGTCACTTCGCGTCCCCGGTAGTTCGTGACGCCGAGCTCCGCTACCCAGTCGGCGAGAATCTGCTCGATGTGGTTCTGGAAGAGCGCGAGTCCATAGGGATGCCGAGTGGGAAAGTCGCTCATGTCGAGCCGCACCAGGTTGAACCCGACGACCTGCGCCACCTGACCCCGCGACAGAAACCGATCGACGATGCCGCGCATATCGAAGACCTCGATGGTGCGCGAGTGCAATCCGCCTGCGCGCGAGCCCGCGAGATGCTGGCTCTCGCGGCGCTCGACGATTGCGGCATCGACGCCCGCCAGCGCCAGCTCAGCGGCCAACATCAGGCCGGTGGGACCGGCGCCGGCGATCAGCACGTCGTGTTCAGTCATTCGGTTTGCTCCGATGAGATGAGCGGTCGACTATAACGGCTTCACCCGGGCTTGCTGCAAGTCCCCCGGTAGCTATTATTCTGAAGTGGCGGTAAGAGTGCCCGCGCTCTGACGAGTGCGGGCTTCTTTATTTCTGGCAGGTTGCAGAGCTATACTGGCGTGCAAACGGGAGGCCTCGTGCTGGTTCGCGCTCGGGTAGAGAATCGCCGGGATCATCATGGAGTAACGCTGAGCACCGACGGTGCCGCGCGTGATCTGGCGATTGCGCCGAAGCAGACGGGTTTTGGCTCGAGCGCAAACGGCGGCGAGCTGTTGGCGCTGGCGGTGGCGACGTGTTACTGCAACGATGTTTATCGCGAAGCGAAGGCTGAAGGGATCGAGATTCGCGGCGTGGAGGTCGAGGCGGTCGCTGAGTTCGGCGGAGTTGGCGAGCCGGCGCGGATGATTCGGTACTGGGCGCGGATATTCACCGACGCCGGAGAAGAGCGAGCCCGCCGACTCGCCGAGCATACCGATCGCGTCGCCGAGATCCACAACACGTTGCGTTTGGGAATTTCGGTGCAGCTGGAGCGAGTCGAGATCTCTTCGAGCCACTCAGCCAGATTGCCGTAGACACCATCTCCGTGGCGAACAGGGCATGAAGCTCAGCGCACTTCAAGGCGACATAACCCGGCTCGGCGTCGACGCGATCGTGAATGCTGCCAACGACGCGCTCATTCCTGGGGGCGGAGTCGACGGCGCCATCAACCGTGCTGCCGGACCGCAGCTCGGCCAAGCAATGCGCGCGATCGGCGGATGTCCCACCGACTGTCGCCTTCCCTGGAATCAGCACCGGCGCTTACGGATACCCAGCGGCGGAGGCGACCAGGGTCGCCATCGATACGTGTCGCGCGTTCGCCGCGGAGGCTGGCTCTATTGACGTCGTTCAGTTTGTGTGCTTCAGTGAAGCGATGCTCGCGGAGTACCGGTCGGCAGGTGTTACCGAATGAAGAGAACTTCCGGGCTCTTCGCGATTGCAGGAATGATCTTCACGTCAAGCTGCCAGATCGTACCTCGAACACAACGGCGACGCCGATCGTCTCGGGAGCGTGCTCCCCCAACCTCGAGGCGAAAGTCGGCGACAGATGGCTAATGGCTTTTCAACCTGTACCGGCTTCGGTGGGAGTTTGTTGAGGGAAAATGCAGTGTCGCAAGGCGCACGGAGGGTCCATGCTTTCTCGAACGCCTTCCGGATCATAATCCGTACAAATTGAGCCATACCATTGATTAATGGAGCTG
>CAMLDY010000189.1 GCA_946478895.1 uncultured Gemmatimonadota bacterium
TCGATCGTGGTCTGCGCGTCGGTGTTCGCGCTGGCGGTGACGCCGACGGCCGAGAACCGGCAGGCGCTGGTAGCGGTCGCGCTGTTCGTGACGGCGATCGTGTTTGCGTGCGCGACGATCTCCAACGACAACCTTCAGGATCTGAAGACCGGACAGCTGGTCGGCGCGTCTCCGATGCGGCAGCAGATCGCGCTGATCGTCGGCGTCGCTGCGGGCGCGTCGGTGATTCCGTTCGTGCTGAATCTTCTAGCGCGTGCCTATGGGTTTGCGGGAGCGCCGAACGTCAACGTCGTCGCCGCGAATCCACTCCCTGCTCCGCAGGCGACCCTGATCGCGGCGCTGGCGCAGGGCGTGATCGGGGGCAGTCTCGAGTGGAAGATGCTGACCATCGGAGCGCTGGTGGGAGTGGGACTGGTGATTCTCGACGAGATCCTGGGCTGGATGAAGAAGCTGCGCATCCCGCCGCTGGCGGTGGGAATCGGTATATACCTGCCGATGTCGGCGACCTTCGCAGTGATCATCGGTGCGGTGCTAGCGCACTGGTACGACCGGCGGGTGAGCACGATGCCGAATCCGGAGCGCGCACAGCGGCTGGGAACTCTCGTAGCGTCTGGTCTGATCGTGGGCGAAAGCATCTGGGGTGTGATCAATGCCGGCCTGATCGTCGGGTTCTCCAAGGATGCGCCGATCGCGTTGGTGCCGGAGAGCTTCGCGGCCGCGCCGTGGCTGGGCGTCGTGCTCTTCGTCGCGGCGGTGGTGTGGCTGTATGGTTGGATGCTAAGACGGTCGAGGGTGGCACAATGAAGACCCAGCGCGGTAAAGCGAAACGCTCGGTAACAAAGAAAGCGGCGCCGAAATCCGCTGCCAAATTCGCGGCGGTTCCGGCAGGGCCGACCCCTGCCTACGCCGCACAGTCACCACAGACTCCGCTCGCACCGTTCACTATCCAGCGACGCGCGGCCGGGCCGCACGACGTCCAGATTGAGATTCTCTACTGTGGCGTTTGCCACTCTGATCTGCACATGGCGCGCAACGAGTGGAAGCAGACGATCTATCCCGTCGTGCCGGGTCACGAGATCGTCGGTCGAGTCATCGGAGTTGGCGGCAAGGTGAAGCGGTTCAAGCCGGGTGACATCGCGGGCGTGGGTGTGATCGTGGATTCGTGCCGCGAATGCAAGAACTGCAAAAGAGGTCTGCAGCAGTACTGCACCGTCGGCAGCGTTCTTACCTATAGCTCGCACGACAAGCGCACCGGCGAGGTGACCCAGGGCGGCTACTCGAAGCGCATCGTCGTTCACGACGAGTTCGTCCACACGATTCCGAAGAAGCTGCCACTCCAGAACGTCGCGCCGCTCCTCTGCGCCGGCATCACCACCTACTCACCACTCCGACACTGGAAGGTCGGCAAGGGCACCAGGCTGGGCGTTGTCGGTCTCGGCGGACTCGGGCACATGGCGGTCAAGTTCGGCGCATCGTTCGGCGCGGAAGTGACGATGCTCAGCACGTCGCCCGAGAAGGAGAAAGACGCGCGCCGACTCGGCGCCCACAAATTCGCGCTCACCACCGACCGCGCCACGCTCGACTCGCTCGGCGGATACTTCGACTTCATTCTCGACACCGTCTCGGCGAAGCACGATTACAACCTGTACCTCAAGCTGCTCGGGCTCGACGGCGTCATGACGTGCGTCGGCGCACCGCCGACTCCGGCGGAGGTCGAGATCTTCACACTCATGGACGCGCGGCGCAGCATCGCGTCCTCCGGCATCGGCGGCGTGCCCGAGACCCAGGAGATGCTCGACTACTGTGGGAAGCACGGCATCATGTCCGACGTCGAGGTGATCGACATCAGATACATCAACGAGGCCTACGAGCGAATGCTCAAGGGCGACGTGCGCTATCGGTTCGTGATCGACATGGCGTCGCTGTCATGATCGCGCGCAGCGCCTGACCGGGTCGCGATGCTGCAGGTCCTGTTTCTTGCGATTGTGGTCGGCGGATTCTTTTACGTCCGCAAGCTGCTGCGCGGAGAGACGGAAGCGCCGGCCGAGCGCCCGCAGCTCACCCAAGATCAGATCAAGCAGAAGTGGCGTGAGCTGGGATTCTTTTGCGAGCTCGACGATCAGAAGCGCACCTGGATCCTCACGGGATCGCGTCGAGGACTTCTCTACTTCCCCGACCTCCTGCTCGGCTACACCAACGATCACGCCAACGAGGTCGATGGCACCAAAAAGCACTTTGGCCCGTACGGCTCGCTCGAGATCATGACCTACCCCGAGCCTGGTTTCGATAGCCACGCCATTCGTGGATCACTCCAGCAGCTCGCTCACCTCGCCGAGCTCATCGAAATGAAGCTGGCGACGGCGGAGCCGGGTGAGACGATCCGGATTCGGGAGGAGTACGCGCCGAAGAGTCCATACGCGCTCGTGCTCGACGTGCGCGCCGACGGGTTCGACCCGTCTTCAACCGATCGCGAGCGACTCGGCGCAACAGCGGCTGAAAAGAAAAAGCCGGAGCGGCCGCCTCCAGCCTAGCCTATGTTGTTGTGCGCGACGCGGCAGCTTTTTCGCAGCGCGCCAGCAATCTCGGATCGGCGATCCGGTCCGCCCATTCCTTGAATCCCGGCGTCGGCCCATTCCACTCGAGCTCGTCGACATCGGAGAAGAGTGGCGCGTCGATTCGCAGCGTCGCGAGATTCTTGAACAGCAGCGCGCTGTCGCGGTTGTCGCCGAGCACGCCGTCGGGAAAGGATTCGATCGGTCCGTGCTTGTTGAGCAGCGCTGCCGCGGTCGAAGGACCGATCCCGCGAATTCCGGGATAGCCGTCCTGCGCATCTCCGACCAGCGCGAGGAAATCCGGAATCAGCTCTGGGACGACGCCGAATTTTTTGCGCACCGCTTCAGCGTTTCGCACTTCCATTCCTTTGCGGATGATCTGGACGACCCGATCGTCCCGCACGCACTGGCCGAGGTCCTTGTCGTTGGCCCAAATGCAGATTTTTTCGACGCGCGAGTCCTGATCGGCCAGGTGGGCCGCTGAAGCGAGGCCGTCGTCTGCCTCGAGCTCCACCATCGGCCACACTGCGACCCCCATAGCCGCGAGCGCATCTTCCAGGGGCTGGAACTGCGCCACGAGGTTGGGCTCCATTCCCTCACCCGTTTTGTAGTCTGGCCACAGCTCGTTTCTGAACGACTCGATGACGTGATCGGTAGCGACGCCGATGTGGGTCCCGCCGGTCTCCACTATCTCCAGAATCGAGTGAAGGACACCGGCGACAGCCTGATACGGCTTGTCCTTGCCCTGGTTGTAGCGCCGGTGTCCGTAGAAGTGGCGGAAGAGCTCGTAAGTGCCGTCGATCAGGTGGACGATCATTGGGGTGTCTTGTGAATGGTTCCGGCTCTCAATCTTAGTACCCAACGTAGCGGTGTGACGA
>CAMLDY010000190.1 GCA_946478895.1 uncultured Gemmatimonadota bacterium
AGCCGAGGGCGTTGCTCCTGGATGAGCCGCTATCGAACCTCGATCCGACGCTGAGACAGGCGATGCGTGACGATCTGCGCGCGATGTTGCGGCGAGTAGGAGTGCCGGCATTGTTCGTGACGCACGATCAGGAAGACGCGTTCGCGATCGCCGACCGCATTGCGCTGCTCAAAAACGGGAAGCTGCTGCAGTCTGGAACGCCGGAGGATCTGTACCATTCGCCGGCATCGCGCGAAGTCGCCGCTTTTATTGGGCGCGGAAGCATCGTGCCGGCGGTCGACAAGGGCAACGTCGCGACGGTCACGATCGGTGGAGTGGCGCGCGATCTGGCGGTGACGAGGCCCGCCGGAGTGCAGTCGCCGGTCGCGAACGCGTTCGTGGTGTTGCGCCCCGACGCGCTGGAGATGGCGCGCGGGGCGAGCGTGCTGGCGTGGAAAGGCAAGATCACCAACCGGCGCTTCGCCGGCGGGTTGGTCGTTTATCGTATCCAGCTCGCCGACGGAATCACCGTGGATGTCGAATCGCCATCGAGCTCGGCGCACGAGGACGACAACGTGTCGGTGTCGCCGCTCAAGGGGCCGTTTCCGCTGGTGCCGGGATGAAATCGGCGTTCAGGCGACAGAGCTGGATCCTGGCGGTTCCGGTCATCGCGCTGCTGTTGTGGACCGTCGTGTACCCCAACGTGGCGGTGATTGCGGGAAGCTTTGAAGACGGGCTCGGGCACTGGCGCGAATTCGCGAATAGTCCCGCCGATCGCGAGGCGCTATGGACCAGCATCGTGATCTCGGTCGCGTCGGTGTTCGCGTCGCTGGCTGTCGGAGTGCCGCTCGCGTTTCTGCTGGGACGCTTCGAGTTTCCGGGCCGGCGATTGCTGCGCGCCGTTGCAACGCTTCCCGCCGCGCTGCCGCCTCTGGTTGGCGTAATCGCATTTCTCTTTTTGTACGGCGAGAGCGGGGTGATAACGCGCGCGATCCAGCGCGCCTTCGGCATGGCGGAGGCGCCGTGGCGCTTGCAGGGGATCGGCGCGATCGTGTTCGTCCACGCCTACACGATGTACGTGTACGTCTTCCTGTTCGTGTCGGCGGGACTCGAGCGATTCGACGCAACGCTCGACGAAGCAGCATCGGGACTCGGCGCGAATACCTGGCATCGCCTGCGAAGAGTGACATTGCCGCTCCTGATGCCGGCGGTGGCGGGATCGATGCTCCTGGTGTTCATGAATTCGCTCGGCTCGTTCTCGGCGCCGTACATCTTCGGTGGAGGGCTGAGGGTGTTGTCGACGCAGATCCTGGCGTCGAAGACCAATGGCGCGATGGGGCTCGCGTACGTGGAGACGACGGTGCTGGCGCTGAGCGCGGTGGCCGGATTGGCGCTGTTTCGGTGGCTGGATCGGAAGCGACGCTACACGCTGGCGAGCAAAGGCGGGCGGACGCGAAGAGTGATCAGGTCGCGAAAGATCCAGATCTTCACGACGATCGCGTCGGCGATTCTGGTGATCATGCTGGTGCTGCCGCACCTGATGGTGATTCTGGTGTCGTTCGCGCGGGACGGAGTGTGGACGACCCAGGTGCTGCCGCCCGAGTACACTCTCGAGAATTACCGGCGACTGTTCTCGGAGGCCGAGCTGTGGCGGCCGATTACGAACAGCGTGTCCATGGCGTTGATCGCGACGGCGGCGAACCTGGTGGTCTGCTTCATCGCCGGATATCTGATCGTCTTCCGCAGGTTCAAGGGGCGGGGGCTGCTCGAGCTGCTGGTGGCGCTGCCGTGGGCGATTCCGGCGACGGCGATCGCGCTCGGCCTCGCGGCGACGTTCAGCAGAAACGATCTGTTGACTGGCAGAGTGCTGCTGGTCGGAACGTTCTGGATTTTGCCGCTTGCCTATTTCATCCGCGACATCCCGTTGGTCGCGTCGGCGGTGGAATCATCGCTGCGGCAGATGGACGCGTCGCTCGAGGATGCAGCGCGCGGGCTCGGGGCGTCGTGGTTGCTCACGATGCGACGTGTGATTCTTCCCGCGGCGCGGCCGGGATTGGTCGCAGGAGGGTTACTCGCGGCGGTGACGGCGGTGGGCGAATTCGTCGCGAGTGTGGTGCTGTACACACACTCGAACAGACCGATCTCGATGGAGATCCTCGCTCAGCTGCGGGCGCTGGCGTTCGGGACGGCGGCGGCGTACAGCGTGCTGCTGATTTTGTTGGTGCTGCTCATGGCGGTGGCCGCCAGAAGTTTTGAGGAGAGGATCGCGTAATCGTTAACTGCAACGGAACGGGCGGGAGGCGTCTGGGATCAGGCGCCTGGCTTCAGGTTACGACCGTGGGACGTAGTTGTGCGCACGAAAGTCAGTTGCCTCTCGATTGAATCGCGCGGGAGTATGTCCCACGGTAGTTACCCGTCGCCAGGCGCCTGCACACCTGACGCCACCCGCCCGTTCCGTTGCAGCTCGCAGACACTCGTTCAGTTGCAATTGCGACGCGAGCTAGGGAAAAACCACCTACGCCCGTGGTGGTGCCGCGCCCCGGATGGTGCTAAAGTTGGTGCGAGCACATCTCCAACCTCGAGGATGCGTCAATGGGCGTTGATGCCGATGCGGTCAAGGATGTAGAGCCGGCACCAGCAAAGGCTGGGTTGTGGGAGGATTTCGTCGACATTTTCTACGCGCCGTCGCAGGTCTTTGCGCGCAGGGCGGACGGAAAATTCGGGATGGCGCTGCTGATCCTGCTCGTCGCGTCGGTCGTTCTCTATTTCCTGACCAAGAACGCGATGGCGCCGATCATGGACGCGGAGTTCGCGCGCAATGGCGCGGCGGCGATGCGCAAGAACCCGAACCTCACCGCCGAGCAGCTGGCGTCGGGCCGCGGATTCTTCGAGAAGATGGCGCCGATTTTCTTCCTGGTGGTCCTGACGATCACGGTTTTCGGAACCGGCATCGTGCTATGGCTGGTCGGCAAACTGTTCGACGCCAAGGAGGGCGTCGCCGCGGCGATCATGGTTGCGACTTATTCCGAGATCCCGCGCCTCGTGCAGATCCTCGTCAACGCGGCGCAGGCGCTGTTCATGAGTCCGGAGAGTCTCAACTCGGCCAACAGCGTGGGGCTGAATCTGGCGCGCTTCATGGATCCGGATAAAACATCACCGGTGCTGATCGCGCTCGGGAGCCGGGTCGATCTGTTCACGATCTGGGTGACGGTGCTCCTCGCGATCGGATTGCACGTGGTTGGAAAGATCCCTAAGCAGCAGGCTTACATCGCGGCGGCGATCGTCTGGGTTGTCGGAGCATTGCCTGCGGTCCTTGGGGCTTTGCGCGCGGGGTAGGACAAAAG
>CAMLDY010000191.1 GCA_946478895.1 uncultured Gemmatimonadota bacterium
TTGGAAAAGATGTTGTCGTGGCTGAGCATCACGCCCTTGGGCTCGCCGGTGGTGCCCGAGGTGTAGATGATCGTTGCGAGATCGTCCGGCTTCACCCGCAGCGCGTCCTCGCGATAGACCGCGGTCGATTCCCTGTTCTCTCCCGGGAGTCCCATCTGCTCCAGCTGCGCGATCGAGATGTTGGCAAGCCCGGGAACTTCGTCAAAGCTGATGACGGTCTTGAGCGATGAGACCTGGTTGCGGATCTCCCTGATTTTCTCGGCCTGCGTGCTGTTGGAGACGAAGATCGCGACGGCCCCCGAGTCCTTGAGGATGTAGGCGATCTGCTCGGGTGGGATCGTCGGATAGATTGGGACGTCGGTGAGTCCGGCGGTCAGACAGGCAAAGTCGGCGATCGCCCACTCGGGCCTGTTCTCGGAGAGAATCGCGACCCGCTCGCCGCGACGCACGCCGAGTGAGGCGAGCCCACGCGCCGCGTGCCGAACCCGATCCGCCACTTCCTGGTGAGAGATCGGACGATACGCGCCATCCTTCTTGTACTGCAGCGCGTCCGGCCGATTGTATTTTGCGACGGCGTCGAAGAACAGCTGATTGAGCGTTCCCGGAGCGGGTCGCGGTCCACCTCTGGCTTCCGTCAGCGCCATTCTCTCCTCCAACGGTTAGCTAAGCGGCGTCAGACGAAGCACCAGGCGGACTGGACTGCCGCTGACTGGTGCTCCTCTGTATCTGGCCGTCGCGTTGACGACGATCGAATCTACCTGCGTCGCCGAGCTGAGGAACGTAGGATGCAGCCGAATTTTCCTTCCCGCTATCCCACTCGTATTGGTGGTGTCGACGGTCGATGGCTTCGATCCATCGTTGACGAGCTCGCCGAGCTGCGGGTTGGGTGCATAGACGATAACGAAGCTCACGATCCAGGATTTCACCACGCTGTCGTTGGGTGCAACGCCGTGGGTGAGCCTGACCTGGAGCTCGGGTGAGATGTCCCTGGTGGTGTCAGCCAGCGAATACTTGAGGCTGTCCTCCAGATTGACCGCCTGGATGAGATCGGGCCGCAGCGTGACATCCACCCGCTGAATGGCCTGGAGCTGCCCAACGGTGGCGACGATCCGCGCTGAATTGGAGATCAGGCTGTCGCCAACGATTGCGCCGCTGGCGCTGTCGACGGTGACTCCCGAATCCGGCGACTGAAACCATACCGGCGGCTGCGCGATCTCGCCTCCCTTGAAGTTGAAGGCCCGCACCACTGGTAGCGCGACGGCGCCGGTGGTGTCGCGCAGGCTGTCACCGAGCACGACGGATGGTGAGGGGAGGGAATCGAATTGAATGGAAAGCACCGCGTCCGACGCGTCGCTGATGTTGGTGCAGGCGTAGACAGCGGCGATCGCGAAGACACCGCAACCCAAAGATGCTACGCGAACCGACAATCGGGTCATACCAGTCGGTCGGCGAGGATCGTGGCGAGATTCACGTACGCCTGCGCGGCCGCGTCGGCGGGATTGCGCACCACGACGGGCTGGCCGGCCGCGAACGCGTCGGCGGTGAGCGGCGTGCGTGGAATCACGACGTCGAAGACGATGTTGGCGGGCAGGTGTCTTCTCACGTAATCGACGACCCGGTCGCTGGCCGGATTGTTCTCCTCGTACATCGTGAGAAGAATGCCGTCGAGGGTCAGCCGTTCGTTGACGGCGACGATGTCCTGAATCATGCGCAGAATCTGCGGCGTCGTCTGAAGCGCGAGCGGCTCGCACTGGAGCGGCACGATGACGTGCTCGCTGGCGCCGAGGACTTTTCTGGTGATCGAGCCGAGGCCCGGCGGCGTGTCGACGACGACGACCTGACAACGCTGCTCTGCCATGCCAAGCAGATCCTGAAGTACGTTGGTCTCCCGCACCAGCTGCGAGTAAACGGCGTGATCGGCTTCATCTGCGACGGAGCCGGCGAGAATCACCCGCAGCCACGGCAGCGACGTCGGCAGAATGATCTCGCGCAGGGTGCGCTCGCCGTTCAGGTAGTCCGCGAATCCGGCGGTGTCGTGGCCGCGCGCGAGGCCGGAGCCGTACCGAACCGAGCCCTGCGGATCGACGTCGATCAACAGGGTCTTCATCCCGCGGCGCGCAAATGCGGCGGCGAGGTTGACTGCGGTGGTGGTTTTGCCGACTCCTCCCTTCTGGCTTACTACGGCGAGGACTGCTCCCATCTATTCTAGGATTCCGGGGTACTCGCTCGTCTTCAGCTTCTGCGCGGCCGGGGGCGCGTCGGAGCTCTTCATCTCGTCGAGGGTCTTCTGCGCGTGCTTGACCCACCGCTCTGCCTCGGGGCTGCGCGGGGGATCCATCAGAAACGCCTCGAGGTGGTAGGCGGCATCGCTGACGTCGCCACGGCGGAGCAGCAGAAACGCCAGCCCGTAGTGCGCGCCGGAGAGCTTGGGCTCGATGGCGAGCGCGCGACGGTAGCAGCGCACCGCTTCGTCGAGCTGACCGAGCTTGGAGTACGCGATCGCCATGTTCTGGAGGACCTTGTGATTGTTGGGCTTCTGGCGGAGTGCAAGCCGGTATGACGTCAGCGCGGCGTCGTAGTCGCCCTGGCGTTCCAGCGCGAGCGCCTCGCTGAGGTAGTCGAGGTTTTCTGCCGGGGGTTTCGGCTTGCCGCCCGTCAGGCGGTCCCAGAATGACATTTGGTCGAATCTACCGACTATGATGTGAGAGGGCTAGCTTAACCTAACTGCTTTTCCCCAAACAGCTTGGGAGCTAAATGTCACCGCGTAAACACACCGTCGACGCCACCAAAGGCGTCATGGAAATCGAGTGGCCGTTCTTCGGCGAGCTGTCGCGTGGACTTGCTCTCAAGGTCGCGCGCGCCTACGACCCCGAGCTCGTCATCGGCATCGCGACCGCGGGGGTGATCCCCGGCGCAGTGATCGCGGCGATTCTGGGACGCGAGTTTCATTCCCTGGTAGTGAGCCGCAAATATCGGAGCGCGAGCGAGCGAGAATCACCCGAGATCTTCGGGACCGCGCCGCGTGAGGCGCGCGGGAAGCGGGTTCTGATCGTGGATGAAACGTGCGACTCGGGCGACACCATCAGACTCGCGATTTCTGCGGTGCAGGATGCGGGCGCCGCCGAGATTCGGACTGCCGTAGCGTTTCGGACGGGACCCTACGCTCCCGACTTCCACGCGATTGCGACGGAGAGCACCATCATCCTGCCGTGGGATCGGGAGATTCTCGTCGAAGGAGAGTTGCGGCCAAACCCGCTCTACGCCGACGCATTGTCTCACTGACGGCTCCGGCCTGCGCAGTAACTGC
>CAMLDY010000192.1 GCA_946478895.1 uncultured Gemmatimonadota bacterium
CAAGAGGATGTATAGACTGGAAGGCGACAGCTCCCCACTCGGCGATTTCACCACCCGCCCCCGCGTCATCACCATCAGTGTGATGGCAATGTTCATCGGCCTGGCGGGCGCCTACGTCGCCTTCATCCTGCTCCGGCTGATCGGGATCTTCACCAACCTGTTCTTCTTCCAGCGCTGGGGCACCGCGCTGGTTTCCCCTGCCGGCAACCACCTCGGTCCTTTCGAGATTCTCGTCCCCGTCGCCGGCGCTCTGATCATCGGCGCGATGGCGCGCTACGGATCGGAGCGCATTCGCGGCCACGGCATCCCCGAAGCAATCGAAGCGATCCTCATCAACGGCAGTCGCATCGAGCCCAAAGTCGCGGTGCTCAAGCCGATCTCGTCAGCGATCTCGATCGGATCCGGCGGCCCGTTCGGCGCCGAGGGTCCGATCATCATGACCGGCGGCGCGGTTGGTTCGTTGATCGCCCAGTTCTTCCACCTCACCGCATCCGAGCGCAAGACTTTGCTCGTCGCCGGCGCCGCGGCGGGAATGTCGGCGACTTTCGCGGCACCGGTCGCGTCAGTACTGCTCGCCGTGGAATTGCTCCTGTTCGAGTGGAAGCCGCGCAGCATGATTCCCGTTGCGCTCGCGAGTGCGACCGCCGCCGCTGCGCGCCGCTACATCCTCGGCATGGGCCCGCTCTTTCCGGTCCCGCCGCACAACGCGTTCATCGGCCCCGAAGGCCTCGCCGGCTGCGTCGTCGTCGGCATCCTCGCCGGCGGGTTGTCGGCGCTGTTGACGCTCGCGGTCTACGCATCGGAAGACGCGTTCAAGAAGCTGCCAATTCACTGGATGTGGTGGCCGGCGATCGGCGGCGTCGTGATCGGCATTGGTGGATTGATTTGCCCGCAGGCGCTCGGCGTCGGGTACGATACGATTGCCGCGATGCTGCAGGGCCAGCTGAGTCTGCACCTGGTGGTGCTGGTGCTGATCGTCAAATCGATCATCTGGTCGGTGTCGCTCGGCTCGGGAACGTCGGGTGGCGTGCTCGCGCCACTTCTCATCATGGGCGGCGCGCTCGGCGGCCTCGAAGGATTGGTGCTGCCGTCGGAAGGCGTCGGCTTCTGGGTTCTGGTCAGCATGGGCGCGATACTCGGCGGCACGATGCGATCGCCGTTCACTGGCGTGGTGTTCATGATCGAGCTCACCCACGACGTCAACATGCTGCTGCCGCTGCTGGTCGCGGTGACGCTCGCGCACGGCTGCACGGTACTCGCGCTCCGCCGATCCATACTTACCGAGAAAGTCGCGCGCCGCGGATTCCATCTCAGCCGCGAGTACGCCGTCGATCCACTCGAGATTCTGTTCGCGCGCGAAGTGATGCGGCCGAACATCGTCGCGCTCACGCCGACAGTTTCGGTCGACTTGCTCAGGGCAGCGTTGAAGGTCGATCCGAAGAAGGGACCACAGCGGTTATTCCCGGTCGTGGATGAAACCCAGAAGGTTGTGGGCGTGGTAACGCGCGTCGATCTGCAGCGCATCGTCGAAGCAAATCCGGACAACTGCGTCGCCGAATTCCCCGGCATCGTGCGATCTACTCCGACGACTGCGTACCCCGACGAGCCGTTGCGCGTCGTCGTACACCGGATGGCGCACACCGGACTGACCCGGTTCCCGGTGGTGGCGCGCACGCCCGGCCGGGAGCTGCTCGGGCTCATCGCGCTCGACGATCTGCTGCGCGCACGCTCGCTGAATCTCGAGGCGGAGAGAAGACGCGAGAGAGTCTTGAGGTTTTCGTTCCTGAGTAGACGCAGGAATGGGGATGATGCTGCGTAGGCGTTGGACCGCTTCGGCTGGCCACCTCTCGTAAGAAAGCGGGCAGCCGCAAGCTTTACAGCAGCCACGCTGACAGCTCTCGGGAGGCTTCGCGTCTCGTCGTCGGAATCCGCAATGGGAACGGCGAAGGGATTCGTACGTGCCGTGCTGTTGGCGTAGCTGCTGTAAAGCCTGCAGCTGCCCGCTTATGTACGAGCGGTGGTCAGTGATCCATCCTTTACTTTCCCGGAAATAATTCCTAGAATTGTCCCATGCCGAAACTCTCCTTTACCGCGAGCTATTACTTCTACGGATTCCTTCCGCAGGGGCCCGCTCGCGCGTAGCTGAGTAATCGTCAAATCACGCAGCCGGCCCCCGCAGCGCGGGGGCTTTTTTTATCCCCAGGCGAACGGCGGGCTCCAACCAACAGGAAAACCATGTTGAAGTCGAAACCAGCGCACCTCGGAACCCCTGGATCGAATGGCAGCGCACCCGCGCGCGCGAAGCCGCAGCCGATGCGCGTCGCCTTTCAGGGCGATCGAGGCGCCTATGGCGAGTCTGCGATCGCCGATATCTGGCGCCATCCGATCGAGCACGTCCCGATGCCCACGTTTGCGGCGGTCGTGCGCGCCGTCATCACCGGCGATGCCGACGCATGCGTGATCCCGGTCGAGAATTCCATCGTCGGACGGGTCGAACCCGGATTCCAGGCTATCGCCGCGCATCCAGAGCTGCGGCAAGTCGGCGAGGTGATGGTGCCGGTACGGCATTGCCTGATGGCGCCGCGCGGCGCGACGCTCGCGATGCTGAAGAGTGCGGCGAGTCACGCCGTCGCACTGGCTCAGTGCAGTCGGTTCTTCGAGCAGCACCCGTCGATCAAGCCCGCGAAATCCTTCGACACCGCCGGCGCTGCGCGCGAAGTTGCCGAGCGCGGCGATCCCACCCGTGCCGCCATCGCGGGCCGCGCCGCCGCCGAGCGCTATGGTTTGACCATCCTCGAGGAAGGCATCCAGGATACTCGCGACAATTACACGCGGTTCGTCGCGCTCGTCTCCCAGCGCTCCAAGCTGTGGCGCCGCACCCACGCCATTCGCGGCGCGACGTCGGTGGAGTGCGACGATCCGCGCGAGATCGCGACGGCCACCCGCGAGCTGCTCCAGGAAATAGTCGAGCGGAACTGGCTGGAGACCGATGAGATCATCAGTTGCTGGTTCACGGTAACCCCCGATTTGACGTCTGCCTTTCCCGCTCTCGCCGCCCGCGAGATGGGCTGGGTCGACGTCCCGCTCCTTTGCGCCAGCGAGATCCCGGTGGCTGGCGCAATGCCGCGCTGTCTGCGGGTGCTGGTGGAGGTCGAGCCGCGGGCAGCGAGGCCGATCGAATCGCATGTGTACCTTCGGGATGCGGTCAAGCTTCGGCCTGACATCTCGGAGGCTCGGAACTGAGCGCTTGGCAGGCCGCCACATGAAAGAAAGCGGGCAGCTGCAAGCGTAACAGCTGCT
>CAMLDY010000193.1 GCA_946478895.1 uncultured Gemmatimonadota bacterium
TACGCGTTGCGCCGGCGCACCCGGTGGGTCTGTTCTGCTGTGTTTATCAGCAGAAAGAAGAGCGTAAACGCCCGTGCGGCCACGGCGCACTGATCAACTGTTAAACCGTCGATTTGCCGAAGGATATCCTCGAGGCTTGGGGCGCCGGATTCCCCGTGGCGCCGGGCGCGGGTCGCCACCCGGAGCCGCTCGACGATCGTGAACGCCTCGTCACCTTCCAGCCGGCGAATTACGCGGCCGAGGGCGCCGGCGAGCCAGCGCACGTCATCGTGAAGGGGAAGATCTTCCTGTCGCGGAGGGGCCGCTTTTGGCACGTCGCAATGTACCGAAGTTTGACAGCGGCGTGGATACCCGGCCGAGGTCTAAATCGTCCTATAGGAGAAGAAAGTTGCCCCCGAAGTCCGCTCCAAAGCTCACCATGAAAATTCCCCACAGCAGGCCGATTCTTCTCTCATTCGGGCTGGCGTCGACGGCGCTGGTCATGTGTGCGCTCTTGCTGCTCGAGTGGAAGGGCGGCACTGCGGCCACCGAGTCCTTCGAGTGGGTGAGTCAGACCCTGGAAGTCCAGCGTGAGCTCGCCACGGTAGAAGCCCGGATGAGCGAGGCGGAATCGGGGCAGCGGGGCTATCTCCTGACCGGCAACCCGAGCTTTCTAGGCCCCTACGATGCGGCAACCCTGGACGTACGCAATCGTCTGGCGAACCTGCGCCGCCTCGTCTCCGACAACTCCGCGCAGCTGCGCCGGCTCCTGATCATCGAGTCACTTTCGCGCGCAAAAATCGCCGAGCTCGATTCAACGATAAGACTCGAGCGCGCTGGCAAGCGCGACATCGCTTTGAAGGCAGTCAAAGAAACACGCAGCGACAGCCTGATGACCGCGATTCGAATCAAGCTGCAATCGATGACCGCCGAGGAAGCGACGTTGCTCCGCAACCGCCAAAAGGCTCTCGTCACCGAGCTGCGTCACGGCGATCTGATCTCGGTTGGTCTCGCCGCCGCGCTGTGCCTGATGCTGATCGCATTGATGGTGATCGCGCGCGGCGCCGAGCACTACCGCAATCTGGTGACTCTCTGCGCCTGGTCGCGGTCGGTGGAGTACGAGGGCGAGTGGATCACCTTCGAGGAGTACCTGCGCCGCAAGTTCAACATCTCCGCCACGCACAGCATCTCGCCCGACGCGCTGTCCCAGATCGAGGTCGGGCTGGAGGAGGCCGAGCCTCAAAAGCCCGCGGCGTAGTAGCGCGGCGTCAAGACTCTCCCTCGAAACTGCCCACTCTAGTCCTAAAGGTGGCAGGTAGGAGACGTGGTCAGAGGCACGGATTGCAGTTTATCCGGCGCATTCAATAGGGGCGTGACGCAGCGAGAATGCGAGTAGAAAAACTGCTACCAGAGCATCTCTGTGCATCCTCTCCCACCTGCCACCTTTTCGACTAGGGGTGCGAATCGTCGAGTCGCGGACTCTACGCCGAGTAACTGATTACCGTAGCCGCCGCGCGAGCCCAGCCAGATAATTGGCCGCCTGCGTAATCGGCCGGGCTCCGCTAAGCACCGCCTGGTCGAGCGCGGGGATACGTGGCTCGCTGTTCAGATTGCGGATGCCGAGGCGCTTGCGGAGCTCGTCGCGAAAGGCGCGGGCGGGACGGTAGAAGCGCTCCCGATAGGCGCGCCAGGTTCGAAGGTTGTGCTCCATCAGCACCGCGCTCTGTTGGTCGAGCACCTCGTCTTTCTCCGCCTCGCTGGTCACGGGAATGCCGCTCGCGGCCGCGAGAGTGTTCACAAATTCGCGGTCGCTCCCTGCCTCGAACGACTTCATCGCCTCGGCTAGCTCGAGAGTCTCTTCGCGGAGCTCGCCGGGCGGGAGGACACTCAATTCCACCGCGAGCGGATCGGCGGCGGCATCCGGCATCGCTGCGACCTTCGCCGCGGTCGGCGACTCGAAACCGGTGAATTGCGGTCCGGTGTAGACGAGCCACAGGAATTCCGCGACCGTCGTCACGACGTAACCGCCGGCGCCGACCAGGATCAGACGGAGAGCGGTTGGCGACGATCTGAAAATGCCGTGGCCATGCCAGAGGACGTTGAGCGCGGATATGGCGATGCAGCCGGCAATTTTGGCGGGCTGGGCGAACTGGGTGCGCTTCCAGGCGCGGGGCCACGAATGGCGCCAGGTGCGCGGGTGCATCGAGACTCTCACATTGCAGAGACTGTTTTCTCGGAGCCACAGTCACGCAACCTGGAGCCAAAAACCTCGTAGGATCAAGTTACCTCGAGCCAGCCGAAATCCATGTCCCATTACGATCCCGTCGTCGCTTCACTTTATGACTTTGTGCCCGTTTACGCGTCCCGCGCCGACGTCGCGTTTTACGTCGACGAGGCGCGGGCTGCCGGCGGTCCCGTTCTCGAGGTCGGGTGCGGCACCGGACGAATTCTGATCCCGACGGCGCGGGCCGGCATTGCGATCGACGGGCTGGATGAATCGTCCGACATGCTGGCGCGGTGCGCCGAAAAGCTGCAGCGCGAAAACGCCGAGGTGCGCCAGCGTGTGACACTCCACCAGTCCGACGCGCGCAGCTTCGATCTCAAAAAGACTTTCGCTCTTGTCACGGCGCCGTTTCGGGTGATGCAGCACCAGATCACCATCGACGATCAGCTTCGCTTTCTCGGCAGCGTCAGGCGCCATCTGCGTCCGGGCGGACGCTTCGTGTTCGATGTCTTCAATCCGAGCTTCTCGGCCCTCGTCTCAGCCGACGGCGTCGAGCGCGAAGACGTGCCCGACACTGCCCTCGGCGATGGTCGGACCTTCAGGCGGACCGGTCGGGTGAAGCGTGTGCGTTTCGTCGACCAGGTGAGCGAGGTCGAGCTGATTTATTACGTAAAGAGCGCGCCGGATGCCGAACCACACCGCGCCGTGCAAGCGTTCGAAATGCGGTGGTACCTCCGAGATGAGCTGGTGCACTTGCTGGCGCGCACCGGCTTCACCGTGGCGGCCCTTTACGGAGATCTCGATCGATCTTCACTCGGCGATACCTCGAAGGAGCTCATCGTCGTCGCGCAGGCGAACTGATTGGCCAGCGAGGGTGGTGACACCGACATTCAGTTGGAATCCCCAATCGGGAGCATCAGGATGTGGTCCTCCGCGACCTGATCGCCGAAGTAGAAGGGCGCCGAGCCAACGATGGTGAAACCGAGGTGCTCGTAAAACCCGACCGCCCACGACGCTTCCTTCCACGTCTGCAGCCAGACCACATCGGCGCCGCGGCGACGGGCGATGGCGAGTGACTCCTTCATCAGCATCGCTCC
>CAMLDY010000194.1 GCA_946478895.1 uncultured Gemmatimonadota bacterium
AACGGCGCCGGCGCCCGTCACGAGCGCGTGGAGTTCGTCCAGGTACGGTCCGATCCGACGGTGATGCCGAAGCCCAAGCCCCTCACGGTGCCTCCCGTGAAGCCGAAGGAGCCGAAGCCGCAGGTGGAGTCGCCGCTCGTTCCTGCTCCGCCAACCGCGCCAGCGGTGACATCGCCGGTGACGACGACAACCGGCGAGGGAAGCGGCAACACGGGTACAGCGGGCGCGGGACCCGGGAGCGGTGGCGGAGTCGGCTCCGGCATCGGGACTGGACGTGGCAGCAGCGTTGGTCCAGGCACCGGCGGCGGTCCCGGCAAGGATTACCCACCGACGCTGCGCGATCTCTTCATTCCGCCGCTGCCCGCGCCGGACAAGATCAAACCCTATCATCTCATCGCGTGGTTCGATGTCGATGAAAAGGGCAATGCGCGACTGATCTCGTTCAATCCGTCCAAGGACGGTGGTTACAATCGGCGGCTCGAGGAAGTGCTCCGGTCACTCAGATTCAGGCCAGGAGTGCATGCGGATGGGACGCCCATGCGCGACACCGTTGACGTGCATTTCATCTTCTGAATTGACTGCGGAGTGTGGGGGCAGGACTAAGTGCGGTGCAGCAATTGGCAATGCCTTTTAGTCCTGCCCCCGCACTCCGCAACGGGTACCGCTTCGGACGTCTAGCGATTTCGGACTGCGGACGGTAACTTCCGCGCGCGCGCAGGAGGAAAGAACCACCCGGAAACCGAGCATACGAGGGGCAGCTTTGACCACCACGACAGTCACGGCCGACACAGCTGCGTCGTCGCGCGAGTTCGTCAAAGCGCTGACGCTCACAGACGCGACGATGCTCGTCGCGGGCTCGATGATTGGATCCGGCATCTTCATTGTCTCGGCCGACATGTCTCGCAGCGTCGGCTCGCCGTTCTGGCTCCTGATGGCCTGGGTGGTTTCTGGCGTCGTTACCATCCTTGGCGCGCTCGCCTACGGCGAGCTCGCGGCGATGTATCCCCGAGCCGGCGGTCAGTACGTCTTCCTTCGAGAGTCCATGGGTCACCTCATGGGCTTTCTTTATGGATGGACCCTTTTCGTGGTCATCCAGACCGGAACCATTGCCGCGGTCGCCGTCGCCTTCGGCAAATTCCTCGGCGTCATCTGGCCGGCGATCACTCCCGACCGCTACTCGTGGTTCCCGCAGATGGATTTTGGCACGGCCGGCGCGCCGGTGCAGGTCGGACTTTCGCCGCAGCGGCTGATCGCGCTGATCAGCATCTGGATTCTCACCTGGATCAACCTGCGCGGAATCAAGGAAGGCAAGATCGTCCAGACGACGCTCACCGTCGTAAAGACGGGAGCCTTGATCGCGCTGATCCTGCTCGGCTTCACCATCGGCAGACACGCACCGGCGATCGCCGCCAATTTCTCCGCCGGAAACTTCAACTCTGTCGGTTTGACTCCGGCGCTGGTGATGGGATTCGGGTCGGCGCTCGTTGGATCGCTGTTCTCGAGTGACGCGTGGAACAACGTGACCTTCGCCGCCGCGGAAGTGCATTCGCCGCAGCGCAACCTTCCGCGCGCGCTCCTCTACGGCACCGGCCTCGTCTGCATTCTCTACGTCCTCGCCAACGTCGCGTACCTGAATGCGCTCCCGATGCGCGGGGTCGAGAACGCGAGCACGGTAATGGAGCGCGGAATCCAGTACGCCACCCAGGATCGGGTCGGCAGCGCATTCGCCGAGACGATTTTCGGTGCCGCGGGTGGGACGATCATGGCGGTCGCGATCCTGATCTCGACCTTCGGCTGCAACAACGGACTGATTCTCTCGGGCGCGCGGGTCTATTACGCAATGGCGCGGGACGGGCTTTTCTTCCGCCGCGCCGGCGGGCTCAACATTCACCGCGTCCCCTCCGCCGCTCTGATCGCGCAGTCGATCTGGACGAGCTTGCTCTGCCTGACGGGGACTTACGGCCAGCTGCTGAATTACGTGATCTTCGCGGCGCTGATCTTCTACGCGCTGACCACGATCGGACTCTTCAGGCTCCGGAAGACCAGGCCTGACGCCGAACGACCATATAAAACAGTCGGCTACCCAGTTCTGCCGGCTCTGTACATCATTCTCGCGTCAGCGATTGCAGTCATTCTGCTGATCGCAGACCAGACCCGGGCCCAGGCGATTTCGGGGCTCGTGATAGTGCTGCTTGGCGTGCCCGTCTATTTCATCTGGCGCAAAGTAGAAGGCGCGCCCGCTCGCTGAGCAGGAATACCGGTCTGATGCGACCGGATGATAATCACCTTGGAGAATCACGAATGAATCGGAAGTTTGCAGGAGTAGTTGGTACGCTTGCTCTCGCAGTGTCGATGTCGTTTCTGGCGACTGCCGCGATGGCGCAGGGCGTCGCTGACAATCGCACCGACAGCGCGATCGCAGCGGCGGCGACAGGCACGGCGCAGCCAGTGCAGGTTGAGCATCAGGCGGGAGGGGAAGCCAACCTCATAATCCCCGACTTGTCACAGGTAAGCTTCATGGGCGGCATCCACGGTCGGTCGCTGCTCATGGGCGGACTCGTATTCTGCGCCCTCGGACTGTTGTTCGGCCTCGTGTATTATGCGCAGCTGAAGCGGATGCCCGTGCACAAGTCAATGCTCGAGGTTTCCGAGCTGATTTACGAGACCTGCAAGACCTATCTGATCACGCAAGGCAAGTTCATCCTGCTGCTCGAAGTCTTCATCGGGTTCGTGATACTGCTTTACTTCGGCTTCCTGCTCAAGTTCGCCGCGGCGAAGGTCGTGATTATCCTGTTGTTCAGCCTGATCGGGATCGCAGGCAGCTACGGCGTGGCGTGGTTCGGCATCCGCATCAACACCTTCGCCAATTCGCGCACCGCGTTCGCCAGTCTTCGCGGCAAGCCGTTCCCATGCTACTCGATCCCGCTCAAAGCGGGCATGAGCATCGGCATGCTTCTCATCAGCGTCGAGCTGCTGATGATGCTCTTCATTCTGCTCTTCATCCCTGGCGACTATGCGGGGCCCTGCTTCATCGGCTTCGCGATCGGTGAGTCGCTCGGTGCCGCCGCGCTGCGTATCGCCGGCGGCATCTTCACCAAGATCGCCGACATCGGCGCCGATCTGATGAAGATCGTGTTCAACGTCAAGGAAGACGACGCGCGCAATCCGGGTGTGATCGCGGATTGCACCGGTGACAACGCCGGCGACTCGGTAGGACCGAGCGCGGACGGCTTCGAGACCTACGGCG
>CAMLDY010000195.1 GCA_946478895.1 uncultured Gemmatimonadota bacterium
GCTGCCCGCTTCAGTACTGTTAGATGCATGGGAGGCACCCAGCTCTCAGAATCCGAGAAAAGCTCTCAGCGACGGAGCCCCAAGCTTGCCGCTGCCGGCCACTCTAATGCAGCTTCTCCCCCCTCTCCATCATGTCGACCAGCTTTTCGACCCTCCGCGCCCGCGCTTCCGCGCTCGTCGCGGTCTGAATCCGCCAGGTGATGGCGTAGCGGTTGATCCGGTCGAGACTCTCGAAAAACGCCTTCGCCTTCGGCCGCTTTGCGAGCTCAGCCTCCAGCTCCGCCGGAACCGACGCTCGCGAAGGTGAGTCGTACGCGGCCTCCCAGCGACCGTCCTGTTTTGCACGCTCGACCTCGGCGTGTCCAGCCGGACGCATCTCCCCTCGCTCGATCAGAGCGACAGCTTTCTCGCGATTGATTCTCGACCAGAGCGATTTCGGCCGCCTCGGGACGAAACGCTGCAACCACGCCGTCTCATCTTCGGGACGCTTTAGTGCGTCGATCCAGCCGTAGCAGAGCGCGACTTCAAGCCCCTCCTGATAGGTCATCGACTTGAGTCCGCCACCCTTTCTGGCGATGCGCGCCCAGATGCCGGTTGAGCGCGCGTGGTTCTTCTCGAGCCACGACGCAAAATCTTCGCGCGTACGAAAGGTCCGCGTCGGCTCGGCCACCGTTGCCTTGACCTTGGTGCCCGTCTTCACGCGCCTCGACGCCGAGGGTTTTTGCACGCGCTTCGACGCTGAAGGTTTCGCGCGCGTTGTTTTTCTTGCCGCCATCAGTATCCAGCCCGCCTAGTGCATGCCCGCCCGATGATCCATCCGCTGGAACGCCAGGAAATCGTGGATCGCCGCGACGGCATCCGCATTCTTTGACGAGATCACGACCTCGCCACCGCCGGGGATGTCGCGCGGAGTATAGGTGATTTCGTCGTGCAGGCGTTTCATCGTCGCGGTCCCAGGCACGTCGGCCATGGCGTGGACGAACCCGGGCAGCGCGAAATCACCGCGCTTGAATGCGTCGGCGATGGTCCGCATGTGGGCGCGAATCGTCTGTTCGCCCGCTGCATCGTTTTCCTTGCGCTGCAGGACGATGCGACCGCCATCGGGCAAAGGCTCGAAGACGTGCTGCGACGTGTATTGATTCACGCCCATCGCGGTCTCGCCGCGCTGCTGGAGAGCGGCGAAAGCGGAGTCGTTCGCGGCCGCCGGCGTCTTGCCCCTCGCACACGCGACTGATGCGACGCACACAGCGGCTGCGATGCTAATTCTCACGCTTCGATTCCCTGCCCCGCGCCTCCGCCAGCTTGCGCGCGATGCCGCGGTAAAACGCGGCGTCGGTCGACTTCCGTTGCTCGTCGAGCGACAACGCCGCCAGCTCCAGCGCATACAGGATGTTGCCGAGGTAGAGCTGAGCGAGTCCGCCCACCGTCTCGCTCTGGTCAGCCATGGCTTGGGCCGGGCGGGTTGCGCGGCGGCGGAACGGGTGTGACCTCGCGGTCGGTGTTGCCCGCATTCTCCTCGGCGAGTACGCGTACTACGACCGCGGTGATGTTGTCGTTGCCGCCGTTCATGTTGGCTTCCTGAATGAGCGCGTCGACGATGCGCTCCGGCTTGGCGCGCGAAAGCAGAAGCTGCTGAATGCGGCGATCCTCGATCATCCCGGTGAGTCCATCACTGGCGAGCAGAAATGCATCGCCGACCCGGGCCTCGCCACCGAATACGTCCGGCTCAATGTCGTCCGCCATACCGATGCAGCGGGTGATGACGTTGCTCTGGGGATGCCGACGCGCCTGTTCGGGAGTGAGGAGTCCAGCATCGACCTGCTCCTGAACGAGCGAGTGGTCCTTGGTGAGCTGTTTCATCTGGCCGTCGCGCACGATATAGATGCGCGAATCGCCGACGTGGCCGATCAGATATCGATTCGGCGAAAGCAGCAGCGCCGAGACCGTGCTTCCCATGCCGAGCTTGTCTCGCTCGGTTCGGGTCCGCTCGAACACTGCTCGATTGGCATCGCGGAGAGCGCGCGCGACACGCTCGGTGGACTCCCTCGCGGTGAGGTCGTTCACGTCGGAGAGGTCGTGACTCACGATTTCCACCGACATCTCGCTCGCAACCTCGCCCGCCGCGTGCCCACCCATCCCGTCCGCGACTATGAAGAGCCCGCGGTAAGCATTGGCCGAAGCGTGGAGCGAATCCTCATTACCCTTTCGAATTCGGCCGACATCAGTGCGAGCCGCAACAGCAAGGTGCACTAGCGGGAGCTCATGGATTTGGAATTACTGGTGGGTGCCGCGAATCTGGTGAGACCCTTTCTTGGCCTCAAACTACGGGGACCGGAAATGAGCGGCAAGCATCACCCGGCGCGTTGAAGCAGCGGCGGCGAGTCGCCGGCCTGCAGTCTCCACAGGGTCGCGTAGCGTCCCCGATGATCGAGCAGCTCGCGGTGCGTGCCGCGCTCGACCACTTCCCCATGGTGTAGAACAAGAATCATGTCAGCGTTGGCGATGGTGCTGAGTCTGTGCGCGACGGCGATCGTCGTCCTGCCCTCGACCAGCACGCTCAAAGCGGCGTGGATCTCCGCCTCGATCTCGCTGTCCACGGCACTCGTCGCTTCGTCGAGCAGCAGGAGTGGTGCGTTGGCGGCGACTGCCCGCGCGAAGGACAGGAGCTGGCGCTCTCCCACGCTGATCGACGCTCCGCGCTCACCGAGGATCTGTCCGTACGCATTCGGGAATCCGCGAATGATCCGGTCGGCGCCGACCCTTGTCGCCGCCCGCACCACCTCTTCATCACTGAGCGGGTTCGACAACCGGATGTTGGTCGCGACGTCGCCGGCGAAAAGAAAGATGTCCTGCTGCACGTAACCGATCAGAGAGCGCAGCTCCTCCAGCGGCATCGTGCGGATGTCGACGCCATTGATGGTTATCCGGCCCCGTTGGGGATCATAGAAACGCATCAGCAGGTTGACGATGGTGGTCTTGCCGGCGCCGGTGTGCCCGACGAGGGCGAGCGTTTCGCCCGGACGCGCCCTGAAGCTCACTCCCTTGAGGACCCACTCGACCGGTACGGCTCCCTGTGCCTCACCGGCCTTCTGCTTTGCCATGTGGGCGAGATCGTAGGCGAACCAGACGTCCTCGAAAGCCACCTCGACGCCGCTACTACCCTCCAGAACAGCAGGCGGCCCGGCGGTGTCGGGGACGCTCGGCGCGGTGTCGAGCAGCGTGAAGATCCGTTCCGAGCT
>CAMLDY010000196.1 GCA_946478895.1 uncultured Gemmatimonadota bacterium
AGCAGCTCCACTGCCAGCAGCACCGCCGACACCGGCGTGCCGAAAGTTGCCGCCATACCGGCAGCAGCGCCCGCGGCAAGGAGTGTCTTCCGCTCGTCGGCCGTCATGTGGAGGTGCTGGCCGACCAGCGACCCCAGCGCACCACCCGTCGCGATGATCGGACCTTCGGCGCCGAACGGTCCGCCGGTGCCGATCGCGACTGCCGCCGACAATGGCTTGAGAACAGTCACCCGGGCGGGAATCCGGCTCTCGCCGTAAAGAATCTTCTCCATCACCTCGGGGATCCCGTGGCCACGAATCGCCGGCGATCCGTATCGCGCCATCAGGCCGACGATCAAGCCGCCGATTACGGGAACCGCGAGCAGCATCAGCGGGCCGCGTATTCCCCCCGCCGGCTCGGCGAGCGCCGAGGAGAACCGCCCGTAGTAGGAGAGGTTCGTAGCCATCGCGATGAGGCGGGTGAATACCTGTGCGATCAGCGCGCCGCCGGCGCCGATGACAAGGGCGAGGGCGCAGATGAAAACGGTGCGCCCGCCCAGTATTGCGTAGTCCCGGGGGGCCCTTAAGTCGGAGCCTTCCGGTGATTCTTCTTCAGTGCTCTCTATCTCGGGAGCGAGCCCTGCCGCGATCGGCAGGGACCCTTCAGCCCGCGAGCCGTGGCCGAGATCTGCTTTCAATTTCAACCTTTTGTGTCCGTTCGTTCAGGTGGGAGGGGTGATGCACCCCAACCATACAACCTAAACGATCGTTGATCCGTCGGTACCGACCCTTTTTGTCTTTTTCTCAGACCCGTCGCGTGGTTCCGCGTATGAGCCGCAGGATGAAGAGCAGGACCACCGCTCCAATGAAGGCGACGAAGATCTGCCCGCCCATCCCGCCCCACGGGGACGACACCCCCAGCGCGCCGAACAGCCACCCGCCGATGAAGGCCCCGACGATGCCGATGATGATGTCACCGATGATTCCGTAGCCGGTGCCTCCCATCACCAGTGATGCCAGAACTCCGGCGACGAGACCGACTACGATCCAGGCGAGTATTCCCATTGTGTCCGTCCTCGAAAGAGTTTTAAGCCCTACGAAGCGGTGCGCGAAGCGGTTCCAGTAGCGAAAGCATAACAAAAAAAGAGCGCCCCGACGAGGGCGCTCTTTCATGGACTCGGGCAATATCGCTAGCGCCGGTACTCGAAAGCATCGAAGCCACCACTGCCGTTCTCTTCCTGGTATCTGATGGTGTCGACGTCGATGGTGCCCTGAACGCTGCGCGGGCCAAACCCGTTCTGGGCCGGAGCATTGAGGAAGATCGTGGTGTTATTCTGGATCGTCCACGTTCCGTTGCTCACGAACGAACGATTCACCGCGGAGCCCCCAGTCGGCGTGATCACGTAGTTGTTGATCTCGTTGAAGGTGCCGTTTTGGTTCAGGATCAGCTGACCATCCGTCACCGTCAAAGTGCCACCATTGGGTGCTTCAGGAAAGTTCGGATCGCCCGGAGAAATGGTGTAGTTTGCCGGGATGCTGGCGCCGGCGTACACCGTAAGATCGTAGCTGCCGACGGCGTCCTGGAACGGGTTCGTAAGACTGTTGTCGGTGCATGCGGCCAGGAGCACGACCGCGGTAAGGCCCAAGAGCTTCTTTGTTTGTCTCATGAGCGTATGACCTCGCGCGTTACTGGTGATAGCAGAGCCGCTGAACGCGCGCGGCCCGACCGTGATTTGTATGCAATTCCCGTACATTGTGACTGCCGACCGCCCCGATATGTTCCAGCCCCGCACCAGAGTGAAGGTTTGCTGCATTGCCTCGGAGCAGGAAGCACGCGTCGCTGTGCGCTCTGGAGCAGCGGCGATCGGACTCGTCTCACGCATGCCGAGCGGTCCGGGCCCCATTCCAGAGACACGCATCAGAGAGATTGCCAGAACCGTTCCGCCCGGCGTCGCAACCTTCCTCCTTACGTGTGAGACGACGGCCGAGCCGATAATCGCGCAACAGCGTTTCTGCGCAACGAATACGATCCAGCTCGTGGACGACGTCGAAACCGCCGTTCACGAGAAACTGCGCGACGCCCTGCCCGGAATCGCTCTCGTGCAAGTCGTTCACGTGCAAGGTGATGAGTCGGTTTGGCGCGCCGCGGCAATCGCGCCTTTCGTCGATGCCATTCTGCTGGATTCGGGTAATCCAGCACTCCCCACCAAAATCCTCGGCGGGACCGGACGCGCACACGACTGGAGCGTGAGTCGCCGCATTCGCGACGCCGTAGATGTTCCGATCTTTCTTGCCGGCGGTCTCACTCCCGACAATGTCCACTCGGCGATACAGCAAGTGTCACCTTTTGGTGTCGATGTGTGCAGTGGATTGCGGATCGACGGCAAGCTGGACGAGGCGCGACTCACCGCCTTCATGCGCGCCGTGAACGATTCCGCTTCTGCTGAGACGTCTGCGCCGTCCGTCGACGAAGGTTTGTGAACATTCGCGCGAGCTCGTCGCGCCCGGCGCGCAGTAGCGCAACCAGCACCAGTTTGATGGGCGCGCCGCCACTGAACGCGCCGGCGATGGCGTAGAGATCGCGCGGCGAGAAGCTCGAGCCTTCGCCGATGGCGTAGATGGGTTCCCACACTTCAGGATTGAACTTCGCCTTGAACGTCTCGAGGCCGCCGAAGTTGTAAAAGCGGGCGCCATGCAGTCGAACCCATTGCAGCACGACGCGCAGCCACATCGGCTGACGCAGCGGCTCGAGCCGCGCGCGCTCCGACAGCGGGGAGAGGCCGAGGGTCGCGTAGGTCGAGCCCGAATCGCTGACCGCGCGCATCGCGGCATCGATCAGAAGCTCGGCGGTGCCGTTTGGCGCGTGGAAGCCGCGGACGATCTGCTCGACCAACCAACCGTTGCGGTCGGGGACCGGCGACAACACCGTGAACGCCACCGCTTCAGACCCATTTCGCTCGGCGACGAATACGCGGCGGTCCTGGAGACGACTCAGAGTTTCCGGCTCGACCAGAAAGTGGAGCGGCGGGAGGTTACGGGTGGCGAGCCACTCCTTGAGGCAACGACGAAGCGCGGGGTGGTCTTCTGCGATGCTGGAAGGCCATTCGCGGACCCTGACTCCCTTGTTGCGCGCACGATTGAACTGCGCCCGCAACGACGATCGTTTCGCAACGGCCTCCTGCCAGTGGCGCGGATCCCAGACCGGCTGCGCACCGAGCAGCACGCGCGACCAGTTACCGTCCCGGGAGTAAC
>CAMLDY010000197.1 GCA_946478895.1 uncultured Gemmatimonadota bacterium
TCGACGCCGTAGACGCCGTTGCCCATGTAGATGACGTTGAAGTAGAGCCCGAGGATTTGCTGTTTGGTGAGCGAGTGCTCGATCAGCCTCGACAACCGAAGCTCGATCAGCTTCTGCCGTAGCGACCGGGCGGGGTACTTGCGAACCGCGAACGTATTGCGGGCGACCTGCATTGTAATCGTGCTGAAGCCCTGGGTGGTGTGGCCGGCCTTTATGTTGGCGGCGAGGGCGCGGAAGAAGCCGCGCCAGTCGAGACCGTTATGCTGGTAGAATCGTCTGTCCTCGGTGGCGATGAACGCCTGCTGGACGAATTCCGGGACCTGCTTGAGGTCGACGTTGATGCGCCTGACGATCTCGAGCCGGCCCATCAGCCGGTTGTAGCGATCGAGGATGCGTCCGCCCTGGTCGGGCTGGAATTTCTGGATCGCGAACGCCGACGGGCAGCCGTCGAATCCGCACGTCAGCAACCACACGTCGGTGAAGTAGACCGCTAGAATACATATTGCGAGTAGAGAGAGCAGAATCGCTCTCTGTCTCGCCTTTATCTTCAACAGCAGCTGGGAAAAATGTATCGTTCAGTCCTCGTCTCGTTCGTGCTCGTCGTCGCCGCGGGCCCGATTGCTTGCAAGGGCAGTGCGCGCTCGACGTCGGGCACGAGCAGTAATACCACTGATACGACCGCTGTAGCGCCCGCGGGTGCGCAGGCCGCCTCGACATCAGACACCACAGGCGCCGTTGCGGGTCCAGTTCCCACTACGCAAACCGCCGCGCCAGGTTCCGCTTCTGGTGTGCAGGCGGCCAACAACGCGTCGTCTCCGAGTACCGCGAACAACGCGTCGGCCAACGCAATCGTCGCGAGCAATACTTCGTCCAACGCCCCCGCGAACTCGGCGAAACCCAACAGCACCGCCTGGCCCGGCAATCCCAATCCCAATCGAGTGCCCAACGAGATGGGACGAATCATGGTACTCGAGTATCACTTGATCACCGACCACAACAGCCTGTACGCGCGCGAGCGCGGGCAGTTCAGAAAGGATCTCGAGTTCCTCTACGATCGCGGCTACCGGCCGGTGAACATGTCGGACGTGCTCGACAAGAATCTCAATCTGCCGAAGGGATTGTCGCCGGTGGTGTTCGTGTTCGACGACGCGTCGCCGGAGCAGCTTCGCTACATCGACAACAACGGCAAGCTGGAGATCGATCCGCAGAGCGGGATGGGAATCTGGCTCGATTTCAGGAAGACCCATCCCGACTGGAACAACAAGTCGGTGTACTGCCTGCTGTCCGGAGCGGCCGCGGGGCACAATTTCTTCGGCGATCGCGGCGTTCAAGGGCAGAAATCCAATTGGAGATTCCAGAAGGTGAGGTGGCTCGCCGACAACGGATTCGAGCTGTGCAATCACACGCTCTGGCACATGCAGCTGAGCAAATATCCGGACGCTGCGGTGCAGCAGCAGATCGCGCAATGCGCGCTGGCGATCGACTCCGCGGTCCCGGGCTACAGGGTGAGATCGATGGCGCTGCCGCAGGGACTCTGGCCCAAGAACCGGGCGCTCGCGAGTCACGGCTCGTGGACCAATCCAAAGACCGGCAAGACGATCACGTACAACTACGAGGTCGTGTTCGAGGTCGCGGGCGGGCCGATGCGATCGCCGTACGATCCGGCGTTCAATCCGGGCTCGACGCCGAGGATTCAGGTCATCGGGAACGCGATCGAGCAGACCGTGGGCAAGCTCGAGCAAGCGGGCAACGCGTACATCTCGGACGGCAATCCTTCCGTCGTCGCGCGGCCGACTACAGGTACGAGCAGCGCTGCGGTGGCGACCAAGAAGTAGCGGTTTCGATTCCTGGATCTGCGCCGGTCAGTCGGGCGAGGGTCATCACGGCATCTGCCCGCTGCGCGGGCACCCGGCTCGCTCGGGCGGAGCCGCGCACTGCGCTCCCTCGCTCTGCTCGGTCGCGGGTCTGCTGGTCGCTCGCTGAACCTCGCCTTAGACGACCCTCGCCCTCCTTCCCACCGGGATCGTAACTCGCGACGCTTCGCGTCGCGTGGCGCGGTTGTGCGCGTCGTCCATTCCCGGCCGCGCGACACGTTCGTGGGAACGAGCGAGATGTGCGAGTTGGGGGGCCTCGGACGCGCGGCGACGACGTGCTGAAGGTTCGTCGCCGCGCTTGGTGCTACTTCGAGAACTGGCCGGCGGGGACTTGCCTGCCGTCGACGTTAACCGCCAGATAGTACACGCCCGACGGGAGCGTGGATGGGATCGTCCCATCGAAATGGAAATCATAGTAGTCGCCCGGGGCGAGCGTCGCGAAGGTCGCGACCGCTGCGCAATTAATGGCTGCGGGATCATACGACTGCCATGCCCACGCACCGGTCCGCGCGGGGGTGCTATAAGCGCGTAACGGCTGTCCACAAGTGTTGGTGCCGATCTGCGTGGTGTTGTCGCCGACGTTGCGGACGGTCACAACAGTTTGAACTGTCATTGGCGGCGACGTTATGGTGCTCCGGCCCTCGAAGCTGAGATTGCGAGTTCCCGTCGAGCTCGAGCACGCCATCGCCAGCACCAGAAACGACATCCCTACAAACCTGGTCATGCGACCCTCCGTGAGATGGATACCCTCAGCCTATCATCCGTTCTCAAAGCTGGCTAGGGATGGAGGCGAGGGCCGTCCGAAGCGCGAGAGCCTAGGAAAGTCGCTCGAGCTCGGTCCAGCGATCGACCGCGCGGCGGAGGTGCGGGATGACGATTGAGCCGCCGACAATCAGGCCCACGGACAGCGACTCGAACAGCTCGGCGCGCGTCACCCGTTCCTCGGCGCATCTCGTAAGATGGTAGGTCACGCAGTCGTCGCAGCGCAGCACCAGCGACGCGACGAGGCCGAGTAGCTCCTTGGTTTTGACATCGAGGGCGCCACGCTCGTAAGTGCGGGTGTCGAGCGCAAAAAACCGATTGATCACCAGATTGTTTTCGCCGAGTATCTCGGCGTTCATCCGCTCGCGGAAGCGGCGGAATTCGTCGAGCGAGTTCTGCTCGCCGTGATCGTGCGGGGGCCCGACTCCCTTCGCGGCTTTGACCGCCGCCGGGTTCTTTCGCGACGTCTTGCGCTTGCTCAAAACTTCCAGCCCTTGAGGGTCTTGATCGCCTTCTCCAGCGCGGCCCGCTGATCGGCGC
>CAMLDY010000198.1 GCA_946478895.1 uncultured Gemmatimonadota bacterium
GTGAGTGCGTCTGTGCTTCTCCACCGCTCGTTGTTTTTCGTCATCGCGTTGAGAATGGTTAAGAGTTTCCGCATGCACGCGACGAGCGCGACTTTCTTAGCCTTGCCCGCGGTGAGAAGCCGCTGATACAGCGCGCGGATCACTGGATTGTACTTGGTGGCGACCAGGGCTCCCATGTAAAGCGCTGCTCTCACACTCGCCCGGCCGCCGTAGACGATACGCTTGCCACGCATCGACCCGGAGTCACGAGCGAGAGGAGCCACGCCAACAAGCCTTGCATTATGCGGGATCTGAAACCCCACGCAACTGTACGGGCTCTCGACAACGATTTAGTGCGCCGCCCCGGCTAACGCCCGGTGTCCAGACCAAAGCACCCTAGGCAGATCGAGCTGACGCACTACAAATTCAATCTGTGAAATCAATCAGACCATAGATACAAGGCGGCTCTCCGCCACAAGCTGTTACCGATCGATGTTTTCCTGGAGAGTGTCACATGCTACGCTGTACGCCCTTCCTTCTGTTCGACGGTAACTGTGCCGACGCTATGAGCTTCTACCACGAATGCCTCGGTGGCAAACTCGTTCTCACACGGCTCGGCGACACCCCAATGAAGGAGCAGTTTCCCCCAGGAAAGCATGGGCGGATCATCAACGCATACCTCAAGAGCGGTCTCATTGAGATCTCAGCAACCGACTGGATGGCCGCCCCGGCGCTGGAACCGAAACTTGGCAACATGTCCGCACTCTTTGTTACGGGCAACGATGCGACTGAGTTGAAAGCACTGTTCGATCGGCTCTCGGTCGGCGCCGACCGAGAGCGCTTTCAGGAATTGCACGCGATGCCATTCGGTACCTATGGACAGTTTTACGATAAGTACGGCATGCAGTGGATTTTTCTCGGTGACGCGAACTAGTGCAACCGATCTTGGCGTTAGCTCGCGACGAATTGATGGAGGACTCGGGATGATTGCGTCGCCAGCATCCGATGCCCCAACCGCGTTTGGGTATTCGCCACCATCGGTCTCGTCGTCCGTGGCAGTCGCGAATCTCGAAGAGACACGGCGCTATCTGGCGGCCCTCGAAGCCGGTATCGTCGGCGACGATCTCGCTGCGTTCTTCTCGCACGACGTCGAACAGATCGAGTTCCCGAACAGCATCCGCAAGACCGGCGCGCGACGTGGGCTCTCCAGGATGCTTGAGGGGGCGTTGCGCGGCCAGAAGGTATTGCGCGAGCAATGTTGTCAGGTAGAGCATGCCTTCGCCGACGGCAACGCGGTCGTGCTCGAGCTGAGAGACGGACGCATCGCGGCCCAGCGCAAACTACGATTGCTTTGATCGGTTCTGAAATCCGGGCGACATTCGTCGCGCCGCCAGGCTAACTTCGGCGTTAGACTCCGATCGTAGAACGTGCGAACCAAAGAAGGGACGGTTATGGCCAGGCTCGTTTTCGGTATGAACGTATCTCTTGATGGCTACGTCGATCACACGGCGTTTGCGCCAAGCCCCGCGCTCTTCCAGCACTTCATCAAAGAGGCCCAAACGCAGTCCGGCAGTGTATATGGTCGCAAAATGTATGAGATCATGCGCTACTGGGACGACGATCAGCCCGAATGGGGTGCACCTGAACATGCCTTCGCCGCGGCGTGGCGAAAACAGCCCAAATGGGTTGTCTCGCGCACGTTGAAGTCGGTCGGCCCCAACGCCACGTTAGTCGGGAATGATCTCGGGCGCGCAATCCGCGATCTGAAGGCCGAGCACGACGGGGAGATCGAGGTCGCCGGCCCAAACCTGGCACGAAGCGTGACCGAGCTTGGTCTGATCGACGAATATCGAATCTACCTGCACCCCGTCGTGCTCGGTCACGGCACGCCATATTTCGGGGGTCCCCGGCCGCCGCTCCGCCTCATCACGCACGATCGGATTGCCGAGGATGTGATGAGGTTGACCTACGTTCCCGCATAGTTTCCCGAAGGCGGCATCGCCGCCTTGGAGCAAATGATGGTTCGAATCTTCTGCGCCGCTATCGGTCTTCAGCTGCTCGCCGTCGGATCCGCGTCCGCGCAATCGGCGGCACCCCTGAAGATCAGCGGTGACACGACGGGCGCACCGCGCGGCTGTAGCGCCGCGGCTGCAGTTTCCGCGATAAAGGCGTGGCTCGCAGCATTCGGTGACGCAGATTCAGCGGCGCTGGCGAAGGCTTCATCCACTCCTCACGGACGCTTCGTATTCAGCACCGGGAAATTCGCGACGTCGGACAAATTCTTTCGCGCTCGTACCTTTGAGGAATTCCTTGCATACGCGCGGGAACGCGCGCCCCAGCGTGAGCGCATAACGGTCCAGGCGGTGCGATTCACCGGCTGGAGCGGGCGAGTACTGGAATGGGATCGGCTTTACTTCACCCGCTCGGCCAAGGACCTGGGTGACAAGCCGCTCGGCGGAGTCGGCAAAGGCGGTTATTGGTGTGGGCAAGGCGTGTGGTACCTTCATCTTGCTCCTCGAACAGACGTCGGTCCCGAGCCTCGTCGATAAATCTCCTCCGCGGTTGTCGACCATTCCAACGACATAGGCATCGCTATTGACATCGCCCACCGACACATCGCTGCCAATAGCAGCGTTCGACGAGAAAGTTCGGGCAACGCAGCTCCGGCAAATGAAGCTGCGCGCCGCCGCGCTGCTTATCCTCGCCGCGATCGCCTTCGCAATCTCGCACTACCTTGGCGCGCGATATCCGTGGCTCGGCTGGGTCCAGGCATTTTCGGAAGCAGCGATGGTCGGCGGCCTCGCGGACTGGTTTGCCGTCACCGCGCTCTTCCGGCACCCGCTCGGAATCCCGATCCCCCACACTGCCATCATCCCGGCCCGAAAGGATCGCGTCGGCCAGGTACTCGGCGCGTTCGTCGAGCGCAATTTTCTCAACCGTCAGGTAATCGGGCGGCGGCTGGTCGAGGCGCGGCTCGGCGAGCGACTGGCGAAATTTCTCAGCGATCCCGCCAACAGCAGGGCGGTCGCGCGTCACGCTGCGCGCGGCCTCGTTGCAGCCGCGGAATCGATGCGCGATGACGATGTCCAGGCGATGATCGATTCGGCGATTCTCGACCGCATCAAGGCCGCGCACGTGGCGCCGTTCATCGGAAGGGGATTGTCGCTGAT
>CAMLDY010000199.1 GCA_946478895.1 uncultured Gemmatimonadota bacterium
TCAAATCCCGCCAACGGTTTGGCCAACCGGCGACGAGCTGTGGCAAATCGGTCCGGCGGGCTTTCGCAAACGCCTCTTCGCTTCGCTCGAGACTTTTTGTCAAATCGCCGACTGTGGAATGCGCCGGTCAGCCTTCGGCGTGCGGCTCCGTCGCGACGGGGCGATGCCGCGGGAGGATGAGCGTGAAAACAGACCCACGACCGGGTTCGCTCTCCGCTGTTATATCGCCGCCCATCGCCCTCGCGAATTCGCGACTGATGGCCAGGCCGAGGCCGGTGCCCTCCGCGGTTCTGGTTAAGGGAGCCTCGCCCTGAACGAAGGGCTGGAAAATCTTCTCCAGCATCTCCGGCTTGATGCCGCGACCGGAGTCGCGGACCTCGATGCGAATGTCCGCAGCGCTGACCTTGCAGCGTAGATCGATGCGGCCGCTGTCGGTGAACTTCACCGCATTCGACAACAGGTTGAGCATGATCTGCTCGACCTTGTCCCGGTCGATCGATATAACGAGGTCGGGTCCGCATCCTTCGACCTGGTAAGTCACGCGCTTTTGCGCCAGGCTCGGTGCAACGAACGACTCGAGGCTCGCCAGCAGCGAGTCAAGGTGCACGTCCTCATACACGTACTCCAGGCGGCCCGATTCGAGCTTCGCGAAACTCAATACGTCCTCGATAAGTCGAAGCAGCGTTTCCTGACTGTGCTTGATCCGGGAGATGTCCTGCTTCTGCTCCGGGTTCAGCTGGCCCCTGATCTCCAGCTCGAGCAGATCGACATAACCCGCGATCGCATTCAGGGGCGTTCGGAGCTCGTGGCTCATCATGGCGAGGAATTGACTCTTCGCGGCATTGGCTTGTTCGGCCTGTTGTTGCGCCTCCTGCGCTACGCGTTTTGCTTCGTCGGCCTGGCTCCGCGCCTCCTTCGCGCTGTTCAGCGCGCGGCTCAGCTCCTCGTTGGTTTGCTCGAGCTCTTCGAGGAGTGATTGTCCTTCTTCGACTTGCTGCTCGAGCTCGCTGGCAAGCTCCTCAAGCTGTTCCGCTTGCTCCTGCTCTGCGCGGCGTAGTCTCTTCGCTTCGGAGATATCGCGGGCGATCTTCGCCGCGCCGATTATGCGGCCGTTACCGTCGCGGATGGGTGATACGCTGAGTGATACCTCGATCCTCGTGCCGTCCTTCCTGAGTCGGACTGTCTCGAAGTGTTCGATGCGCTCGCCGCGCCGAAGCCGCTCGATGATTCTTGGCTCTTCATCGTAGCGCTCGGGTGGCATGATCAGATAGATGGTCCGACCGATTGCCTCGGCACGCTCATAGCCGAAGATGCGCGTGGCGGCCGCATTCCAGCTTCGAATGACACTATCGAGCGTTTTGCCAACGATGGCGTCGTCTGAAGAGTCTACAATCGCCGCCAGCCACCCGGCTGGGTTGGTCGCAAAGAGGTCCTCGGTCGCCTCGGGACTGGCGGGATCGTTCGCGGAGGGTTCGCTCACGCAGCTACAGTTGGGTTGGCATGGTAGGCAAGCTCATAGCCAACACCGTGCCGACGGCACCGACCAAGTACTTCGCTACAGCTTTACCCGCACAACTACCAGCCCGCCGTACTCAGAGATGTGAAAACGGCGCGGATTTCTCCGCGCCGTTTTCGTTGCTTCTATGTTGAGTGAGATCGCCGACTAATGGGGCAGGGCGAAGCTCACGCTCAGACCGAAGATCGTATCGTCGATCAGATCCGCGCCCGCCGCGAGGGATAGAGCGGGACGAAGCACCAGCGACGGCGTGAACTGGAAGCCGGCGCCCATGCCGAGCAGCAGATAGGAATCCGTGCTCGTCGTCGAGTTGCCATTCAGCTTGGCAGTGCCGCGGGTGTAGCCGAACGCGGCCGAGCCAAAGGGAAGAATGTTGACGGTCTTGCTCATCGGGACCGAAGTACCGACCGACGCGCCGAGGGACAGCGTCTGCGTCGAGAGATGCATCGTGCCGGCGCCGACATCTACGCTCGGACCGAACCCGAGGGAGAGCGTGCCGCCCGGGCAGATCTGCCACTTGCTGCGGTTTTGCAGCGGCATCGCGTAGCCCATTCCACCGCCGACCGAGATACCATTTCCATCGAGGTTGCTGTAGCTGGCCATTCCGACGGATGCACCGGCGTACAGACCCTGGCGATGCCCGAAGGTCGCGCCGCCGCCGAATGAAGTCGCGTTGTCGCTGACTGCGAGCGCGGCTCCAACGTGGGTGGAGCTGTTACGGAACGAGAGGTCGCCCTGGCAAACCTGGGCGGCGGCCGTACCCGCGCAAAGCGCCAGGCCTGACACCGCTGAAACAATTAAACCGAACTTCATTTGGCCTCCAGGCCGATAGTTATCCGTTTGGCGAGATCGCGTGTGGCGATGGGCCGAAACGGAGCTCGCACACCTTTTGGACGACGACCGTCTGGGGGTTGTCACTGAATTGGCGCGGTAATAGCACGTACTGGGGATTAATGCCAAACCAACGCAAAGTCGCCGTATTCGTCGGTAGCCTGCGCCGAGAATCGTTCACCCGCAAAGTGGCGCTCGCTCTCATTGAGCTCGCGCCACCCGAGCTCGAGATGGAGATTGTCGAGATCGGCGGAGTCTCGCTCTACAATCAGGATCTCGAGTCCAACCCGCCGCCCGACTGGATCGCTTTCCGCGACAGGGTTCGGCCGGTCGATGCCCTCCTGTTCGCGACCCCCGAGTACAACCGCTCCGTCCCGGGTGTCCTCAAGAACGCGATCGACGTCGGATCCCGGCCGAAGGAGAGCAGTGTCTTCAACGGGAAGCCCGGCGCGGTGATCAGTGTATCACCCGGCGCGCTCGCGGCCTTCGGCGCGAACCACCACCTGCGGCAATCGCTGGTGTTTCTCAACGTGCCGACCATGCAACAACCCGAGGCGTACATCGGCGGGGCGGCAAAGCTGTTCGACGAGTCGGGCAAGCTCACCAATGATTCAACCAGACAGTTTCTCAAGAACTTCATCGACGCCTTCGCGCGCTGGATCGAGGTCATTCTCGCCGGTAACCAATAAGAGGAGCTGCGCGGATTGTCCTACTTACTGCTCCTCTACATCTGGCTTCCTCTACATCTAACAGTACTGAAGCGGGCAGCGG
>CAMLDY010000200.1 GCA_946478895.1 uncultured Gemmatimonadota bacterium
CTGAACGGGTGCGAGACGTGAGTAGCACGGTTGCCAGTTGATTGGTTCACGACGTCGGGACGTTTCTACTGGTGTTACGACACAGACATCGCCTGTACCGTCATGCCACCAATGACGTCCCGACGTAGTGAACTACAGGCTGCTTACTACGCTACTGACATCTCGCACCCGTTCCGTTGCAGTTCAAACCGCAGCCGTTCCGGTGCAGTTAGCGGACTAGACCAACCTCACGCTCAACCCCGAATTGGTCCTCCCCAACGAGCCAACTCCCGGATCCGTGCTGAACGGCCCGCGAAGATGGTCGAGCACTTCCGCCGCGGGAACTCGCGTCCCCTCCAGCTCCGCCGACTCGGGCCGCGGCTCGAGCGACAAACGCGCGCGGTACACCTCGAGCACCTGCCGGCCTTCCTCAATCGCGCGCAACGCGACGCCGCGCATGTAGTAACGATTGAAATCCCCCTCGGCGAGCATCCGCGCCGCCATCTGCGGAACCCGCGCCGTCGTCGTACCGCCGCTTCTCGTGCGCCGCTCCTCGCTCTCGACAAGTAAATCGGACGCGTGCTCTTCGAGCCAGCGATCGTCGTAGTAGCGCAGCGCTTCGCGCAGAAAATGCTGGTACTCCTGACCGGCCGTCGGGCGGATGCGATCCGAGATGTGAAACGTCCCGTTGGCGATGTCGCGATCCAGCTCGGCGAGCGCGTAACGTCGCGTGGTGGGGTCGAGATTTTCGTACTGCAGAGGCATTGTCAGTCACCAAATGCGAGAGTCACAAATAGACAATCGCATTACGCAGACCAGCGCGAAAGTAAGCTCTGCAAATGACTTAGCTGATGAGCTGCCACGGTAGAGTTCTCGTATCAGCGCATGACCCAAACTCGACATGGCTCGTGTGATCGGCGATATACACTGAGATGAGCGAATTCTTTCAGGACGGACCAACGCTCGGCAATCAGTACGACGACGATCGCGTGTTGCGCTCGTACCTGCGCCGCAAATTACCGGCTGCCGTGCTCGCCGACGTCGAGCCGAGCCTGCGCCGACTCGGTGAGCGCGCCGCGACTGACATACTCGAGATCGGAGATGCCGCCGAGCGCGAGCCACCGCGTCACGTGCCGTACGATCCGTGGGGCCGGCGCATCGATCGCATCGAGACCAGCGATGCGTGGCGACAGCTCGATCGGATCTCGGCGACGGAAGGAGTCGTAGCGACAGCGTACGAGAGAGCGCATGGCGCGCTGTCGCGGATCGACCAGTTTGCGCGATTGTATCTGTTCGCGCCGTCATCGTCGCTTTATAGCTGTCCACTGGCGATGACCGACGGCGCCGCGCGATTCCTCGAGGTTCACGGCGGTCCAGAGACGCGTCAGCTGTTCGACCATCTTACCTCACGCGATCCGGACTATTTCTGGACGTCGGGACAGTGGATGACCGAGCGTACCGGCGGCTCTGATGTCGGCGCCACGACGACTGTTGCGCGCTGCGAGTCAGGCGATCACTACCGACTGTATGGCGCCAAGTGGTTCACGTCGGCAACTACGTCGCAAGTCGCGATGACGCTCGCGCGCGTCGAAGGCGCACCGGCGGGCGGTTCGGGCTTGAGCGTCTTCCTCATCACCCTGCACGACGACGCCGGCAACCTGCGCAACATCCGCGTCGATCGACTGAAGGATAAGCTCGGCACGCGCGCGTTGCCGACCGCCGAGCTGACGCTCGAGGGCACTCCCGCGGTCCTGGTCGGCGGAATGGGTGACGGCGTGCGGAAGATCGCGACGCTGTTCAATATCACCCGTGTCTATAACGCTGTCGCGGCGGTGGCGGCAATGCGCCGCGGTATCGCGCTCGCGACCGACTTCGCGCATCGCCGCCGCGCCTTCGGCAAGCTGCTCATCGAGCATCCCCTTCATCTCGAGACCCTGGCCGAAATGGAGCTGGAGTTTCGCGCTGCATTTCATCTCGCATTCCGGGTCGTCGAGCTGCTCGGGAAAGAAGAGGTCGGTGAAGCGAGCGAAGAAGAGCTGAAGCTACTGCGCCTGCTCATTCCAATCGCCAAGCTGTACACCGCGAAGCAGGCGATCTCGGTCGCGAGTGAAGCGTTGGAGGCGTTCGGTGGCGCGGGCTACATCGAGGATACAGGGCTTCCGCGACTGCTACGCGACGCCCAGGTGCTCTCGATCTGGGAGGGAACCACCAACATCCTGAGCCTCGATGCATTGCGGGCGATCGAGAAGACGGACGCGCTCGCGGTGTGGATCAGCGATGCAAGGCGTCGCGTCGCGTCTCTGCGCGCGGCGCCCGATTCCGACGTGGCCAAGCGCGTTGGGTTGGCGGTCGAATCGATCGAGGCTTACGGCAGGCACGCGGCTCAGGCGGGCGGAGAGTTCCAGCAAGCCGGCGCGCGAGGTCTGGCGTACTCGGTTGCGCGCACCGAGGCGGCGATTCTTCTTCTCGAGACTGCGGCGGCAACGGAAGGCCGTGCCGCGGCAGCAGCAGCCGCCCGGTGGGCCGCCCGCGACGTGGTGCCGCTGGTGGAAGGAGATGCCAGCCACCGCGCAGATTCCACTGCTCTCCTCGACTGACGCGGACGCGGGGTCGCGGGGAACTTGCCTACTTGAGCACGGCCAGGGTGAAGCCGTCGTATCCTTTGCTGCCGACAGTCTGAATAGTCGTAGCACTGGCGCGCTTTTCGGTTGACAGCATCTCGTTGAAGCGGCGCACGCCGCGGATGCTCGCGTCTTCGCTGGCTTCCTCGATCACCTTGCCATCGCGGATGACGTTGTCGACCACGATCAGTGCGCCAGGGTTCGACATGCGCAGCGCCCACTCGAAGTAGTGTGGAATCGTCGCCTTGTCAGCGTCGATGAAAGTCAGGTCGAACTTCTGGCCTTCCCTGGCGAGAACCGGCAACGTGTCTGCCGCCATCCCGAGACGCAGGTCGACGATCTCACCGAGTCCGGCACGGGCAATGTTTGCCCGCGCGACCGCGGCGTGCGCGGGATCCGACTCGAGCGTGACGAGTTTCCCTCCGCGCGGGAGCGCGCGCGCCATCCAGATCGTGCTGTAAGCGGCGAGCGTGCCGATCTCCAGAATCCGATTCGCGCCG
>CAMLDY010000201.1 GCA_946478895.1 uncultured Gemmatimonadota bacterium
ACATCATCGATCAGTGCGTGGCGCAGGGCGTGCCGTTCGCGCGCGAATACGGCGGTCTCCTCGCAAACCGGTCATTTGGCGGCGCGCAGGTGTCGCGCACCTTCTACGCGCGCGGACAGACGGGCCAGCAGCTTTTGCTCGGTGCGTACCAGGCACTGGAGCGTCAGGTGCAACGTGGTGCGCTCAAGATGTACCCGCGCACCGAGATGCTCGATCTCGTCGTCATCGACGGGAAAGCGCGTGGGATCGTGACGAGAAATCTAGTGACCGGCGCGATCGAGTCACACGCCGCGGACGCGGTGGTCCTCGCCAGTGGCGGCTACGGCAACGTGTTCTACCTCTCGACCAACGCCCAGGGATCCAATGCGACCGCCATCTGGCGCGCCTATAAGCGGGGCGCCGCGTTCGCCAATCCGTGCTTCACCCAGATTCATCCGACGTGCATCCCGGTGAGTGGCGACTACCAGTCGAAGCTGACGCTGATGAGTGAGTCGTTGCGCAACGACGGCCGGGTGTGGGTGCCCAAGAAAGCGGGAGACAAGCGGCCGCCGCGACAGATTCCGGAGAACGAGAGAGACTATTTCCTCGAGCGGAAATACCCGAGCTTCGGGAACCTGGCGCCGCGTGACATCGCATCGCGCGCCGCCAAGGAAGTCTGCGACGAGGGGAGGGGGGTCGGGGAGACGGGGCTCGGCGTTTATCTCGATTTTGCCGACGCGATCAAGCGGCTCGGCAGATCGGTGATCGAGGATCGCTACGGCAACCTGTTCCAGATGTACGAGCGCATCACCGACGAGAATCCCTATGAAGTGCCGATGCGAATCTACCCTGCGGTGCATTACACGATGGGCGGCTTGTGGGTCGACTACAATCTGATGAGCACCATCGAGGGCCTGCACGTCACCGGTGAAGCGAACTTCTCGGATCATGGCGCCAATCGTCTCGGCGCCAGTGCGCTGATGCAGGGACTCGCCGACGGCTACTTCATCATCCCGAACACAATCGGCGACTATCTCGCGACTCGGAAACCCGGGAAAATCGACACATCGCATCCGGCTTTCAGGGATTCGGAACGGCAGATCGCCGAGCGGACGAAGAAGTTCCTGTCGATCGACGGAACGCGAACGGTGAGCTCGTTCCATCGCGAGCTGGGGAAAATCATGTGGGAGTACTGCGGGATGGCGCGCAATGAAGCCGGCCTCAAGCTCGCGTTGCAGAAGATTCCCGAGCTGCGCGCCGAGTTCTGGCGCGATGTCAACGTGCCGGGCAGCGATGCCGAGATCAATCAGGCGCTCGAGAAAGCAGGGAGGGTCGCCGATTTCCTGGAGCTGGCCGAGCTGATGTGTCTAGACGCTCTCGACCGGACCGAATCATGCGGCGCGCACTTTCGGGAAGAGTATCAGACGCCGGAAGGCGAGGCCCTCCGCGACGACGAGCACTTCGCGTACGTTGCCGCATGGGAGTACGCAGGAGAGGGCAAGCCGCCGATCCTCAACAAGGAGCCGCTCGTTTTCGAGAACGTGAAGCTCAGCCAGAGGAGCTACAAATAATGAACCTCACTCTTCACGTCTGGCGGCAGCCCGGACCCGATGCGCCCGGAAAAATGGTGAAATACGACGCGCGCGATATTAATCCGGACATGTCGTTCCTCGAGATGCTCGATGTGGTCAATGAAGGCCTGACCGAGCGCGGCGACGTTCCAATCGCGTTCGACAACGACTGCCGCGAAGGGATTTGCGGGATGTGCAGTTTGATGATCAACGGCGTCGCACACGGTCCGATGAAGGGCACCGCTACCTGCCAGCTGCACATGCGCAGCTTCAGGGACGGCGACACCATCTATATCGAGCCGTGGCGCGCGAGAGCGTTTCCAGTGCTCAAGGATCTGGTGGTCGATCGCTCGGCATTCGATCGGATCATCCAGGCTGGCGGGTTCATCAGCGCGCCGACGGGCGGGGCTCAGGACGCCAACAGCGTACTCATCTCCAAGGAAAGCGTCGACGACGCAATGGATGCTGCAGCGTGCATCGCCTGCGGGGCGTGTGTGGCTGCGTGTCCAAACGCATCGGCCTCATTGTTCACTGCGGCGAAGATCACGCACCTCGGATTGCTGCCGCAGGGTCAGCCGGAGCGTTACCGTCGTGCGCTGGCGATGATCGAGCAGATGGACATTGAGCACTTCGGCAGCTGCACCTGGCACGGTGAATGTCAGGAGGCGTGTCCCAAGGAAATCAGTCTCGACACCATCACCCGGATGAACCGCGACTACATTCGCGCGCGGGCGCTGGGAACCCGCCCCTGATGCGACGAGAGCCGGCATCGCGCCGGCTCTCGGTTTACCGCCTCAGGCGTCGCCGCGCTCTCGCTTGCGGTTGAGCCTGGTTCTTTCGCTTTCCCGCTCCGCCTCATCGTGCTGTTGCCGGTCCTCGGCGAGTCGGTGGACGGCGTTGTGGTGCCCCGGGTTCTTCGGTGGGTCGCTTCGCGTCTGACTTTCGTCGGCCGCGTCGGGGCTTCGTGAGTGCAGCTGCTCGATGAACTTGCCGTGAGTCTTGGATCCGTGCTGGCCCTCGGCGTGGTCCTGAGGGCCCTTCTGTAAGCCATCGCGATTCTGCATCAGTCCTGCGTCCTCTCGATTACGGTTGGTCCGTTCCATTTGGGCAAGGGGAGGGCCACACTACAGTCGCGGAAGCGTGACGCCCTGCTGCCCCTGGTACTTGCCTTTCTTGTCCTTGTAGGATACCTGCGGCTCTTCCTCGCCCTTGAAGAAGAGGACCTGCGCTATCCCTTCGTTGGCGTAGATGCGGGCGGGTAGCGGCGTAGTGTTCGAGATCTCGAGGGTGACGAAACCTTCCCACTCGGGCTCGAACGGGGTGACGTTGGTGATGATCCCGCACCGGGCGTAGGTCGACTTGCCGACGGTGATCGTCACGACATCGCGCGGGATCCGGAAGTACTCGACCGAGCGCGCCAGGGCGAACGAGTTGGGCGGAACGATGCAGACGTCGCCCTCGAACTCGACAAAGGATTTCGGGTCGAAATTCTTCGGATCGACGACGG
>CAMLDY010000202.1 GCA_946478895.1 uncultured Gemmatimonadota bacterium
CCATGCCATCGATCTTTGCTTCCATAACGCACGTCCCGCTGTCCTACGATGTCGGCCCACTCCAGCTCACGGGTTTCGGGCTCGCAGTGCTGATGGCCTTCGTCATCGCGCAAGTCATCTCGCAACGGGAGCTCGCGCGCCGCGGGCGCGATCCCGAGCCAATCGGCGATCTCATCTTCGCCGCGGTGATCGGTGGACTGCTCGGCGGCAAGATTTACTACGCGGTTCTGATGCGCGACTTCGGCGCGCTGCTCAGCCGAGCGGGGTTTGTGTTCTGGGGTGGACTGCTGGGCGGCATATTCGCCTGCTACCTCGTGGTTCGGTACAAGCATCTCAGCTTCACCCGCATCAGCGACGTCGCCGGTCCGGCGATTGCGGCTGCGTACTCGATCGGCCGCACCGGTTGCTGGGCAGTCGGCGACGATTACGGCCGCCCGTGGAACGGACCGTTGGCGGTGAGCTTTCCCCATGGCGCGCCGCCATCGACGGTCGCCAACATGACGGAGCTGTTTCACATTCCGGCGCCGCCGGGTTCATCGCCCAATCAGGTGTTGTCGGTGCATCCGACCCAGCTCTACGAGGTCGCGCTCGGGTTCGTGATGTTCATGATCCTGTGGCGCCTTCGAGATCACAAGCACGCCGAGGGGTGGCTGTTCGGTCTGTACTGCCTCCTCGCGGGTATCGAGCGCTTCATAATCGAGTTCGTGCGGGCGAAGGATGACCGTTTTCTCTTCGGCACTTTCACCGGAGCCCAGGTCATCGCCCTCATATTCGCGATCGGCGGCGCGCTCTGGATGTATGCGAGGAGGAATCCGCATGAAAACGCTCCCGGGATTTACGCCGCCCAGGCGGCGTAGAGCTTCGACCATGATTGGCCTCGCGGCGATCGCCGCGGCCAGCGTGGTTATCACTGTCGGCTGTGCGACGGTCGACACCGCCGTAGTCGCCCAGCCGGGCGCGACGTTTTCGCTGCCGGTGGGCAGGACTGCCGTCGTCTCCGGCCACTCCGCGCGCATAACCTTCAATCGGGTGACCAACGATTCGCGCTGTCCGATCGACGTCGTCTGCGTCTGGGCCGGAGACGCGCCAATCGAGCTGACCATCGCCCGCGACGGCTCGACTGAAACGCGAACGTTGAGCCTGATCGCCCCCAACAACGAAGCCGTCGTCGGCGATGTGCGAATTCGGTTGGTAGGGCTGACTCCTGCCGCGAAGCAGTCGGAGCCGCCTGCGACTCGGGCCTACGTGGCGCAATTGGTCGTCACGCCGATCTAGTCTCGCGTGATGCGGCGGTATTCGGTCAACGCTGCAGCGCTGCTGGAATCGGCGCGGGTCGGCGCCGATTCGCTGCGCTCCAACCCGACGCGGACGACGCTCTCCACAACCGGCGTAATCATCGGAGTCGCCGCGCTCGTGGCCGCATTCTCCATCACCGACGGCGTCGATCTGTGGGCGCGGGCGCTGATTGCGCGCGAGAGCAGCGTACAGGACGTGTCCATCACTCCGCGCACCAGCACCGTCGTCGCAGGACGCACCGTTCCAATCAACGGTTATCCCGTCCTCACCACCGAAGACGCCGAGCTGGCGCGCGCCGAGGTGCCCGGCGTCGCGCAGTATGCGCTCATTCTCACCGGCAACGCGCCGGTGGAATTTCTTGACCGGCGCGCCACGGCACTTCTGACGCTGAGCACAGCCAGTCTCGCGGATTTCACGACCATCCAGATTCTGGCCGGCCGCTTTTTCACGCCAAGCGAAGTGATGCATTCTGCGCCGGTGATCGTGCTCGGCCATCGCCTCGCGCAGGAGCTCGCCGGCGGGCGCGACGCGTTGTGGCTGATTGGCCGCGCCATCAAGGTCAGCGGCCGGAAACGCGAGGTCGTCGGGGTTCTCGCACCGCCGGCAGTCGGACCCGAGCCCGATCTCGCTGCCTTCGCTCCGCTGCGCGGCGGCGAGTCATTGCTCGAGCCGTCGAACGAGCCGCGTCTTCCGACACTCCGACTCAAGGCGCAGAGCATCGAGGGTGTGGATTCTCTGCGCACTGCCGCTGTGAACTGGCTCGCCGAGCGCTACGGAACGCGCGTCGAGAAGCTGAACGTCGAGGTTGGAACCGAACGGCTGGAGAACACCCGACAGGCGATGCTGCTCACCAAGCTCCTGCTCGGCCTGCTCGCCGGGTTGATTCTCGCGGTCGGTGGGATCGGGATCATGAACGTGCTGCTCGCGGCCGTCGCCGAGCGCACGAGGGAGATCGGCATCCGGAAAGCCGTCGGCGCTCGGCGCGCCGACATTCAGGCGCAGTTTCTGGTCGAGTCGGTGACCGTCACCGGGGCCGGCAGCGCGATCGGTTTTGTCGTCGGAATCATTCTCGCGGAAGCCGGCACCGCGGTTTTTCGGATGTGGGCGCACGCGGCGATCTATCCCGTCATGCACATCAGCACCGGCGTGCTCGCAGCGGGCTCGGCAATCGTCGTCGGGCTGGTTTTCGGAACGTATCCCGCGCGACGAGCCGCCGAGCTGGCGCCGATCGAAGCTATCGCGCGCGAATAAGTGGCGACGCCAGCCGCGCCAGTCGAGGCGGCAGGACACGTTGACCGTACGATGTCTCCGGCGGTGAAAGCGTCACCTGCTGGACTTCAGTGATGTCGAGCCAGACTCCGTGCAGGGTCTGCGACGGAATCGTGATCGTCTTCTGCACCGGAATGCTCGGCTCGTCGAGGGTGAACGGCTCGACGACGATCTGACCCTGCTCGTTGAATGCCGCGAAATTACAGCTGCCTGCCTTGGCGTAGGGCGGCAGCTGTACGCTGCACTGCTGGTTCAGGCTGGTGACGGCAGTCGTGATAGTTCCTGACATCGACGACATCGGCTCTTTTTCGCCTTCGGTATAAAACGCGAACGCGGGAAGCTCCTCGGGAACAGCGTCAAAATCAAAGCTGACGGTACCGGGGTCGGTGACCACGAGCAGCATTCGATCCGGTACCTCAGTTGCGGAGTGGGACTGCCAGAAAAACAGCGCGGTAGTCTGAGACGGCGGGGTGCAGATTG
>CAMLDY010000203.1 GCA_946478895.1 uncultured Gemmatimonadota bacterium
AATGCGAGGGCGCACCAGAGACGACACGGATGTGATCTCATCGTCCCGACCGATTTAAACGAATGCGTTCCGACATAGTCCGCGGCAGAGGGTTTCCCGACCTTTATGCAACTTGCCTTCCGCAAATCAGCGTTGGACGCTCTGGAACGCGAAAATCCCCGCCACGGAATTTCCGAAGCGGGGATTCGTTGGCGCGGTGAAGCGAATCCGCGGCCGCTAACGATTGAGCCAGTACGACATCTTGATCAGGAAAGTATTGGCGGGATGCAGCCGGAAAAGATCCCGCATGTCGCCGCCGAAGGTCCGGTCGCCTTCCACGCCATTGAAGCCCTGACGCCCCTGATTCCAGACCACGAATAGCGTCGATCCGGGCTTGTATTCCCAACGCATGACGACGTTGGACTGGAGTGCCTTGAAGTTGAAACCGCCCGGATCGTCCGTCACCGAAGGATCGTTGTACGGCGCGTACCGGTCGTCGTAATTGTCCGCGCGCGGTGTCGCAGAGACCTGACGAACACTGCTGTAGCTCCCTTTGGAAACGAACGGCGACAGGTAGGTCTGCAACGACAGGTCGGGCGAGAACGTGTAGTTGAGTCGCGCCGTCAGCGACGTCGTGGTCTGATCGAGGTGCGCGATCGTGTAATGCGGGAGGTTGTTGGCGTCGATGAAGTTGCCGTAGAACTGGTTGTCCTGGACGTTGTGCCCAAAGTTCATCGAGATTGCGGAGCTGAACCGTCCCATCATCTTGAAATCGATCTCGGGGCCGAAGTTGGTCGACCAGTTTCGCTTATTCGAGCTCTCGTAGTAGCTGGCGTTGAAGTACGGGACCCACGCTTTCCGGTCGTCGCCGTTGATCGACAGCCATGGAGCGTAGTACATGTCCTGGCGAACGGCCGGACCACCGCGCAGCTGGCGATCGTCGTAGGTCTTACCGAGCTGACCGATCGTCGCGCCCTGATGAAAGCCCCAGTAGTTCTTGAGCGTGATGTGGGTGTTGTAGTTGTAGGCGCGCTCGAGCGGCAGCCCGTCGGTCGTCCACCACTGCCACCAATTGTTATTGAGCTGGAAGCGGTGATAGAACAGGCGGTCCTGGCGATCGAAGAACCCCGCCCACGTACTCCACGACACCTGGTCGGCGCGACGCAAGTAGCCGAGGTCGTTGACCTCGAAGCCCGGCGACCGGCGCGAGTACGCTGAATTGAACATCAGATGCTGCCCGCCAATCTTGCCGATCGCGAGCTCCTCGGCGTCGCCGCCGAGGGATGTGCGGCTGCTATCGAGTGGCAGACTGGCGTCCGGACGCTGGAACTGATGCACGCCGTTGTTCTGCAGCGCGGCGATCACGACCTGCGATCCGCGCACCAGACTCTTATCGAAGGCGCCGGTTATCTCGTAATTGTTCTTGAAGAAGCGGTGACGAAAATCAACTGAGCCGACGTAGGCGCTCGAGGCAAGGTACGGCGAGGACCACTGATCGAGACCGCGATTGACGGCGGTGAGCATAGTGCCAATGCCGCTGCTGCCGCCGCGGAAGTCCTGGGACGCGCGCAGCACGGCGTAATTGGTGGCCGGCGAGTACGTCGTGTCACCCGGATTCGTCTCGCGCTGGGTGGCAGCCTCGAGCAGGCCGACCGTCGTCCCCGTTGGAAATCTTCCGATCAGTTTTCCGGCGCCGAGAATGGTGGTCGGCTGCTGCGGAACGGTATCTCCGTACGTGCCGGCCAGCTCGGGGGTGCGTCCGATGCGTCTACTGTAGTATAGAGTCTCGCCCCAGCAGTTCACGGCGCTACAGTTCACATCCGCGCGGAAAAGTCCGCGACCCGCAACGAAGAATGGGCGCCGCTCGTCGAAGAAGCTCTCGTATGCCGACAGATTCAATACCGACGGGTCAGACTCGACCTGACCGAAATCGGGGTTGATCGTGGCGTCGAGTGTCAGATTCGAAGTGATGCGGTATTTGAGATCCCCGCCTGCGGCGATGTTCTGTTTCTGAGTGAAAGCGTTGTTGGTGATCGTAGATGCGCTCTTTGTGACCGCATAAGGCATCACTTCCAGGCGCCGCGGATTCTCCAGATCATCCATCCCGTGTAGCGAGCCGAACTGCGACACGAATCCCGGCTTCGACTGCCGCAACAGCGGCCAGATGTACCGCTCGTTGTATCGGTAGACATCTCGATCGATCATGATGCCGAACGTATGCTCGCGATCGCGGCTGTAACGCATCTGTGAAAGCGGGATTCTGAACTCGGCGGTCCACCCCAGCGAGTCGACCCGGGTCGCTACGTCCCAAACTGCGTCCCAGGCACCGTCCTCGTTTCCATCATCATAGATCGCCTGATCCATCTTTACCCCGGCGGCGTTGACGCCGAATTCGTAGCCGGTGCGTTTGTCATGATAGGAATCCACGAAGATCCAAATCATGTCGGACGAAGTAAAAGAATCACGACGCTCGAGAATCTTCTTGATACTATCCGGGTGGGGGTCGAACGCCCGCACGAACACGTACAGGTTCGCCGCGTCATAGGCGATTTTGGCCTCGGTCCGGAACCGCGCCGCCTTTCCCTCGTTCGGACGCCACTCCTGAAAGCGGTCGATGACCGGGGCCTGTTGCCACGCCCGATCGGAGTCCCTGGCATCGATGACAGGCGGCGAATCGGAGCGCAGCGCCACCGCGCTGGTATCGGTAGGAGGGGCAACCTGCCTTGATGTCGTGGGTGTGGACACAGCGCGGCTGGGCGACGCCTGAGGGGCCTGCAGCGTCAGCGCGATTCCGAGAAACGCGGTTAGGGCGATCATGAGTTTGTCCAGTCTGTAAGGATGGCCATCGGACTGCTTACAGGGCTTTAGATACCCGTTCGCCACAAAGGGTTGGAAAGTTTCAGCACAAACCCCGACCGCGCCCTTGACCCAGGGCGGCGGTCTTCCGCCCGCAACCGACACGGCGACATCTTCAGCGCTCACCCTTCCCGCCTCATCGACAAAATGCCCACCAAACACATTGTTCTTCCGGCGCTGGTCCTCGCTCTCAC
>CAMLDY010000204.1 GCA_946478895.1 uncultured Gemmatimonadota bacterium
CTGGTGTTCGATCTCCAGGACATCGGCACGCGCACCTGGACCTACGTCGGCGCGATGATCTACGCGATGCGAGCGTCGGCGAGAGTGCACAAGCCGATCATCGTGCTCGACCGCCCGAATCCGATTACCGGCTACATCATCGAAGGTCCACTCCTCGACAGCTCGCTGGCGAATCCCGAGGATCCGGCGCCGGGCAAGCCGGGGCAGGCGTATGCGCTGTGGCCGATGCCGCTGCGGCACGGCATGACTATGGGCGAGCTCGCGCTCTACTTCAACGACGTCCTGAAGATTCACGCTGACCTTCACGTCGTCCCGGCGCTGGGGTGGCGGCGCGATGTATGGTTCGACCTCACCGGGCTGCCGTGGGTGAAGCCGTCGCCGAACATGCCGTCGCTGCAGAGCGCGATGCTTTACCCGGGGCTGGTGGCGTTCGAGGCAACCAATCTCTCGGTTGGGCGCGGAACGCCGGAGGCGTTCCAGCACCTTGGGGCGCCGTGGCTCAACGCCGCCGCGACGGTGGCGATCCTCAAGGATCGGAATATTCCGGGCGTTCGGTTTTACGCCGAGACGTTCACGCCCGAGAATCCGACGGACGGGAAATACAACGGCGAGAGGATTCCGGGGATCAAGATCGTGGTGATCAACCGGAGCGCGCTGCAGGCGGCGCGAGTGGGCGCGAGTCTGTTGTGGGCGATCAACAAGACAGCCGGGACGAAGCTTCAGATCCGGAATCGCGAGTTCGATCTGCGGCTCGGCTCGCCGGAGCTAAGGGAGGCGCTGCTGCGAGGAGAGGATCCCGACGTGCTGATCGACAGGGAGTACAAGGCGGCGTACGCGTTCAGAGAAGGGACACGGCAGTACCTCATTTATAAGTAGGATTGAGTTGTCGTCAGAACTGCAACGGAACGGGTGCGAGACGTCAGTAGCATAGATGCCAGTTTCCAGTTCACTACGTCGGGACGTCACCGGGGGTGATCCGGGTACAAGCAACCGCCCCTGCCGTAGCGCCGGTATAAACGTCCCGACGTGGTGAACTAACAACTGGCACCTATGCTACTGACGTCTCGCACCCGTTCCGTTGCAGTCAGCCGCCCTGACCGCGCACCTAAGCATGTCTCTTGCAGCGCTACCCAACCTCTCACTAAAGAAACCCGGAGGAACCGCATGCGTGGTCTAATGGTCTCGCTGTCGATGCTCGCGTTGGTGGGTTGTGGCCCGCGGCAGGTCGAGGTGCGCACCGGCCCCGAACCAGCGGCCGACGTCGCGCTGCACGTGACGAACAATCTCAGCCAGTCCGTCAACGTTTACGTCGTCAGCGGCGGCAACGACATCTTCCTCAAGCAGGTTGGCGCCAACAGCGTCGAGCACATCCCGGTTGCCGGCGTCCCGGCGGGTGCGACGGTGAATCTTCGCGCGGTGACCGTCGACGGAACCCGAACCTACACCAAGAACAACGTCACCCTCTCGGGGATGTACGACTGGAGGTTGCCCTGACCAACATCTGTCGCGCCGAGTCGTGGCGGGTGGAAATAGATCGTTGGAGGACTTAGTTTTACGGGGCCGGAGTGCGCTGCACGTCGGCCCTTTTTTCTGCGCCGTCAGCCGGTGATCCGGCACGTCGGCTAGGTTTTGCTCACCGCCGGCCCCAGCTGAATGCCTACTCCGACCGACTATCTGAAGAATGGAGCGCTCCGCGTCATAGAGCCGGCCATCAGCTTGTTGGCCAGAAATCGCGTGAGCCCCAACGCCATCACCACCGTCGGCACTCTCGTAACCGTCGCCGCAGGCGTCGTTTACGCAACGGGCCACATCATGACCGCCGGGTGGATCATGGCGGTTACGGCGTTCTTCGATGTCATCGACGGCGAGGTGGCCCGCAGAACCAACCGCTGCACGGTCTTCGGAGCATTTTACGATTCATCGCTCGACCGCGTCGCCGACGGGGCGCTGATGGCCGGTCTGACGGTCTTTTACGCGACCAATCCGATCCACCACAACGTCTATATGATGGTGGTCTGCCTGCTGGGCATCATCGGCACGTTCATGGTCTCCTACGCGCGGGCACGCGCTGAATCGCTGGGGATCGATGCCAAGGTCGGGGTGATGCAGCGGCCGGAGCGAATCGTCCTCCTTTCTGCGCCGCAGGCGTTGTTCGGCCTGTTCTGGAACGGCTGGGTGCTGATCGGGATCATCATCCTGCTGAGCGTGACGGCGTGGATCACGGCCGTGCAGCGAATTGCTTTCGTCTACCACGCCACCCAGCAAATGGATTCGCGACCGATCCGCATGGTTAGCGACGTTCCTTCCACCGCTCCCGTTAACCCGGCGAAAAAGCCGGCAATCGCGGCCCCGCGCCGCGCGAAATCATAAACACAACGGAGAAAGAAATTGGCCAGATCGGCTTCTGGTGATGTTCCTAAATCGATAGCTCCCGCTACGGGCCGTCTCGGAATCATCACCCCCGGGCTCGGCGCAGTCGCGACAACTTTCATGGCCGGCGTCGAGAGCGTTCGCCGCGGCTACTCCAAGCCGATCGGCTCGCTGACCCAAATGGCGACGATCCGACTCGGCAAGCGCACCGACAAGCGCGCCCCGTTCATCAAGGACTTCGTTCCGCTCGCGGATCTCAAGGACATCGTCTTCGGCGCCTGGGATCCGATTCCGGATGATGCCCTGACTGCCGCGCGCAAGGCTGGCGTGCTCGAGGAGCGCGACATCGAGCCGATCGCCGATTTCCTGAAGGCGATCAAGCCAATGCCGGCGGTGTTCGACAACAAGTACGTCACCCGAATCCACGGCACCAACGTCAAGAAAGGGAAAACGAAGCGCGATCTCGCGGAACAGCTGCGCCAGGACATCCGCGATTTCAAGTCGAAGAACAAATGCGATCGCGTGGTGATCGTGTGGTGCGCGTCGACGGAGATCTTCATCAAGCCGGGACCGCAGCACGCGACGATCGAGCAGTTCGAGAAGGCGATGGAGAAGAACGACGACGCCATCGC
>CAMLDY010000205.1 GCA_946478895.1 uncultured Gemmatimonadota bacterium
AGTGTTGGGCGGGTGTGGATGCGCGCGATGACCTGGTCGGGCGTCATCGCCGGCGTCGGCGGGATCAACTACGTGCTCGGCTACAAGCACTACTATGAAGATGGCTTCGCGAGCGGTGCCGGATTCCTCGGCATCGCCGTCGCACTGGTCGGAAGGAATCATCCGATCGGCGTTTTGGTCGCGGCGTTCTTCTTTGCAACGCTGTCGCAGGGCGGGCTCGCGATTCACGCGTTCGTGCCGAAGCAGATGATGGACGTGCTCCAGGGCGTGGTGATCATCGCCGTCGCTATGTCGGTGCCCGAAGTCACCCGCGTTCTCCGCGGCGCGCACAAAAGGAGCGACGCGTGAATCCGATCTCCTTCGTGACGCAGATGATTCGCATCGCCATTCCGTATCTGTTCGCGGCGAGCGGTGGTGTGATCGCGGAGCGGTCGGGGATCGTCAGCCTCACCCTCGAGGGATTCATGCTCAGCGGAGCGTTTGCCGCGGTGCTCGGCACGAATTACTCGGGGAGTCCGTGGGTTGGAGTGCTGTGCGGGATCATCGGCGGATTGATCTTCGCCATGATTCACGCGGTGGCAACGATCAGGTACCGCGCCGACCAGGTCGTCGTCGGCGTGGCGATCAATCTGCTGGCGATCGGCGTGACGAGATTTTTTCTCAAGCTCTTCTTCGCCAGCTCGTCCAACTCGCCGCGCGTCGCCGGATTTGGCGGCAACATCAGGGCGAACGGCTTCGACAATCCGCTGCTGTGGCTGGGGATACTGGTCGCGCCGGCGGTGACTTTCATGTTTTATCACACGCCGTTCGGGTTGCGCATACGCGCCGCCGGCGAGCACCCCGACGCGGCGGAAAGCGTCGGCGTCAGCGTCAAGCGCGTGCGCTACATCGCCGTCGCGCTGTCGGGAATGCTCGCCGCGCTGGGCGGGGTTTATCTGGCGCTCGACCAGCATCAGTTCACCGACCAGATGACCGCGGGTCGCGGCTTCATCGCGATCTCGGCGGTGATCTTCGGCAGGTGGGATCCGGTGCGCGCCGCGGGTGCGTGTCTGTTGTTCGCCGCGGCGGAGACGCTCCAGATCCAGCTCCAGGGCTCGCACGCGATCGCGTCGCAGTTCATCGAGATGATTCCCTACGTCCTGACCATCATCGCACTGGCGGGGGTCGTCGGACGGGCGGTGCCGCCCGCCGCGCTCGGTAAGGTAGAGGCCTGATGCCGGCGGGACGCGCGGTGCGCGGGCACATCTCGCGCGTTGCGAGCGCGAAGCTGTTCGTGCTGATCGTCACGAACTTCGTGGACATGGTGGGATTGCTGATGATCATCCCACTGCTGCCTTTCTACGCGCGCGACATGGGCGGCGGCGCACTGGTCGTCGCGATCCTGATGGGCGCCTTCACCGCGGCGCAGCTCCTGAGCGCACCGTGGTGGGGAAGATTCTCCGACAAGTATGGACGACGGCCCGCGTTGCTGGTGGGCCTGACTGCGTCGTGCATCGCCTACATCGTCTTCGCATTTGCGCACACCATCTGGCTACTGCTCTTGTCGCGACTGGTGCAGGGCGCAGGGGGCGGAACGGTGGGCGTGATCCAGGCGTACGTCGCCGATTCGGTCGAGCCCGACAATCGAGCCAAGGCGCTCGGCTGGCTCTCAGCCGCGACCAATGTCGGGGTTGCAATCGGTCCCGCGCTCGGCTCGGCGGCACTCAAGTTCGGATCGCGCGGACCGGGACTCGCGGCGGCGGCGCTGTGTCTGATCAACATCTTCTTCGCCTGGAGATTCCTGCGGGAGTCGCGCGATCTCACCGAAGCGCACGACAAGAAGCCGAGGACGTCGAGGACGGCGATCGCGCACGTGATCACCCATCCCGGCGCGCCCGCGCCGCGGCTGATCTGGATCTACTCGATCGCGATGGGCGCGTTCTCGGGACTGATGGCGATCCTCGCCCTGTTCCTTGCCGACCGTTTCGGCGTCGGCAAGGACAATATCTGGATTTTCTATACGTATGTCGGCGCGATCTCGGTGGTAACGCGCGCGGGAATCCTGGGGCGCATGGTCGATCATTTCGGCGAAGCGCGTCTCTCGCGGATTGGACTCACGCTGCTCGCGCTCGGCCTTGCGACTCTGCCTCTATCCCGCGGTTACGTGATGCTCGCCATCGCCGTCGCGCTGATTCCGCTGGGCACGGCGTTCACTTTCCCGTGTGTGACGTCGATGCTCTCCCGCGTCATCTCGAGTCGGGAGCGCGGGTTGTACATGGGAGTGCAGCAGACTTTCGGTGGACTCTCGCGCGTTCTGGTGCCGTTGTGGGCAGGTTTCTCGTATGACCACTTCGGCCAGGCGGTGCCGATGTTCACTTCGGCAGCGCTGGTTCTGGCAACGATAGCGCTCGGCTACGGGATCGACGATGGAAGAAAGGCAGAGCTGCGCGTGGCGAGCTAGATCGAGATCTGGCTGACTACCGATGCATTTCGCCGTAAATGCGGCGTAGGAATATTATGCATCGATTCTTGCAGCCTAATCCCGAGCACTATTGTGAGAGTGATAAGTCGAAGTGCGTGTCGGCGTTAGCCTTTCGCGCTCGGGGCGCAATTCGTAAAATGGGGAAAGGCTGCGAGGCTCGCAGCTTTTCCGTTTCTCTCGCAAGCTAATTGGCGTTAGGAAGATGGAGAAAGATCAATTCACCGGGCCTGATGCGCCCAAGACACCACAGGTCTCACTCTCTTATCGCAGCCTGCCCACTTATTCGGCGCATTTCAGTATCAATGGGCGTCATTCGCCCCTGTTGTCGCGGATCATGAGGCCTTTCGGAAAACTCGTCTTTGCCTGGCTTGAGTGGCGCGCGAGGCAGCGGGCGCGAAACGATGCGCCCACTTCCTAACGTTAGTTGCTGCATGACGAGCGCGCGCTTCAAGGAATTAAGGTTGATCGATCCTCGAGTCCTCACGAGGTTTAGTTCGTCTCGCTCACTTGGGTGGGCGCTCGCAGCAGAACTGGGGCGTT
>CAMLDY010000206.1 GCA_946478895.1 uncultured Gemmatimonadota bacterium
CCGCGAATGACCTTGAACGACAGTCCTTCAGTCGCGGGGTAAACCGCGAGGACTTTGCCGGCCTTGAGGTCGTCCTCGTCTTTCCCAAGCTGGATATACTCGCGCGGCTGGAGCTGTCGGCCGTGAAAGAAGCGCACCGAGCCGGTGAGGAGCATCAGATCGCCCTTTTCGATGGTGCGATCGAGGAAAGGCTGTCCGGGCCACGACGCCTCGATCATCCCGCTCTCGTCCTGCAAAACTGCCTGGAAGATTCGCAGTCCGCGACGCGTCGGGATTATTCCCTTCGAGATCACCCGTCCGACAATGGTTCCGTCCATGCCCGTTTCGAGCGTCGCGATTGGAGTGATGGTGCTCGCGTCCTCGTAGCGGTGCGGAATGTGGAACAGGAGATCGCGCGCGGTGACGATGCCGAGTCGTCGTAGGGATTCAGCCCGGATCGGGCCGACTCCCTTCAGATAGTTCACCGGCATGTCGAGATAGACCTTGCCGCGCGGCTCCATCTATCCCTCGAGAACCTCGCGCGCGAAAATCCGGGAATCGAACGCCTCGAGATCGGAGGCTTTTTCTCCGATGCCGATGAATTTCACCGGCACATCGAGAGCTTCGTGAACCGCCAGGACGATCCCACCCTTGGCGGTGCCGTCGATCTTGGTCACCACCAGTCCAGTGACAGGAATCGCCTCGGCGAAGGTGCGTGCCTGGGCGACGGCGTTCTGACCGATGGTGCCGTCGAGCACCAGCAGCGTCTCGTGCGGGGCGCCGGGAAGTCGCTTCCCGATCACACGATTGATCTTTTTCATCTCATCCATCAGTGAGCCGCTGGTGTGAAGCCGCCCCGCGGTATCGACGATGACCACGTCCTTGCCGCGACTGATCCCGGCATCGACGGCGTCGAATGCGACCGCAGCCGGGTCGGTACCGGGATTGCCACCCACGAAGTCGGCGCCGCTGCGCTTCGCCCAGGCCGCGAGCTGATCGATTGCTCCGGCGCGAAAGGTGTCGGCGGCGCCGACGAGGACCGACATCTTATTGCGTCGGAGAAGGTCGGACAGTTTCCCGATGAAGGTCGTCTTGCCGGCTCCATTGATGCCCACCACAAGAATGACAGTCGGTGGCGACGGCGCGCGGATGACGCGTGGATCGCTGTTGCCGGAGCGGAGCGATGCGTCGATGGCTGCTTCGAGCGCGCCCAGAAACTGCTCCTCGGTCTTGATGGTTCCCCGCCGGGCCTGGGCCTCGATGTCGGCGACCAGTTTCATCGTAGTCGGGACCCCGAAGTCAGCGGCCAGCAGAATCTCCTCCAGCTGCTCCAGCGAGCCGCGAATGTCGCCGGCACGGGCGATCACGGTGACATCGGTGAGCGCGACGTCCTTTATCCTGTTCCAGAGCGAGCGGGAGGGCAAATCTCCCGCGCGGCGAAGTATTCTGCCTGCCATTCAGTGTTTTGCTGTGGGATGGGCGAAAAAAAACCCGGACATCTAACGTCCGGGTTGGAAAATAAGCCGTGCGGGGGTCGGGCGTGTTTATTCCGCGATCGTCGCGAGCTGCGCTTCGTTGAGGCTGGCGAGAGTCTGATTGCGCATCTTCTGGAACAGCGCCCGCTCGCTGGCCGGAATCGGCTCGCCACTTCTGCTGTCGAGCGCCAGCCGTGGATTCTTCGCCACGCCGTCGACCCTGATCTCGAAGTGCAGGTGTGGACCGGTCGCCCAACCGGTCATGCCGACGTAGCCAATCGTAGATCCCATTGCGACGTGAGTGCCGCGCTTGATCCCCTTGGCGAAGTTGCGCATGTGACCGTAGCGGCTGACCATCCCGTTGCGGTGCCGGATGTCGATCATGTTGCCGTAACCGCCGCGCTTGCCGGCGAAGATCACGATGCCGTCGCCGATCGCGCGAACAGGAGTGCCCTCGGCGGCCGCGTAGTCAGTGCCGGTGTGATTGCGCCACTCACCGAAGATCGGGTGCTTGCGCTTGCCGAAGATGCTGCTGATGCGACGGAATGCCACGGGCGCGCGCAGGAACGCGGCGCGCAGCGACATACCGCTGGCGTCGTAGTACTGATCGGTGGTGGAACCCGGGGTCTCGAAGTGGATCGCCTCGATCGGCTTCTGCAGCTCCGACAAAGCCAGCTTCGCACCGAGGATCTTGTTGACGATAATGGCGCCGTTGGGCTTCTGGAGGCGCTCCACGAGCAGGTGGAACTTGTCGCCCTGACGCAGGTCGCGGCTCATGTCGACCTTGTACTCGAAGATGTCCGCGAGTCTCCAGGCGAGTTGGTGGCGGGCTGAAGGCGGAAGGACGCCGACGCCGCTCTCGTTGAGCGCGTTGTAAAGGCTGGACTGAATGACACCCGAGATCGCGAGCGTGTCGACGAGCTCGGTGTTGGATGCTTCGACGAAAATGGGCTTCAGCTGAAAATCAGCCGGCTCGAGCCCGGGTCTGGATACGACCACCGGCTCCATTGCGAAGACCTGCTTCTTCTCGAGGCTCGGGGTAAGCCAAATGGCGATCGCGGCGAGGAACGCCACGACTACATAGCCGACAGGTCTGACTGGTGCGTGCTTCAATCCATCTGTCTCCGAATGAATGTCGGGATCTCCATATCACTCAGATCCTGTTCTGGAGACGAACGATCCCGCTCCGGAGTCACGATTGGATTGCTGGTTGGAGTGATTCTTTTTGGAAGCTCGAGCGGTGCTCTGGTTGCACCATTTCCGCGCGGCGGACGGAGGGGAATTACCGGCGCGCCGCGGATGATTGGCGAGGGCGATGCGACGACCGTTGGCGGCTGCGTGGACGCGGTCTGGGGGCGGTCGAAACCGGTCGCGATGACGGTGACCCTGATCTCACCCTGCATCGCCGGCTCGTGCACGGCTCCGAAGATGATCTCGGCGTCTTCGCCTACGGCGTCGTGGATGATCTCGTTGATCTGGTGGACCTCGCCGAGGGTGAGGTCGG
>CAMLDY010000207.1 GCA_946478895.1 uncultured Gemmatimonadota bacterium
GCGGGATGACCAATCTCACCCGGGCGTGCAAGATTCTTCAGGAGCGCTGCGTCGAAGGCATCACCGCCAATCGCGAGCGAATGCAGAAGTTCGTCGAGGAGTCGGTCGGCGTGATCACCGCGCTGGTCCCGGCCCTCGGCTACGAGACGACCACCGATTTGGCGAAAGAAGCCCTCGAAACCGGGCGCGATGTCTACGATCTCGTTTGCGAGCGCGGTCTGATGACGCGAGAGCAGCTGGACCGTCTGCTCAATCCGGAAGCGATGACTTCGCCGCGCAAGGCGGAATAGCCCGGCATCACTCCGGAGGTTTACGGAGGGTCTGCACTCTGCCCTCCCACTACAATCCCCGTAAGGTTAGTTTGTACGTGCGTCATCCTGAGCACCTCTGTAAGCGTCGCACCCGTCCCAGGCGCGATGTTCCCAATACGACGAGAACAGGATTCCCTGCGCATGAAAGGTTCTGACCGCCTGCGGCGGCTTGCATCCTACGCACTGGTCATCGCGCTCGCGGTAGTGGCCGTCTCCTGCAACGAAGCGCATCCAAACAGCACACTCACTCCGCACTCCGATTTCGGACGCGAGATCGACTTCCTCTGGGATCGCCTGCTGCTGCTCGGCACCATCGCCTTCATCCTCGTCGAAGCGGTGCTCATTTATGTCGTCTTCAAGTATCGCCGCCGCGAAAATCAGCCGACTCCCCCGCAGACCCACGGCAACACCAAGATCGAGATTGCGTGGACCCTGATCCCGGCGATACTGCTGGTTTTCATTGCGGTCCCCACGGTGCGCACCATTTTCATCACGCAGGCCCAGGCAGCGCCCGGCTCGCTGAACATCGACGTAACCGGCCACCAGTGGTGGTGGGAGTTCAAGTATCCGGACTACGGCGTCACCACCGCCAACGAGATCTATCTGCCCGTTGGCCGCACGGTGAATTTCCGGCTCCGCTCCGCCGACGTGATCCACTCGTTCTGGACGCCGCAGCTGGGTGGCAAGCGTGACGTCGTCACCAACCGGACCAATTACATCTGGTATACACCGGACACCACCATCGCCGGTGATGTCTGGAACGGGTTCTGTGTCGAGTACTGCGGGTCGTCGCACGCCAACATGCGCTTCAGGGTCTTCACTGTAACGCCCGAGCAATTCGCGTCGTGGATCGCAGGACAGAAGATGCCGGCCCACTTCGGCGCGGTTGCATCGACAGCGGGCGCTGCCGGAACGCAAGGAGCGACGGTAACGACGCCGGGCGGCACTACCGCGCCGAGTCAAACCGCACAGGCTTCGGCGCCGAGGATAGCGCAGCAAAGCTCCGGCACGCAGGCAGTTGGCGGCACCCAGCCGGCAATCCCGCGGCCGACCGCGCCGCAGTCGAATCCTGGCACGCAGACCTTGAACGGCGTCGCCGCCAATACCAGCTTCGCTTCGACCGGAGCGATCGCGCCTGGCTACATCTATCCGCGCGACAAGATTCCGGAGTACGCCATCCCCCACGCGCCACCGCCCGGCGACCTGAAATTCACCGCCGGGCTCACCGGCAGCGCCGCCCGTGGCAAGCAGGTGTTCTCCGGCGCGGCGTGCATCGGCTGTCACACCGTCGCCGGTAATCCGATCGCGGTCGGTGTGCTCGGTCCGAATCTCACCCACATCGGCTCGCGCAGTACCATCGCCGCCGGCCGTTACCCCAACACCGCCGCTTATCTCGCGCTCTGGATCAAGAACGCGCGCAAGATGAAGCCCGATGTCCTCATGCCCACGCTCGGCATGGACGAATACGATCCTGTTCTCAAGCACAAAGTCACAGCAGCCACCGGCGGACTCACGGATCAGCAGATCGCCGACATCGTTGCTTATCTAACCGCACTGAAGTAACCGGAGACAAGACTTGGCAACCACTGCAATCTCCACCCCGGCGTACGGCACCGAATACAACGGTGAGCATACCGGTCTCTGGAGCTGGCTCACTACCGTAGATCACAAGCGCATCGGCATTCTCTACCTCTACACCGCGCTGGGCTTCTTCATCTTCGGAGGGCTCGAGGCTCTCCTGATTCGCGCCCAGCTCGGCGCGCCGAACCAGCACCTGGTCTCCGCCGACTTCTACAACCAGCTGTTCACGATGCACGGGACGACCATGATCTTCCTTGTGATCATGCCGCTCTCGGCAGTGTTCTTCAACTTCCTCATTCCGCTGCAAATCGGCGCGCGCGATGTCGCGTTCCCGCGTCTCAATGCCTTCAGCTACTGGGTGTATCTCTTCGGCGGACTGTTCATCACCATCCCGATCTTCTTCTCCGTCGCTCCCAACGGGGGCTGGTTCGGCTATGAGCCGCTCACATCCAAATTCTATTCGCCCGGTCTCAACATCGATTTCTGGGTGATCGGGCTCCAGATCCTCGGTGTGTCTTCACTCGCCGCGGGATTCAACTTCCTGACGACGATCATCAATTTGCGGGCGCCCGGCATGTCGCTGATGCGGATGCCGATGTTCACCTGGATGGGATTCATCGTACAGGTGATGATCGTGCTGGCGTTTCCAGTGCTCACCATCGCGCTGGTATTTGTACTGTTCGACCGGTTCTTCGGAACGAACTTCTACAATACCGTGAGCGCCGGCGCGGATCCCCTTCTGTGGCAGCACCTGTTCTGGATCTTTGGCCATCCCGAAGTCTACATCCTCGTCCTGCCGGCGTTCGGCCTCGTTTCGGAAGTGATCCCGGTCTACTCCAAGAAGCCGCTGTTCGGTTACCCCGTGATGGTCTACTCGGGGATCCTGATCGCGGTGCTCGGCTTCGGCGTCTGGGCGCACCACATGTTCGCAGTCGGCATGGGACCGATCGCCGATAC
>CAMLDY010000208.1 GCA_946478895.1 uncultured Gemmatimonadota bacterium
GACACCCTGCCGCTGGCGCCGGCGCGCCTCGCGCCGTACGAGCCGCGGCCACTCACCCGCGACGAGCTCATTTTCCTCGACTACTTCTCGGTCGGTATCAGCGTCAGCGGCCATCCGATGGAGCACCTGCGCGAGAGGCTGCGCAACGCCGGCGTGCTCGACTCGAAGCAGTTGGAGAAGCTCAAAGGTGGGGAGTGGATCTCGACGGCTGGTCTGGTGACGATCCGCCAGCAGCCGCAGAGCGCCAAGGGAACCGTCTTTCTATTGATGGAAGACGAGCACGGCTTCATCAACGTGATCGTGTCCAAGAAGATGGTCGAGGAGTACTCCGAGGTAGTGCGGTTTTCCACCTTCGTGATGGTGGAAGGGAAATTCGAGCGCGACGATGGCGTGAGGAATGTGATCGGCAGGAAATTCACTGAGCTGCCGGTGAAGCAGCTCGTGCATGCGTCGAGGGACTTTCATTAGGGGATGCGGGATGCGGGATGCGGGATGGGGGATGGCGGATGGGGAACCGAGCTAGAGAGCGCGTTTCAGATTGGTGAGCATGCGGCTGATGGAATCACAGTAGCCGAGAGCTTTCGTGAGGATTGGTGACTCGACATAACCGAGCTCGCGGGCCAAAGTCAGTTGTACCTCTACTTCCGCGATCGATCCACGCGCGATCGACAGCGCATTCTTGTATTCACCGCGCGTCGATCGTGCATGCCCCTCCGCGATATTCGACGGAACTGACACGGCAGCCCGTCGCAATTGAGCTGTCAGACCGAAGCGCTCCGCTTTTGGGAAGAGTTCGGTGATGCGGTAGACCTCTAGCGTCAGCGACATTGCAGCAGCCCAGACGCGTAGATCTCGATAGCTCTTTCCAGCGCTTGGCCTTCCCATGCGCAGCGGAATAAAAAGCGGTGGCCGACGCACGGGACATCAACGTGCGTCGCGCGGTTCCTTTTCTGCGCGACCCTCGGCCCATCCCCCATCCCTCATCCCTCATCCCGCTTCCCGCCTCCCGTTTTCCCCTTTATCCTTGGCTGATGCCGCACAAACGGAACCCCGGCCGCGCGTTCGCGAGCGACAACTGGGCGGGCGTGCATCCGGAAGTGCTGGCCGCGATGGCGGAAGCCAATGTCGGCCACGTCCCCTCTTACGGCAACGATCCCTTCACCCGCGACGCCGAAGAAAGGATCCGCGCTGCGCTCGGCGAAGACGCCGAAGTCTTTCTCGTCTTCAGCGGAACCGCGGCGAACGTGCTCTGCCTTCAGAGCATGGTACGCCCATATCAGGCGGTGATCTGCGCCGAGACCGCGCACGTGCACACCTCGGAGTGTGGAGCGGCGGAGAAGCAGATTGGCTGCAAGCTGCTGCCGGTTCCTTCGCCAAACGGCAAGATTACGGTGCCGGGAATCCGCGAGCACCTGCACGACATCGGCAACGAGCACCACGTCCAGCCACGCGCCATCACCATCACTCAGGCGACGGAGTACGGGACGGTTTACACGCCGCAGGAGATTCGGGCGATCGCCGACTTCGCGCACACCCATTCGTTGCTGCTTCACATGGATGGCGCGCGGCTCTTCAATGCCGCGGCTTTTCTCGACGTGCCGTTGCGGGCGATTACGAGCGGCGCAGGGGTCGATGCGCTGTCATTCGGTGGAACCAAGAACGGCCTCGTCGCCGGCGAAGCGGTGGTGTTCTTCAAGCAGATTCTTGCCGACGATTTCGAGTTCCGTCGGATGCAGGGCATGCAGCTGGCGTCGAAGATGCGTTTCATCGCTGCGCAGTACAGCGCTCTGTTGAGCAACGATCTATGGAAGCGGAGCGCGACCCACGCCAACCGAATGGCGCAGCTTCTCGCCGGCGAGCTGGCGGGGATCAAGGGCGTCGCGCTTACCCAGCAGGTCCAGGCCAACGAGGTGTTCGTGACGATGCCGCCGGCAATCATTCCAAAGCTCCAGGAGCGCTGGCCGTTTCACGTCTGGGATGAAGCGAAGTCCGAGGCGCGCCTGATCACATCATTCGATACCGAGGAAGCGGACATCGCGGATTTCGCCGCGCTGGTCCGCCAGGCGGTCGGTGCGGGGGAGAAGCAGTGGATCTGAAAAAGGCGGCGGTCCTCGTGACCGGCGGCAGCTGCGGGATCGGATTCGAGACGGCGAGACTTCTGCGCGAGCGCGGCGCGCGTGTCGCGATCTGCGCGCGGCACGGCGAAATGCTGGAGAGCGCGGCGAAACAGGTCGGCGCGTTGCCGATCGTCGCCGACGTCGGCAAGGAACAAGACGTCCAGCACATGATCCAGGCCGTGGTAAAAGAGTACGCCGACTACAACGTGCTGATCAACAACGCCGGCTTCGGCGCGTTTGCGCCGCTGGTCGATCTCACCGCCGATGAATTCTTCCGAGTGTGGCAGACCAACGTGCTCGGCGCGATGCTCGTGGCGAGAGAGTCGGCGCACCACTTCATCGGGCAGGGCTACGGCAATATCGTCAACATTGCCTCGACAGCGGGGTTGCGCGGTTTCGCGAACGGGTCGGCGTACTGTTCGAGCAAGTTCGCGCTCCACGCGCTCACCGAATGCTGGAGGGCCGAGCTTCGCCAGCACAACATTCGGGTGATGCAGGTGAATCCTAGCGAGGTGCAGACGAGTTTCGGCGCAGAGGAGTCGAAGCCGGCCAAGCCGCGGAACGCGACCAAGCTCGTCGCCGCCGACGTCGGCCAGCTGATCGTGAGCATGCTGGAGATGGAGGATCACGGGTTCGTGACCGAGGCGACCCTCTGGGCGACGAATCCCGCGCAGGGATAGGTCGGGAGAACTGCAACGCAACGTGCGGGTGGGATGCTGGGAACTGCAACT
>CAMLDY010000209.1 GCA_946478895.1 uncultured Gemmatimonadota bacterium
CCGGGATCGCCGGCGCGGCCTTGCCACCCCACGCGTCCGGCGCCGCCCTGATATCCGTAACCGCGAATGAAGTCGGGATGTTTGGTGGCGGCGCTGATGTTCCGGAAGCGGGGGATCAGGATACCGTTCGGACGATTGCCGACGGTGCGACGATCCTCGAAGCCCGGAATGATTCCGCTGGCACCGCCGTGCTTGATGTGATCCATGATGCCGAGTCCGAGCGCGCCGCTGCCGTTGGCGAGGCCGTTCGGAAACGAAGCCGATTTCGAGTTGAGCAGAATCCGCACGCTCTCCAGCGCCGACGCGCACAGGAAGATCACCCGCGCCCTGTACTCGTGCTCGACCCTGGTCTTCGCGTCGATGACTCGCACGCCCGATGCGCGGCAGGACTTCGGGTCATACTCGACGGCGCGCACGATACTATATGGTCTGAGTGTCAGCCGGCCCGTCGCCTGCGCCGCCGGCAGCGTCGCGTTGAGGCTCGAGAAGTACGATCGCGTGATGCAGCCGCGCTGGCACGGGCCGCAGTAGTGGCAAGCCGCGCGACCGTTGTGCTGCTGGGTGAGAATCGCAACGCGTCCGATGGTGAGCTGTCTGGCGTCGCCGAAGTGAGCGCGCATCCTGTCGCGCACCGCGCTCTCGACCACGTTCATCTGCATCGGCGGCAGGAAGACGCTGTTCGGCAAGTGCGCCAGCGGCAGTGCTTCACCGCTCACCCCGATGAACCGCTCGACGTGGTCGTACCACGGCGCGATGTCGGCGTAGCGGATCGGCCAATCGACGCCGATGCCGTCGCGGGCGTTGGCAGTGAAATCCAGATCGCTCCACCGATAAACCTGCCGGCCCCAGATGATCGACTTCCCGCCGACCTGCCGCGCGCGCAACCAGTCGAACGGCTTGTCGGCAGGAGTGCTGTACGGATTGTCGATGTCGTCGGTCCAGAAGACGTGACTCAGCTCGTCGAAGCTCACCGAATGGCGCTGGATCTTCTGACGCGCTTCGACGGCGCGACGGTCGCCGAGTCCGCGGTAGTGCATTTCCCATGGCGGCACGTGCTCCTTGTAGTCGCGCTGCGGATCGATATCGCGGCCGGCCTCGAGCACGAGGGTGTGCAGCCCGCGCTCGGTCAGCTCCTTCGCCGCCCAGCCGCCGGTGATGCCCGAGCCGACGACTATCGCGTCGTAGTCACGCTCGATACTGCGCATTGCCGTCGTAGTAGCCGGGTATGAGCTTCACGCGCAGCTCCTGCGCGATGCCGACCCCGGACGTGTAGTAGCCCCACACAGTCAGATGCTTGAGCATTCCGAACCAGTCATCGCCTGCCGAGCCGTTGTTGCGCGCGGTCTGAAACTCGCTGTCTAGATTCTCCAGCATCTCCGTTTGCTGCTTCGCGGTGCTTTCGACGAAACTTTTGCCCGAGAGTGTTCGCGCGCGAGCGTCGAGATCGGTGAGTCCGGCCTTGAACCGCGCCGTCTCGTTCGCGTCGTACCAGTCCGCCAGCATGACGTCGATAAAATCCGCCACCCGCGCATCGGTCGCGCCGGGGGTATCCGTGCGTGGGATGATCCGCTCCGCGGCATCTCGCACCATCGCATACTCGGCGGCGGTCAGAGCACGTGGTACCGCGAGTGCCCCGCCGACTTTCTCGTGGGCACTTCGGCCGATCTGGGTCAGCTCGCTGACGCCGAGGTTGCCGAAGAACGGCAGCGCGGCAATGCCTGCCAGCGCGCGGACTGCTTCGCGACGTGAGCTCACACGCTAGCTAAAAAGTAGGGGTGTTGAACGCAACGCGGATTGCATACGCCATCTCGAGACTCCTTCAAGGGTGACTGACTCTGACTACGTTAGCAGCCGCTGCTTATTTGACCAGTAGTTCTTCCAGGGATCGGTTTTGAGGCGCCGTAACCGATCGCGGATGTTCGTTGCATCCCAGGTCGCACTTCCTCCGAGGCGAGCGAGCTCCTCCCACTTCACCGGCACCGACATTGTCGCACGCGGCGTGGCCCGCGTCGAGAACGCCGCGACCGCGATCGACGTCCGGTAGTTGCGCTTGTAGTCGATCAGGATCTTGCCTCGGCGCGCCGATTTATCGAACTCGGTGATGTAGCGGGGCGATTCGTCGCTCATCTCGGTCGCCACCGTCCGCGAAAATTCAAACACCGTGTCCCAGTCGTGCTCGGCGCGGAACGGAACGACCACGTGCAGACCCTTGCCACCAGTGGTCTTGACCCAGCTCTCGAGTCCGCGCTTCTCCAGCAACGAGCGCAAGCGGCGGGCGGCGCCGACGACGTCGGCCCACCTCACCCCCGGACCCGGATCGATGTCGAAGACCACCCGGTCCGGCCGCTCCACCGCCGACACAAGCGCGTTCCAGGTGTGCCACTCGACGACGCCCGATTCGACGAGCGCGACCAGTGCATCGCGGGAATCGATGTAGCAATACTCGCCGGTCTTCTTCTTCTCCTCGATCTTCACGCGCGGCACCGCGGCGGTAACGAAGCGCTGATCGCGCGCCGTATGGTGCACGAACTTCGCCTGGCTGCGCAGCGCGTCGTCGCGGGTGATTGGCGCCGTCGCTCGCACGAGAGTTAGCGGCCGATTTTTCACGTGCGGCAAGACCCAGTCGGCGATCTCGGCGTAGAGCCCGGCGAGATCCGCGGTGCTCAACCCAAGCTTCGGAAACAGGACCTTCGGTGCCGCGGCCTTCGCCGCCGGTGGCGCGACTTCCCGCTCCCTGGTAACCTCGCGCGGCTTCTTGTCCTTCCGGAAACCCTGCAGTGACGGATGTCTGATGCGACCGTCGCCCGTCCACTCGGTGAACTCCACTTCCGCGACAAGCTGCGGCTT
>CAMLDY010000210.1 GCA_946478895.1 uncultured Gemmatimonadota bacterium
TCCCCCCTCCCCCAATGATTCTCCTGCGCACCGCGTCGCTGCTCATCATCTCCAACATCTTCATGACTTTCGCGTGGTACGGCCACCTGAAGTACCTGCACGACAAGAAGTGGTACATCGCGGTAGTGCTCAGCTGGGGGATCGCGTTTTTCGAGTACCTGTTCATGATCCCCGCCAACCGCATCGGCGCGACCGAGCTGTCGCTCGCCCAGCTGAAGATCGTCCAGGAGGCAGTCACGCTGACGGTGTTCGTGCCTTTCGCGATCTTCTTCATGCGCCAGCCCCCGCGGCTCGATTTTCTGTGGGCGGGCCTCTGCATTGTCGCGGCGGTGTTCTTCATGTTCAGGGGGGCACACGTTGGCTGACATCGTCGCGGGCTGTAGATCAACTGCAACGGAACGGGTGCGAGACCTCAGTAGCGTAGTTGCCAGTGCTAAGTTCAAGACGTCGGGACGTTTCTAACCGAGGTACGGCACAACCGGCTGCCTGTGCCGTGAAATGCCACCAATGATGTCCCGACGTAGTGAACTAATCGCTGGCATCTATGCCACTGACGTCTCGCACCCGTTCAGTTGCAGTTCGGACCAGCTCTACGCAACTACACAGCCTTGATCTCCGGGTACTTCCAGAACGCCCACAAGGCGTACAGCATCATCACCGCCCCGCCGAAGAAGATTGCCCACTCCACTCCGATGACATCCGCCATCGCGCCGGCGATGAAGGAGCCGATGGGCGTGAAGCCGACGTAGACGAAGACGTAGGTGGCCATCACGCGCCCCCGCAATTCGTCCGGCACGACGGATTGCAGGATTCCGTTCGCAAGCGCGCCGTTGATCAGCATCGTCAGGCCGAGGAACAGCAGAACCGCCGCGGCGAGGTGCACCGAGCGCATCAGGGAAAACAGCATGGTAATGCCGGCGAAGAGGTACGCGCTGGCGTTGAACAATCTCCCGCGACGGATCCGCGCGCCAAGTCCGGCGAGCGACAGCGCGCCCGTGAGGGCGCCGACGCCGACAAACGTGAGGAGCAAACCGTAGCCCGCCGCGCCGGTGTGCAGCACGTCACGCGCGATGACGGGCATCATCGACAGAAATTGAAAGCCGAAAATCGAATACACCGCGATCACTCCCATCAAGCCGGATACCGAGCGCGACCCGCGCATGTACTGGAGTCCCTGCTTCAGCTGCTCGAACGGCGAGACGAGGTTCTGAACCGGCGTCCACCGCGGAAGTCTTATCTGGCTGAGACTGAGGAGCACGGCCAGGTAGCTGAGCGCGTTCACGCCGAAGCACCACGCCAGTCCCCACTTGGCGAGAATGATCGCTGCGATCGACGGACCGACGATGCGCGCCAGGTTGAAACCGCCGGAGTTGAGCGCGATCGCGTCGACCAGATCCTCGCGCGACACCAGCTCCACGATCATCGCCTGCCGCGCGGGGATCTCGAACGCCGAGATGATTCCGCCGGCCGTGCTGATGATGAGCAGCGAAGTGAAATCGATCCGGCCGCTCCAGGTGAACCACCACAGAGCCGCCGCCTCACATAGCAGCAGCGCCTGACAGATGATCACGATGCGGAGCTTGCTGCGGCGATCCGCGATGACACCACCGTACAGGGAGAGCAGCAGAACCGGCAAGCTGCCCGCGGCGGCCACTACTCCGACGAGAAAAGCGCTGTCGGTGAGCTCGAGGGCGAGCCAGCCCCGCCCCACCGTCTGCATCCACGTCCCGATCAGCGAGACGGCCTGACCGGTCCAGAACAGCCGGAAGTTGCGGTGTACCTGGAGCGCCCTGAACGGGTTGATCGGGCGCTTCAAGGCGCGGGCCGGCGTGGGATGGGCCATTCAGCAAGAGATTATACACCCAAACCGGCCCGGGCTGTATGTTAGAGATATGCGCTTCCACACCTACTCGAAGTTCAGCCCGGAAGCTGCTGATGCGGTCGATCTTCAGGCGCTGCTCGACAAGCTCGCGGATTTTCTGCTGCAATCGGGGTTCGCGGGCGGTCAAAGCTTCAATCCCTACTTCGACGATTTCGACTCCGAGCCCGACCGCTCGGTCGAGGCGCTGCGCCAGGCAATTCTCGACGCGCTGATCGAGAGCGGACAGTTCACCCCGGAGCTGCTAGAGGCGCTGCGCGGTGACGGCAACAAGGAATCGCAGGAAAAACTGAGCGAGCTGCTCGACAGCCTGATCCAGAAGCTAGCCGCGGAAGGCTACCTGAATCTGCAGGCGCCGCCACAGATGCCCGCCGGACACCAGCCCGTCACGGGGAAAGGAAGTCTTGCCCAGGCTGCATCCAAATCCGTGCAGTTCAATCTCACCGACAAGGGCATCGACTTCCTCGGCTACAAGAGCCTGCGCCACATCCTGAGCTCGCTCGGCAAATCCAGCTTCGGCTCGCACGACACGCCCCACCTCGCCACGGGTATCGAGGCCGACGGCTACAGCAAGGCATACGAATTCGGTGACGTGCTCAACATGGATGTCAACGAGACCCTGAAGAATTCTCTGGCACGCACCGGCTCGCTCGACGTCCCGATGGATCTCGACTATCAGGACCTGATGGTGCGACAGGCCGAGTACCGCTCGTCGTGTGCGACGGTGCTCATGCTCGACACGTCCCACTCGATGATCCTCTACGGCGAGGATCGATTCACGCCCGCCAAGAAGGTCGCGCTGGCGCTCACGCATCTGATCCGCACGCAGTTCCCCGGCGACACCCTCAACGTCGTGCTCTTCCACGATTCCGCCGAGGAGATCCCGCTGTCCACGCTGCCTCAGGCCCAGGTAGGCCCGTATCACACCAACACCGCCGAGGGCCTCAAGCTCGCGCGGCG
>CAMLDY010000211.1 GCA_946478895.1 uncultured Gemmatimonadota bacterium
TCATCGGTCGGATTGCGCGGCTCGTCGTAGTACATGGCGAAGGTGCCGAGCACGGTGCCGTCGTTGTCGAGGATCGGCGTGGACCAGCACGCGGCAAGACCGAACGGCTCGGCGATCCGTCGATAATCCTCCCACAACGGATCCGTCGTGATGTCGCGCACGATGACGCGCTGCTTGCGGAAGGCCGCGGTTCCGCAGGAGCCGGCACTGGGTCCGATCTGCGCGCCATCGATGGCGCGACAGTACGGAGTCGGAAGGCTGGGAGCGGCGCCGTGGTGGAGGGTGACGCCGTCTGTGTCGAGCAGTAGAACAGACCCGCGCATCCCCGGTGCGACGCGCTCGATGAGACGGATCAGGGTGTCGAGCGATTCGCGCATGACGATGCGCGATTGAGTTTCTTCTTCAGCCGCCTCGTCGAGCTCGGCCGCATCGAACGGGCCAAGGTGGGTCGGGTAGATATGCGGCAGCTCGCGATCGGTGGTCGCCGTGTCCGTCGCGATGGCCTCCCCAGCATCTCGCCGCCAGGCTGCCTCCTCGAGCGGGACTTTGTCGGTCGCGCTGCTCACGGTCTCTTCCCGGCGCTGCGGCGTTGTCATCATTACCCCCAGTTTGATGATACGGTGGGCGACGGGGATGGCAAGGGAGGAATTGGAATGGGGATGCCCCGATGAGGCGCGTCGTTGACTGCCTATCTCTTGTAGTGGCGCCGGTAACCAATCTCGTAGAGCGGGTGTTTCGTGTCGTGCGGCAGGTCGGAGTGCTGCGCTTCGACTTCCTGCATCGATGATGGGAGCTCGAACGGCAGCTTTCCCTCGGGCTGGGCAATGCCCGTGATGACGTCCAGCAGCGCTGCGTCGCTGACACCAAAGTTGGCGATGAGCGCCGACGCGCGATCCTTTAGCGCGCCAAGGATCGCCGGCCGGTCGAGATAGACCGTGACGATCGTCGGCACCTTCGCTGCGATGCGGTCGATCTCCTTCAGTTCGGCATTATCGGCGGTGAAGCCGAGCTCGCCCTCGTGCTGCATCGCGCCGAACACATAGTTGGGATGCAGGGTCTGGAACGGAGCAGCCGCGCGAACGATCGCGAGATCCGCTTGCGACAAATCAGAAACTACCTGGAAGCCATAGCGTGTAGCGGTCGTCGAATCGACATTGTGGAGGAATACTCGGCGTCCACGCGCGACGAGCGGCAGAAGGTCGTTCTTGTTTTCAAGCAGGACGAGAGAACGGCGCTGCGCCGCGGTCGCCGCTGACTGAAACGCCGAGCTGCCGACGAGCCTGCCGGCCGCCGCCGTATCGACGTAGGGATTCTCGAAAAGTCCCAGCCTGAATTTCTGCTCCGCGATGCGTCGCGCGGATTCGTCGATTCTTTGCTCGCTGATTTTGCCCGCATGCACAGCGTCGATGAGGAAGCTTGCCTCTTCGGTCCCGCCGAATTGATCGACGCCGGCATTTACCGCCTTCGCGAAGCGATCGGCCTTGGTGAGATCCTCGACGCCCCACGGCATTCCGATCGCTGAAAACGTGGGACGTTGGCCGGCGGGAAATCCGTTGCGACAAAGCTCGGAGCAATCGTTGGTGACGGCCCAGTCGGTGACGATCACGCCATCGAATCCGTAGCGACGCCGCAGCAGATCGGTGAGAAGCTGCTTGTTGAAGCCGGCGCCGACCTGCTCGAGCGGCTTTCCGTCCACCCGCACACCCTGGAGAATCGAGTAGGTCGGCATCACGCCGGCGACGTGTGCGGCGAACGCGCCGCGGAACGGCTCGATGTGCGTCTCGAGATTGTTGTCGGAGAAATCGGCGTAGCGACCGTAGCTCGAGTGACTGTCGAGTCCATTCTTCTGCGCGCCATAGCCGACCCAGTGCTTTACGACGGCGGCAACGCCGGCGGTGTCGACTCCGTCCCGGCCATGTTGAAAGCCCGCGACGTACGCCTGTACCATGCGTCGGGCGAGTGCGGGATCCTCGCCGAAGGTGCCGTTGATGCGGCTCCAGCGCGGCTCGGTCGCGAGGTCGGCCTGAGGCGAGAGCGTCTCGCGAATGCCGACCGCGCGGTACTCCTGACGGGCGATGTCGGCGAATCTGCGTACGAGAGCGGTATCGCCGATTGCGGCTAAACCGAGAGTCTCGGGCCACTGTGAGAACCTGCCGCGTTGAGCGCTGGCACCGAGTACGTACTGGAAATGATTTCTCGGGTCGGTGCTGATGGTGAGCGGGATTCCGAGCCGCGTCTGCTCGGCGATCGCCTGCAGTTCATTGTTCGCTTCGGCCAGCGCGCCTGGATCGCCGCCGAGTCTGGTGATGAAGCTGTTGACGCCGACGTCGCGAATCAGCTTGCCGGTGGCGGCGGTGTCGTATCCGGTTCCGACGCCGGCGCCGCCGTTGGGGCCGCTGCTGCGGGCGGTGCCGTGCATCATCAGGCCAGCTTTTTCCTCGAGCGACATCCGGGAGACGAGGTCGCGGGCGCGGGCGTTGGCGGGCAGGCGCCAGTCTTCGTAGGGGTCGAGCTGGCCGTTGTGGTTCAGGTCTTTGAAGCGGAGGCCGTTTCGTTCGATGATCGTCGTCGAGCGGGTACCGAGGGTGCGTTGGGTTTGCGCCTGGGCGGCGGCGGCAGTTGTGAGAGCAAGGAGAACGACGGTGACTTTATCGCGGGTGGGTTTCATAGCTCTGAGCTAAGGGGGTTCCCTATTTCTCGGGGGAGAGATTGCGGCGCTTCGTCGGCATCTAACAATACTAAAGCGGGCAGCTGCAAGC
>CAMLDY010000212.1 GCA_946478895.1 uncultured Gemmatimonadota bacterium
CTGCTTCACAAAAATCAACGCTTACCACAATGGCGACTCGAACGTTTCGCCTGACGTATATAGATGCGCGCCGTCCCCACGGCGTTGCCGGTTTTGACCGGTCCCTTTGCGCTCCGCGCCATCGGCGTGTCGTAGCGCAGTTACGGAGCGGTCACGACCCGACTGGAGCCAGTCGCGCGATTCATGGGTATAATCATGAACCGCACACCGACGAGCATGATCGCAACTACGCTTGCGTTGCTAGCCGTTTTTTCCTGTACCGATTCACCGACCGACACCGGTCTGAGCGCCGACGACCTCTCTGTTGATGCGAACAGAGTGGTCGCGGCGATTCAGGTGCACCTCGCTTCCGATTCGATCGCTGTTGGCCAGACTACCCAGGCGACCGTAACGATGCAGGACCGGCGCGGCCGGCCAATCAACCGCGCCGTCAAGTGGAGCTCGAGCAATCCGGCAATTGCCGCGGTCTCCGACTCCGGTCTGGTGACGGGGAAGGCGGCAGGCAATGCCACCATCGTCGCGACCCATCGGACGGTGACAGGCAGCGCGACGGTGACGGTGACCGCCGCGGATTCGGTGACGCCTCCGCCTCCGCCGCCGCCCGGACAGTTGTTGTTCAGGGAGGATTTCGAGAACACCAACATTTCGTCCCGTGGCTGGTACGACAACACCCGGGTCCAGCTGTCGACGACTGAGCACGTTGCGGGCAGCACGGCATCCGCGCAGTACCACTGGCTCAAGGGCGCGACGACGCCGGTGTCAGGCGATACCCAGCGCCACAAGTTCACCCCCAGCAGCTCGGTCTATCTGAGCTACTACGTGAAGTACAGCACCAACTACGTCGGATCTGGCCAGGATTACCATCCACACGAGTTCTACATCCTGAGCACCATGGACGGCGACTACGACGGTCCGTCGGACAACTTCCTCGACATTTACGTCGAGCAGAATTACCAGAACGGCGGCAAGCCGATCATCGACGTTCAGGACAACAAGTCCATCAACACCAGTCGCGGAAGCCTGCCCAACAATCTCGTTGGAGTGACCGAGAATCGCTCCGTAAGTGGCTGCAACGGGATGGTCGAGAAGAACATGTACTCGGAGTGCTACGACGCCGGGGACTACTGGTACAACTACAAGCAGCTGTCGGCGCCGGTGCAGTTCCAGCCGAGCCCGGGTGACGGATACAAGAGCAACTGGAATTTCGTCGAGGCGTACATCCAGCTGAACACCGTCGTCAACGGCGTCGGTCAGGCCAACGGAGTCATCCAGTACTGGTTCAACGGCAAGCTCGTGATCGACCGTCACGACGTGTTGTTCCGAACGGGCGCCCATCCGACACTGCAGCTCAATCAGTTTCTGATCGGGCCCTATATTGGTGACGGCTCACCGGTGGACCAATACATGTGGGTGGACAATCTGAGGGTCGCAACGTCACGCATACCGTAAGAAAACGGCATCACTGGATCGTAAGGACCACCCACTGGGTGAACGTCGTCGCCATCATCGTGATGGTGGGCAGCGGCCTGCGCATCTTCAATGCGTATCCGGCGTTCGCCCGGAAGGGTGAGATTTTCTGCTGCTATCCGTTCGAGCACAAGCCGATCCCGGCTTGGCTCACCTTCGGTGCCTGGCTCGGCGGCGCGCGGCACTGGCACTTCGCGATGATGTGGGTGCTGGTGGTGAACGGTCTGATCTACCTGGGCTTCGTTTACCTGCACGGCGAATGGCGCGACCTCGTGCCACGCAAGGGCGACATCCGCGACAGCTGGCAGATGGTCAAGTTCTACGCGTTCACGCGGAAAGATCACCCGCGTCAGGGCAAGCACAACGCCCTGCAGAAGACCGCGTACTTTCTGATGCCGGTCGTCGGCGCGATCCTAGTCATCACCGGACTCGCGATCTGGAAGCCGGTCCAGCTCGGCGCGCTCACCGACCTGCTCGGCGGGTACGTGTGGGCGCGCTACTGGCACTTCCTGGCGATGGTGACGCTGGTGATCCTCAGCGTCATCCACGTCTTCATGGTCTTCGCGGTGGATCCCTACTCGATCAGCTCGATGATCACCGGGAACTACAATCCATCGCTGTCGCCGGAGGCGAGAAACGCGCGGCCGTTTTACAACCTCTTCCCGCGACGCGCGCGCCAGGCCGTGCCGCCGTCGCCTCCACCGAGCGGGGCGATGTGAGCGAGCCACGCAAATTCGTTTCGATTAACGGGCTGGATCGGCGCGATTTTCTGCTGCGCGGGAGCGGGCTGGTCTCGGCGGCCTTTCTGGCGGCGTGCAATTCACGCGGTCCGAAAGCCGCCGACAAGCTGCTCAAGTACGCCGAGCGCAAGAACATCGTCGTCGAGCGCGCGTTGTTCCGCCACACCGCGATCGACGTCGTGCAACCCGGCGCGCACGACGCCGGAATGCACCTGCCAGCCTACTTCATCTCGCGGACTGTGCCGGTGTGGGACGAAAGCGCGAGGGGCAAGTGGTCGCTCGAGGTGAGTGGGCTCGTCGGCAATCCAGTCCGGCTCACCCTCGACGATTTGCAGCGTCTGCCGCAGGTCTCCAACCGCGTCAATCACTACTGCGTCGAAGGGTGGACGGCGGTTGAAACGTGGACCGGCGTACCATTTCGGGATCTCGCGAGACTCGTGCGCGTCGATCCGCGCGCGCGCTTCGTCGACTTCCAGTCGTTTGACGACGACTATCACGAGAGCTGGGACATCGAGAGCGCGATGCACCGTCAGACTG
>CAMLDY010000213.1 GCA_946478895.1 uncultured Gemmatimonadota bacterium
TCACTGGCATCTATGCCACTGACACCTCGCACCCGTTCTGTTGCTTTTAGGATTGCCGATCTCCCACGCCGCGCCTGAGAGTCAACCACCCGAAAATGAACCCCCCTAGAATTTCGCCGGTCAAAACTCCCCATAACGTGCTCGTCTTGTCCGGCGGGAAGAACGCGCGCGTCGTGTACTGGAGGGCGACGACGGTGGCGGTGGCGACGATCACGATGATCAGGAACTTCGAATTGTGCGCGGGGCGTCGATGGGAATCGTCGGGCTTCTTCGGCGGATCGTTTATCATTCCGGTCGCTCCATTTTGGCGCCGGCGTCGGCCAGCAAGTTCGCCAGAATCGATCGGTGGCACTTTGCCGGGTTCTCGCAGTAGCAGCCAATCGACAGATTGGTCTGGCGTGACATCGCGGCGAGCAGCGCGATCAGTCTAGCCGCGGCGGGTCGGCGCATCTGGGCGCGGTAGGCCTTCTCGTACTTGTTCCACCGCTTCTCGGTGAACGGCTCCGACAGCGCCCAGGAGACCAGATCGGCGCTCGGCGCGAGCTCGGGGAGCCAGACATCATAGTAGTCTCGCCCCGCATAATCTTCCTTCTTGACCCCACGGGGCGGGCGGCGGACGGTTCCGATGCGAAGGCCTTCCCCCGGCTCCCGTGGCGAGCCGAGCCTGACGACGCGGAGGCTCATTCCCGGTGCGCTGCAGCGAGCTTTTTGGGAGCTGTCATCCGCCACGCGTCCCGGAGCAGATCCCTGAGCTCGTCCCAGTCCACTTCACGGTCGAGATAGACTCCGACCCAGCCGCTGGGCCCGACGTATGGCGGCGAAAAGAAGCGGTCGGGGGCCGCGTCGATCATCAGGCGCTGATTCACCCGGGAAGCCTTGCACCATATGGCGTTACGCCCTTCGCCGTGATGATTGTCGGCCTTCGCGTACATCGCAAATAGCTTGTTCTTGACCCGAAAAGTGGGCTCGCCCCAGGCCTCGACCTCATGGGCCTCGGGAAGGCTCAGGCAAAGCTTGCGCACCTTTGGCAGCGGGTTCCGGCGGGCTGGAGGACGGGAAGTTCGGGAAGTCGACGGCATCGGTTGTTTGGGGCCGGCTGCGGTTCCGCCATGCCAACCCAGGTTTGTTAACTGCGGTGCTGCAAAATCGTCTAACGTGGGTAGTAAGAAAATTAATTTCTTCGCCGATTTTCCGGCGGCGCGCGCTGGTCCAGCGTCACCGGTAACCCATATCTCCGTCCAACAATGTCAGCTCCGTTTCTGTTCTCGACCGGAATCGAAAACAGCTATCCGCTCCTTCCCACCGGTCGCCGTGTCGACGAGATGGAGAAATGCGGTCACTACGATCGCTGGCGGGAGGACTTCGCGCTGGTGCGTGAGATCGGCGCGCGAGCCCTTCGCTATGGGCCCGCATACTACAGGACCCACGCCGGACCAAATCGCTACGACTGGAGCTCCGCCGACGAGCCGATCCATCATCTGCGTGACCAGGGCATCGAGCTCATCGCCGACCTCTGCCACTTCGGTGTTCCCGACTGGCTGGGCGGGTTCCAGGATCCGGCGTTTCCGGTTCTGTTCGCGGAATACGCGCGCGCGTTTGCGCGGCGTTATCCCTGGGTGCGTTACTACACTCCGGTCAACGAGATCTTCATCTGCGCCAGTTTCTCGGCGCTGCGCGGTTTCTGGAACGAAGCGCTCTCCGACGAAGGCGCGTTTGCGCGCGCGATGCGCAATCTCTGCATGGGACACGAGCTGGCTGTGGAAGCGATTCTCGCCGAGCGTCCCGATGCGGTCATCGTGCAGAGTGAATCGATCGAGCACTTTCATGCCGCCGGCAGGAAGGCAGAAGATCAGGCGGCGCGCGAGAACGCGTTCAAGCATCTCTCGCTCGACCTGACGCTCGGCAGGCCGCTCGGCCCGGGGATGGCGAGCTTCCTCAACGATCACGGGGTAACGTCTAACGATCTCAGCTTTTTCCGCGAGAAGCGCGGCATCGGCCAGCGCTGGCTGGGTCTCGACTACTATCCGACCTGCGAGCATCGCGTGACGTCGACCGGCAAGCGCAGCACCCAGTGGAAGGGACTTGGGTTCCGCCTGCTCGCCGCCGAGTACTATTCGCGCTACCGGATTCCTCTTTTCCATTGCGAGACCAATCGCGTGAGCTCGCTCGCTGTGGACTGGCTCGCCGGACAGTGGGAAGACATCGTCGCGCTTCGTAGCGCGGGGATTCCGGTGATGGGCTTCACCTGGTTCTCGCTCACCGACCAGATCGACTGGCAGCACGCGCTGCGGGTGGAGAAGAACGAAGTTCATCCCGTCGGCCTCTACGACCTGAAGCGTCAGATCCGGCCGGTGGGGGTCGCCTACAAGGAGCTGATCGCTGCGAACCAGGATCTGCGAACGCTGCCCACACCTATGGTCAGGAAAGAGATCTCGGCGTAGAGCGTCGAACGGGTAGCTGGCCACCGCTCGTACATAAGCGGGGAGCCGCAAGCTTTACAGCAGCTACGCCAACGGCTTTTCGCGGGGAATCGATCGGGGCGTTGCGATTAGCATCCACAAAACAGAAGCGGGGAGCTTTAAGCGTAGTCAGCTTGCTGCTGGGAGCATGGCACGGGTCTCTTCGCCATTCCAACTGCGGACTCTGACGACGAGACGCGATGCTTCCCGAGAGCTGTCAGCGTAG
>CAMLDY010000214.1 GCA_946478895.1 uncultured Gemmatimonadota bacterium
ATGAATCCAGCCAGTATCACCAAATCAACTCTGCCAAACGGGCTGACCGTCCTCATCCAGACCGACCACTCGGCGCCGGTGGTGGCCATCGTCACGTACGTGAAGGCCGGCTACTTCGACGAGACCGATGAGCAGAACGGGCTCTCGCACGCCCTCGAGCACATGTTCTTCAAGGGCACCCAAAAGCGCGGCGTTGGCGACATCGCGAAGGAGACCAAAGCGAGCGGCGGGTATCTAAACGCACACACCATCTACGACAACACCACCTACTACACGGTGCTGCCGTCGTCGAGCTTCGCGAAGGGACTGGAGATTCAGGCCGACGCGTACGCCAACTCGGTGATCGACGGGCGCGAGCTGGCGAAGGAGATGGAGGTCATCATCCAGGAAGCGAAGCGCAAATCGGACAGTCCATCCGCGGTCGCCACCGAGACGCTGTTCGAGCTTCTCCACGACAAGCATCGGATGCGTCGCTGGCGGATTGGCCGCGAGCCCGGGCTGCGGTCGTTCACTCGCGATTTGATGAACGGCTTTTATCGCAACTTCTACAAGCCCGCCAACACTATCCTCAGCATTTCGGGGGACGTCGATCCGCAGGAAGCGTTGCGGCGCGTGACCGAATTGTACGGCTCGCTCGATGGCGGCGCGCCGGTGCGGAACCCCGGCCCCGCGGAGCCCGAGCACACTGGCTTTCGTTACCGCGAGCTGTCCGGTGACATCGCGCAGAGCCAGCTGGTCTTCGGCTGGCGCACTCCAGGCTCGCTCGACCCAGACACTCCCGCGCTCGACGTCACCGCTGCGGTGCTAGGCACCGGCCGCGCGTCGCGACTTTATCGAGCGGTCCGAGAGCGAAAGCTGGCATCATCGGTCAGTGCGTACGACTACACTCCCGCGGAGCTCGGCGTCTTCGTCGTGCACGCGGAAACGGAGCCCGAGACGACGGCCGAAGCCGCGCGCGTCATCTGGGATCAGATGCACCAGGTACGGGTCGGGGATGTGGACGAGCAGGAGCTGACGCGTGTCCGACGCATCTTCGAGGCGCGCTGGGCGCGTCGGCTGGAGACCGCCGAAGGTCGGGCGAACTATCTCGCCGAGTGGGAAGCGCTGGGCGGGTGGCAGCTCGGCGACGAATACTACAAGCGCTACCTGAGCGCATCGGCCGGCGACATTCAGCGCGTAGTGCGCAAGTATCTCGCTGAAGAACTTGCCGCCGCCTTGATCTACCGGCCCGAAAGCGCTGCTCTCGTCGCACACGATGCGGCGGACATGAAGCGCATACTCGGTGAGGGCGGATCGGAGCGGCTTCCCGACGTGCCGCGCCGGGCGAGCCAACCGTCGCCAGCCGCGAAGGCCGCAACGATGGAGAAGGAAGAGGCCGGAGTTCCGGTGTTCCGCACTGCGCGCGAGGTGCCGGTGCTGGTGCGCCGAAAGCCGGGCTCGCCGATCGTTAACATCGCGGTCTTCATTGCCGGGGGCGCCGTCGAGGAGGAGCCACGCGAAGCGGGCCTGACGCTTCTCACCGCGCGGTCGATGCTCAAGGGCACGACGACGCGCACCTCGGCCCAGATCGCCGAAGACTCCGAGATGCTCGGCGGCACGATCGCAGCCGTCGCCGGCGCGGAGAGCTTTGGCTGGTCACTCTCGGTGCCAGTTGCGCGGTTGGGCGAAGCGCTGGAGCTGCTCGGCGATGTGGTCCAGCGCCCGACGATTCCCGACGACGCGTTCGAGACCGAGCGCACCGTCGCAATGTCCAACGTGGCGATGCTGCGCGACGACATGTACCGCTACCCGATGCGGCTTGCGACCTCGGCAGCGTTCAAGGATCACCCGTACGGCATTCCGCCGATGGGCACCGAAGAGTCGCTGCGCTCGCTCACCGCCGCGCAGGCGCGCGAGTGGCACAAATCGAAAGTGCTGGAGTCGGCGGTGGTGATCGGAATCGTCGGCGACGTGGATCCGAAAACGGCAGCGGATCTCGTCGCGCGCGAGTTCGCGGCGTTGGAGCTGGCGAAGGCGCCGAAGATCGGCAAGCCGCGCTGGCCAAAGAGCGTGAAGATCGCCGCCGAATCGCGCGACAAGGCGCAGACCGCTATCGCGTTGGCGTTCCCCGCACCGTCACGCACCGACGATTCGCGTTTTGCCGCCAGCATGATCGCCACGGTGGCGAGCGGGCTCGGCGGCCGGTTCTTCGACGAGCTGCGCGACCGCCAGTCGCTCGCCTACACCGTGCAGGCCGCGGTCAGCGAGAAGAGGCTGGCGGGGATGTTTCTCTCCTACATTGCGACGTCGCCGGAGAAGGAAGGCATCGCCCGCGATGGTCTGCTCGCTGAATTCGCGAAGCTGCGCGAGCAGGCCGTGACGCCCGAGGAGCTCGATCGCGCCAAGGAGTACGTCGTCGGCGCGCACGCCATCAGTCAGGAGAGCGGGGGAGCGCTGCTCGGCGAAATTCTCGATGCCTGGATGTTCGGCGAAGGACTGCACGAGATCCTCGAGCACGATTCCCGGGTCCGAGCCGTCAGCGCCGAGCAGATGAGGGATGTTGCGGAGAAGTACTTCGAGGCGGAGAGGAGGGTTGAAGGGATCGTTCGGGGGGTGGGCAGGACGGTTTGACGCGAACTGCAACTGAATGGGCGGGAGGCGTCAGGTGCGCAGGCGCCTGATACCAGGTAACTACCGT
>CAMLDY010000215.1 GCA_946478895.1 uncultured Gemmatimonadota bacterium
AGCTTCACCCTCGAGGACGCCGCCTGCGCGGGACGCTACGTCCGGGCGATTCCCAAGCGCGCGTCGATCGATTTGAATGATGCAGCGGTAGCTTCGGTGCTGATCGAAAAAAAATATGGCGACAACATCGCGAAAGTCTTCAAAGAATCGACCCACGGACAAGCGCTCCAGGAAGCAGGATTTGGTGCCGACCTCGCCGCCTGCGCGGAAGTGGACTCCTACCCTGTGGTTCCCATCTACCAGGACCGGCAAATCACCAAGCTCGGACCGGAACGGGCACGATAAGCCCTCGAGCTCAGCGCTCGCCCGCGAGATTCGCGGGATTGTCCTGCTGCTGTTCGGAATCTTCCTCGCCGGCGCACTCGCCGCCGACGGGTACACCCAGCTCCACGGCAACGGGAACGTAAGGGGCAACTTCGGCTGGGTCGGTGCGCTGCTCGCGCACCCGATCGCGCTGCTGCTTGGCTGGCCTGCCGCCGCGCTTCTGCCGCTCGCGCTCGCCGCCCATGCCCTGCGACTCTTCGGCCGGCTCGGCGAGCGCAAGGACCGCTCGTGGATGGTGTTCCTGCTGGGCATGGTCGTCTGGCTGCCGGTGGTGTTTGGTTTAGCGGGAGGCGGGAAGCGGGAAGCGGGACTGCTCGCGGGGATTTGGGGCGACTTCGCCGCGTTTTATCTGCTCCAGTTCTCGGGCGCCGTTGGCGCGTGGATTCTGATCGCCATCAGCCTCAGCATCCTGATGGCGGCGACGCTGTCGTGGAATCCGATCCGGGTGATCGTCGCCAAGCGCGTTCGCACCCTGGATTCTGTCGCCGCGGCGAGTGCCTCGGATCGCGCCGGACTCGATCCTTCCAACGAGATCGTCGTCCCGGCGCCCGACAAGGCGGCGAGCGTAGTCTCGGCGACGCTGCTCGAGCCCGAGCCGGAAGAGATGCCCCAGATCGACCACTCGCTGATGCAGAACGCGCTCGACGAAGAGCCGGTGCTGCCGATAAAGAAAAAACGGGAGGCGGGCAGCGGGAAGCGGGAGGCGGGGACTGGGAAGAGGACTGTGCCGAACGCCGAAACAATCAGCGCTGCGATCGATGCGTTCGACAACGACAACGTCGCGTTCACCGACGAAGATCTCCCGTCGCCTGAATTGTTGACTCCGCCGCCGCCGAGAAATGTGGATCTCGGACGGCGCGAGCTGGACGCGATGGGAGTCAAGCTGATGGATGCGCTGCGCACCTTCCGCGTCGAGGGCGAGCTTGTGGGTCGGACGACGGGACCGGTGGTGACGCAGTTCGAGGTCGCGCCTGCGGCGGGCGTGAAAGTCCGCCAGATCGCGAATCTGTCGAACGATCTCGCGCTGGCGATGCGCGCGCAGAGCATCCGCATCGTGGCGCCGATTCCGGGGAAGGGCGCCGTGGGTGTTGAAGTGCCGAATCCGAACGCCGAGATGGTGGCGTTCAGAGAGCTGATCGAAGCGCGCGATTTCCAGGGGGCTCGCGCCGCGCTTCCGATTGCGCTGGGCAAGGATCTCGAGGGCCGGCCGATCATCGCCGATCTGGCGAAGATGCCGCACCTGCTCATTGCCGGCGCGACTGGTTCCGGAAAATCGGTGTGTATCAACACGCTGATTACTTCGCTGGTATATCGGCACACGCCGACGACGCTGCGGTTCCTGATGGTGGACCCGAAGATGGTCGAGCTGTCGGTGTACAACGTGCTGCCGCATCTCAGGCACAAAGTCGTCACCGACAATCGTGATGCAGCGGCCGTTTTGAAATGGGCCGTTTTGGAAATGCAGGACCGTTATGAGCTCCTCGCTGCAAATGGAGCGCGCAACATCCAGGATTTCAATCGCAAGGTTCAGGAGGGCCAGAAGCTCAAGAACGTGAAGCGCGCCGACGTCGCGTTCGAGGATCTCGAGTACAAGGGCGGCATCGTTCCGTACATCGTGGTCGTGATCGACGAGCTGGCCGACCTGATGATGACGGTGCAGGGCGAGATCGAGACGCCGCTGGCGATGCTGGCGCAGAAGGCGCGGGCGATCGGGATCCATCTCATTCTGGCGACCCAGCGTCCGAGCGTGAACGTCATCACCGGACTGATCAAGGCGAACTTCCCGAGCCGCATCGCATTCAGAGTCGCGTCGCAGGTTGATTCACGCACGATTTTGGACGGCATCGGCGCCGAAGCGCTGCTCGGCAACGGCGACATGTTGTTCATTCCGCCTGGCAAGTCCGAGCCGTCGCGGCTGCAGGGCGCTTTTATTTCCAGCGAAGACACCGAGCGTTTGATGGGCTGGTACGAGCTGCGCCGCGAGCAGCGGAAGGCGGCGTTCGAAGCTCAGGGCCTGTTCGCCGACACTCCCACCGAGGACGACATCATCGAGCGCATCCGTCGCAAGGAAGCGGAAGAAGCGGCCGGATCTGATGCCGAGTCACTCGACGATACCGATCGCGACAAGTTGTTCCGCGAGGCGGCCGAAGTTGTCATTCAGCACCAACAGGGCTCGACGTCTTTACTGCAACGTCGCTTGAAAGTCGGCTACGGTCGCGCGGCGCGCATCATCGACCAGCTGCACATGGCGGGGATTCTGGGGCCGCCGGATGGGTCGAAGCCGCGCGATGTGCTCGCGGGGCTGGACGATCTCGAGAG
>CAMLDY010000216.1 GCA_946478895.1 uncultured Gemmatimonadota bacterium
ATGCCGAGCAGGGTCGTCGCGATGAGATACGCGATGAGTACAATAAAATCGAGGGCGGTGAAATTGGTTTTCATTTCACCGCCCTCGATTTGACGTGATCACCCTCTCGGGTTTACGCAGAGAATGAGCTTCCGCAACCGCAGCCACCCGTCGAATTCGGATTCTTGAATGTGAATCCGGAACCCTGCATCGAGGTGACGTAGTCGATCGTGACGCCGTTCAGGTACTGCGCCGAGAACGGGTCGACGAACACCTTGAAGCCATCCGCGGGCAGGACCAGATCGTCCTCCGCCGCGCGATCCTCGATGACGAGACTGTATTTGAAGCCGCTGCACCCGCCGGGCTGCACGCTGACGCGCAGTCCGCCTTCCTCGACGGTGACGCCCTCGGCATCCATGAACTTCTTGACCTCGACGCCGGCGTTTGGCGTGACGTTGAGCTCGATCTCAGGCTGTGACGAAACTGACATTTATCTCCTCCGGTACTCCGTGAAATTTAGGCAGTTACGCCCACTCCGGGTAGGGCGACTGGCTCCTCCCGGAAGGAGCGCGCAATCCAGAGAAAGGCCAGTACCGCAATCACCAGCATCACCAGACCCTGAATCACGTCGCCCAGCACCAGCTTTCCGATGCCGAACAGCGATGCATACACTGCGATGATCCCGGCGATCCAGTTGGTCCACGCCAGCGCGCCTCCCGGAATGCTCTCGCGCCCAAATCCAATTCGCTCCGAGACTGCCGCCCACCCGGGCCCGCCAGGGCGAACCCGCCTGTAAAACGACTCGAGCACACTGTCCGGCTCGGGTTTGGTCGCAAAGGTCACCCCTATCCAGACGATCGTACTCACGGCGACGGTAACGATCATTACCCACGCGTCCCCGCGGAGGTCGCTATCCGCGAAGTGCGGCTTGATCAGGGAGATTGCCGCCAACGAGACGACGAATGACGCGAGCATCGCGCTGATCTCACTCCAGGCATTGATCCGCCACCAGTACCAGCGAAGGATCAGCACCAGTCCTGTCCCCGAGCCGAGCGCGAGGAGGAATTTCCAGGCGCCCTCGATGGTGCCGAGGAAGTGCGTGACGACGGCGGACGCGAGGAACAGGCAAACGGTCGCCCAGCGCGAGATCTTGACGTAGTGCTTCTCGTCGGCGTCGCGGTTGAGAAAACGGCGGTAGAAATCGTTGACCAGGTACGACGCGCCCCAATTGAGCTGAGTACCGACGGTCGACATGTACGCAGCGGCGAAGCCGGCCATCATGAAGCCGCGCCAGGGCGTCGGCAGCAGATCGACGAAAGCCTGCACGTAAGCCGCCTCGTGGTCGTGGGTTGGACCGATGCCGGCCGGGTAGAGGAGGATGGTGCAAAGGCCGGTGATGATCCACGGCCACGGCCGCATTGCGTAGTGGGCCGCGTTGAAGAACAGGGTCGCCAAAACTCCGTCGCGCTCGGTTTTGGCGGAAAAGATTCGCTGCGCGATATATCCACCGCCGCCCGGCTCCGCACCCGGGTACCACGCCGCCCACCATTGCACCGAGAGGAAGACGGCGAGGGCGAGCAGCGGCATCCACGCGTACGCCTCCACACCGTGGGAGGTGATTTTGAGCGGCATGACGGACAGGGCTGCGTCGGCGCTGCCGAAGTGAGCGGTGAGACCTTCCTTGAGCTTGTCCATTCCGCCGACGGCTCTAACCGCGTAGACGGCGAGGATGATCACCGCGCTCATCTTGATCACGAACTGCACGAGGTCGGTCCAGAGAACTGCCCACATCCCCGCGCCGGCAGAGTAGGCGACGGTGATGATGAAGCAGATGCTGACTGCGATGACCTCTCCCGATACGGTCATCCCGAGCACGTTGACCGCGTGAAGGCCCAGCGAGATCGTGAGGATCTTGATCATCGCTTTGGTGACCCAGCCGAGGATGATCAGATTGATTGGAATCGCGAGATACAGTGCGCGGAATCCGCGCAGCGCCGCGGCGGGCTTTCCGCTATAGCGAATCTCGGCGAACTCGACGTCGGTCATGACGTGGGCGCGTCGCCAGAGGCGGGCGAAGAAGAACACCGTGAGCATGCCGCTCATCAGCATGTTCCACCACAGCCAGTTGCCGGCAACTCCGTGGGACGAGACGAGACCGGTTACGACGAGGGGGGTATCGGCCGCGAAAGTTGTCGCTACCATGGAGGCTCCAGCGAGCCACCACGTGACCTGTCGGCCGGAGAGGAAGTATTCGCTCAGACTCTCGCCACCGCGCTTGGTGAAGTAGAGTCCGATTCCGACAGACAACAGGAAGTAGGCGGCGACAATCGCCCAGTCGATCGCAGTTAGCGCCATAGATCGTGGATTGAGGTGGCAGGCAAGACGTTTGCGTTTGCTTCACTTGCTTCCTGCAGCACGTACAAGGACGCAACAGACTATCATTTGGTACCAGCAACGACACCAACTTACGGGACAACAATCGATGATGCGATACTACCGGCTGCTCGCGGTGACCATTCCAATCTGCGCCAGCTGCGTCGTCACCAACAAGCGGATCGATCCCACCTCCGAGCTCGCCGAGGCAAGGGTAAGACCCGGTATCACAGTTTTGCTGAGCGACAGCCTCAATCTCATTCGTGGCAAGCAGATCGGGCTGCT
>CAMLDY010000217.1 GCA_946478895.1 uncultured Gemmatimonadota bacterium
TCGACGAGCGCCTTGAGCTCGGTCGCCGTCGAGGTCCCGTAAACGATCAACCTGTCGTTCCTCAACCGGCCGACCATGTCGAAGTTGATCATCGCGACGATGCTCGTAATTGGAACGGGCGAGTGATTGACGAACCATCCCGATCCGAGCACGCCGAGCTCTTCGGCGGAAAAGTTGACGAAGATGATCGAGCGACGAGGAGGATTCGCCGCGAGGATGCGCGCCAGCTCGAGAACTGCCGCGGTGCCCGATGCGTTGTCGTCGGCGCCGTTGCGGATTGCGCTGCCGGTGTCCTGCGCGAAGGTCGCCAACCTTCCGAGGTGGTCGAAATGCGCGCCGACGACGACGTACTCGTCGCGCACAACAGGATCGCGTCCACGCAACAACGCGACGACGTTCTCAGTCGGGCGCGGCTCGGTGCGACCCGCGTGCGCATCCGCCGCCGACAGCGCGTTGAACGGTTGCAGATATCCAGGCACAATCGGGATGAGCCCGAGCGCGCGATATCGCCGGGCGAGATACGCCGCCGCGGTGTCGTTGCCGGGAGTCCCGGCAAGTCTTCCCTCGAGGCGATCGCTGGCGAGATACGCGATGTCCCGCCGGATCGCAGCGGAATCGGCGAGCGGCGCGGTTGAAATCGGAGTGACGGCCGGTGCGCACGCGAGCGTACCGAGCAGAGCGACGACTGACAGATGGTTCGCAGCTGAGGTCGACATGAAGGTTGGAGTTAAGACTAAGTTATCGGCCGCGTGCTTTTCGCGGATTTTCGCACTCGGCCGCATCGTAAGCATCTAACAGTACTAAAGCGGGCAGCCGCAAGCTTTACAGCAGCTACGCCAACAGCAATGCACGCCTGGGTCGTTTCTCCATTCCAATTTCGGACTAGGACGACGAGACGCGATGCTTCCCGGGAGCTGTCAGCGTGGCTGCTGTTAGGCTTGCGGCTGCCCGCTTCCGTTCATGTGGTGGCTTCGGTAGCGACGATACCTTGCCCTGCGACGATCTCAACCCCCATCGTTGATAAATGACCAGATACCATCTGCGTTTGGCAATTGGCGCGCTCGGACTCTCGGCCGTGATCGCAGCGGCGCCGCGTGCAAAGACCCCGAAAGTGACGATCGACACGGGCACGCTCGAGGGCGTCGTCGACTCCGCGTCCGGCGTCCTCGTCTTCCGCGGAATCCCCTACGCCGCTCCACCCGTCGGCCCTCTGCGTTGGCAACCCCCGCAACCGCCGAGGTCGTGGCGGGGCGTGCGCGACGCAAAGGCGCTCGGGCACAATTGCATCCAGCACCAGCCCTACTCCGACATCGATCCTTTCGCGGCAGGAATCTCGGAAGACTGTCTCTACCTCAACGTCTGGACGGATTCGCTCGACGCGCGCGCGAAGAAACCGGTGATGGTCTGGATCCACGGCGGCGGATTCTTTGCCGGATTCGGCGGTGAAGAGCGGCATAACGGTGCGCGGCTCGCCCAGAAGGGCGCCGTCGTTGTCACCCTCAACTACCGGCTCGGCGCGCTCGGCTTCATGGCCCACCCCGCGTTCGCGGCCGGATCTCCACACCACGCCGCCGGCAATTATGGATTGCTCGACCAGATCGCGGCGCTGCAGTGGGTCAAGCGCAACATCTCACGCTTCGGCGGCGATCCTTCGCGCGTGACGATCTTCGGAGAATCGGCCGGCGGAATGAGCGTTGGCTCGCTGATCGCATCGCCACTGGCCAAAGGGCTATTCGACCGCGCGATTCTCGAGAGCGGAACCGGACTTGGCGTCGGCATCGCGCCGCGTGCGAGCGCCGTGGCAGCTGCACAACAGCTCGCGGACTCACTCGGCGTGAGCGGCGACGGCGCCGATGCTGCATCGCGGTTGCGCGCGGTGGATGCGAACACTGTGCTCCAGGCATCGCTCCACCTCGGCAGAGAAGGCGAGCCGCGGTTCTGGCCGACCGTCGATGGCTGGGTGCTTCCGCATCCGGTTGATTCCGCGATTCTCACCGGCAACGCCAACATCGTCCCGGTAATCGTCGGCAGCAATCGCGACGAAGGTGATGAGTGGATGGCTGCGCCGACGCGCTCGTTCGCGCGCCTGATGTCGTCGCGAGGCGCTCCGACCTATCTCTACATTTTTTCGAGAGTCGGCGACGACAGCGCCAATCGCCAGCGCGGCGCATACCACAGCGCCGAGATCACCTTCGTTTTCGGCCGCCCGCATCCGCTGCAACCGAGCGCCGGCACAACGTCGTACGATTCGACGGTGGCGGAGGCGATGAGCGATTACTGGGTCGCGTTCGCGACGTCGGCGGACCCGAACGGTGCGCCGACGGCCGGGAAATGGCCGGTATGGCCGAGGTACAATCGAGCGACGGACGCACTCCTGGAAATTGGGCCGGACATAGGGGCGAGGACGGGATTTAAGCGGGCGGTTTATGATTCGCTCGATGCCGTGGCTCGTGCGCGTGGTGGAGTGCGTCCTTGACCGGTGGTCGGTAAAGTCTTCGGCGCTTCGGCTGGCCACCCCTCGTAAATAAGCGGGCAGCTGTGCATCACGTCTCGGCGTCGGGGATCGGCGAAACGAAAACGGCGACGTCCAAAAGCTGCCGGCATAGCTGCTGTAAAGCTTGCAGC
>CAMLDY010000218.1 GCA_946478895.1 uncultured Gemmatimonadota bacterium
GTTATCGCGAAGTCGACATGTACATCTACGAATCGCGTCGCGAGCCGGCCGAGACACGGGCGATTCTGGATCGCGCGGGGCTGGCGTGTACATCGGCGCGAGTAGCGAGTCCGGCGCTCTACCGCGGCTGGGATCGATTCCTCGATGCCGCCAACACTCTTGGCGCGAAGTGGATCACACTCGCGTACCTGCCTTACGAGGAGCGGATGCACATGGTCGACTGGCACGAGCTGGTCGACGTGCTTAACAAGGCAGGCGAGACTGCGCGTGCGCACGGGCTGACATTTTGCTACCATAGTCACGACTTCGAGCTCGCGCCGATGAACGGAAAAATCCCGCTCGACTTCATGCTCGCAGCGACCGATCCGTCGCTGGTGAAGCTGCAGATGGATGTCTACTGGATGGCTCACGGCGGTCGAAATCCGGCGAGCGAGATCCGCCGACTCGGCTCGCGCGTCGCGACGCTGCATCTCAAGGACATGGATGCGACTCCCGCCCGCGGAATCACGACCGTCGGCAAGGGCATCATCGATTTCAAGGCGATCCTCGCGGCGGCGGCCGACGCCGGAGTCTCCAACTACTACGTCGAAGAAGATGCGCCCCGCGATCCGATGGCGGCGATCCGTTCCAGCTACGAATATCTCGCCCGGCTCGATTTCTAGCGCGGTACGACTAGCCCTCGCGCTTCACCCGCTTCTGGCGCGCGATCTCGCGCTCGCTGGGAGAATCGGGACTGGTGTCGCCGAGCTTTACGTCACCCTCTCGCTCGTAGTGGCCGACCATCAGACCGTTTGACGCGACGCGAGAGCTCTTGAGCCTGAACGAATGTGGCGCCGATCCGTCGGCAAATAACTTTTTGCCGGTCCCAAGCACGACCGGCACTGTGAAGATGCTGATCGCATCGACGAGATCGTTGGCGAGCAGCGCGTGGACGAGCTCGGTACTGCCCTGGGTGACGAGGTTGGGGCCGTCTTCCTGCTTGAGGCGCTTCACCTCGGTGATGTCGCGTAAAAGCACCGAGCCCACCCAGCCCGTATCCACGTCGCCGGAGCGGGAAACGACGTACTTCCTGATCTGGTTGAACGTCCTGGCGATACCGCCCGCCGGCGCGCTTTCATCGTAGTAGGGCCAGTACGCGGCGAAGATCTCGTAGGTCTTCCTGCCGAGCAGGAGATCGAATTTGCCCTTGAAGAGGCGATCAATCTCCTCGCCGAACTCCGGGCTGAAGTAGGGCATCGCCCAGCCGCCGAATCTGAAGCCGTTGCTGGTATCCTCGGCGCGGGCTCCCGGCGCCTGCATGACGCCGTCCAGGGAAACCTGGGCGCCAACTATGATCTTCCGCATTGGTCACTCTCCTTGTCTACCGATGCGACGAACGACCTGGCGCCGAATCGACAAGCTCGAAACAAAAATCTGAAATCTGTCGTTGCATCGCGCTCGGCGTCGGAGATGTTGAGGTTTTTCCAAGACTCAATGAGCGGGCAGTCGGTGGTCCGTTACAGAGCGAGGTTGGGGCGCTGATGTCGCGACAACTATCGCCAATCCTTCGTGTTATGAAGCCTCAACGATTATAACGGAGTCCTCGCTGACCTCCTTCAAATCGACAAGCCGCCAAAATGCTGCAGCGTCCATGGGTCCCAGCACGTCGATAGTTGACGCCTCCTCTAACGTGAGGTCAGGATCAGTAACGTGACCATTGTCTTCAACGACTATTACAATTCTCCGTTCGGCCGAGGCAGCCAGACATGCATTGACTGCATCTTCAAAGGCACCCCTTAGGTCGTCTGCAACACAGAGTTTTGCGGCTTCGTCTTCCGCGCCGTATTCGAAGAGGGCGTTTGAGCTGCGATAACCTCCAGGCTCATCCTCGAGGACGACATGGACAGCGCTGCCACGAAGCGGCCGGCCGAGGTAACGGCGGAGACTTGGAATGAAGCCTGCGCGATCTGCAGCCGCGTCGTCCCTGAGGACCGATTCGAGAATGAAGGGCCCGACGCGCTCAGGAATGAAGCGCGGTGGCCCTTCGCTCACGACTGTCAAGATGAAGGTCACGGATTCATTTCTTGGGGATTACGTCGTGAATGTTATCGAGAACTTCACGAGTGGCCTTGTCTAGAACGTTCCCTAAATTCGTTATGAGCACGTTGTCCTTGCCTCCAAGGCCTCCAGCCTTCTTGATGGCCTCGATGCGATTACCTAGCTCGCGGCGTGAAAGACCGATTTGCCTGGCTACTGTAGAACTGATTTTCTTTCCGCCAAATATTACTCGTTCGCCCTCGCCCAACGGGAGGTTCTCTGATACGGCCATCCCGATCAAGAAAACTCCCTTACCAATGTTCCCGGCGGCAAGTTCGTCCATGCCGCGGTCAGCCGTGTTAATTCCGAAACCCTCTATCATCGTCCCCATGAGAACTGCTCCCAACGCCTTGGCCGTCCCGCGGACACCGCCTTGCTGGTGCCCTGAAATAGCCGCAGCTTCCCAATAGTCATTCGCACAGGATGGCCACGGAACACACAAACCCATCGGATCACTGAAATTGACCGGGTCACCAGCCGCGAACCCATAGAGGTTCATCCCGCCGGCGAGACCGATGGGATCCTGCTGGG
>CAMLDY010000219.1 GCA_946478895.1 uncultured Gemmatimonadota bacterium
AGCAGCGTGACGTTGATGTTGATTCCGTCGCGGAGACACCTCTCGATAGCGGGCCAGCCCTCGCGGGTACCCGGGATCTTGATCATCACGTTCGGTCGGTTCACGCCGCGCCACAGCCGGCGTGCTTCGACGATCGAAGCTTCGCTGTGTCGGGCGAGCTCCGGAGAGATCTCGATCGACACGAAGCCATCTGCGCCATCGGTCTCGTTATAAACGCCCCGAAAAACGTCCGCGGCGTCCTGCACGTCCTCGATGGTCAGTGCCTCGAAAACCTGGCGATTCGACGCCCGCGATGCGGCGGACTCCATCAGCACATCGTCGTAGTCCCTGCTTCCGGCCACGGCGTGCTCGAAGATCGTCTGATTGGACGTCATCCCCCGCAGCCCGTTCGCGACCATCGCCGCGAGCTCCCCCGATCGGGTCAGTCCCCGGCTCAGGTAATCGAGCCAGACACTTTGGCCGAGGCTGAGGAGGGCCGGCATCGCCCGGTGCGGAATTGTCGCGCCGTTTCCCCTTTCTCGTTCCCTGGCAATTGCATTTGACATCTCGCCTCCGCGCACTGTTCAGGGGCATCGCGTCCCCTCTGGAGCAGTCTATACCGCGGAGTGGTGCATTGTCTCTGGTACACACGTCGCTGACAATGGTACGCCAAGGTCATTGTCGATCGCCCGCATTGGCGACCATCGAGGTTAGTCGAACACCGCTCTCGACGCGATGCTCACGCCCGAGCGCCCAGACACGTACCTTTGCCATTTGATTGATCGGCGCAGGCGACGAGATGTCGCCGAGATCAGATGAGAGGAGGAATTCCGTGGCGAAAGATGAAGACGCCGGCAGCTGGGTAGTGAGTCGGGTTGGGCGCAAAGGATTTCGCACCGATGTCACCGCGCGCTCGCATCACTCCGTCGCCGATGAACCCGTCGCTCTCGGCGGCACCGATGCGGGAGCGACGCCCTATGAGTACCTGCTGATGGCGCTGGGAAGCTGCACCGCGATGACGCTCCGAATGTACGCCGATCGCAGGTCATGGCCGCTCGAGCGCGCTGAAGTCTCAGTGCGCCAGGCGCGCTCGCACGCGGCGGACTGCGAGCGATGCGCGACCGACGCCGTCGGCATCGAACGGATCGAGCGGCGCATCGAGCTGGAGGGTCCGCTGAGCGACGAGCAGCGAACCCGACTGCTTGCTGTCGCCGAACGCTGCCCCGTCAAGCAGACGCTCGCGAAAGAAATCCGGGTGGAGACCGTCGACGCGTGACGGCCGTCCTGCTCAGACGGCAGAACCGCGCCGCGGCCTCGTAGCCTTTATCGGTCGCATCCGACGACGGCGGACAGCCTGCGAGACCGCTCGACTGGCCGCCGCGAGCGCACCAGCGAATGCGCCCTCGAAGTTTTTGGCGCGACGCTCCGCCACCACACTCGGCAAGCGACTCAACACGACTTTCATCCGACACTCGATGTCGACACCGCCCCGCGGACCGTTGACGTCCCGGATCCTGACGGTCACGCGCTCCACCGCCCCGTATCTGGCGAAACGCGTCCGGGTCTTGCGCCTGATCATGGCCCTGTCGTCATCATCGAGTGTGACGCTGTCGATCCTGATGTTCGCGGGAGTGATCGGCACTGCGGCTTCTCGCCCGGGCTTTCTCGCCATTGTTCAGCCCCCAGTCGCAGTAACGGCCGCGGATGCTTCGCGCACCGGCTCGGTCGCCGCGTCGACGTTGGGATGAAACACGAGCAGCGAAATCGGAGATTTCCGTGTCAGCTCGTCGGCAACGGTTCCAAACACGAACCGCCGTAATCCGCCGACGCCATTCGTCGCGACCGCGAGGCAGTTGGCTTTGTTCCGAATCGCATAATCGAGAATTGCAGCCGGCACATCGGTGTTGAGCGTGACGTGCGTCGCCACCGTCACGCCACTGGCAGCAATCGTTTCGGCCTGACCCGACAGATAGGCGTCCGCCGCTGTTATGTCGGCATCCCACCACGGCAACCCGGGCTGGACGATGCGCTTCTGGGAGTAAGTCTGGGGCGTCAGTACCTGCAACAGAGTCACTGACGCCTTGAATGCCGACGCAAGCGCGACCACTTGAGGCAGTATTTCCTGCGCCATCTCGGATCCGTCGAGAGGTACGACGATGCGCGATGTCAACTGCGGGGCTTCGTCAAACAATGGCACGTCCGGCTTGACGACGAGCACCGGGATGTGGGTGTCCCTGATCAGGTAATCAGTCACGCTGCCGAGGCTCAGTCGCTCGATGCCTCCGCGCGAGTGGCTGGTCATGACGATGACGTCAGCGCCGATCTCGGCTGCATGGTCGCGAAGAGTTTGAGTTACGCGACCATCCTTGAGCGTGGTTTGTACGCGGACGCCCGCCTCTTGCTCCAGCCTGGCACCGAGCGCCTCCAGTTTCTTGCGGCTTGCCTCGTGCTCCTCGGCCAGAGCCTGCTCGGTTATCTCGAACGCCTTCATCGGCGGAATCGTCTGGATGACGACAGGCGGTGCGACTACCCGAACGAGATGCAGGGTTGCGTCGAACTGGCGCGCGAGCCTCGTCGCCACGGAAAGTGCCGGGCTTTCCATCGGAGATAAGTCGACCGG
>CAMLDY010000220.1 GCA_946478895.1 uncultured Gemmatimonadota bacterium
CCGCGCTTGTCGAGCTCCTGGACGCAGAGCGGCATCTGCTTGGACGTCGAGACCAGCAGCGCGCTCAGCCCGATCGCATCGGCGCCGACTTCGACGGCCTTGTCGAGAATGGTGTTGACCGGCACCTGCTTGCCGAGGTCGAAGACGGTGTAGCCGTTGTTGGAGAGAATGGTGTTGACGAGCGATTTGCCGATGTCGTGGACGTCGCCGTACACGGTGGCGAGCACGACTTTGCCCTTGGTGAATCCTTCGGCTTTTTCGAGGAACTGCTCGAGATGCTTGACCGCCTTCTTCATTACTTCGGCGGACTGGAGCACGAACGGCAGGATCAGCTCACCCGCGCCGAACTTGTCACCGACCTCTTTCATCGCGGGCAACAGTACATCGTTCAGCACCCGGACCGGATTGTCGCGCACGCCGGCGGCGTCGAGCTGCTCCTCGATTCCCTCCTTCTTGCGGTGGAGGATCATCCAGTGGATGCGCTGGTCGGGCGACATCCCCGCGGTTGGATCTTCCTTCTCGGCCTGCGCAGTCGACGCAGTGGCACCGGCCGAGGCGAAGTGCTCGATGAAGCGCTGCAGTGCATCAGCGCGCTTGTTGAAGACGAGATCGTCGGCGAGCTCGCGCTCTTCCGTGGAGATCTCGGCGTAGGGGCGGATGTGGGCTGGATTGACGATCGCCGCGTCGAGGCCGGCCTGCACGCAATGGTGGAGGAAGACCGAGTTCAACACGCCGCGAGCTTCGGGTGAGAGACCAAAGCTGACGTTCGACACGCCAAGGATGGTCGAGACACCGGGCAGCTCGCGCTTGATAAGTCGGATGCCTTCGATGGTCTCCTTCCCCGAGTCGATCCACTCCGCATCGCCAGTTGCGAGGGTGAAGGTGAGCGCATCGTAAATGATGTCTTCAGGCGCGAGCCCATATTCTCCAACGACGATGTCGTAGATCTTTCTCGCGACCTCGAGCTTGCGCTCCCGGGTCTTCGCCATCCCGATCTCGTCGATGGTGAGGGCGATCACGGCCGCGCCGTGCTTCTTCACGAGAGGGACCACCGCCTCGATGCGCTTCCTGCCGTTCTCCATGTTGATGGAGTTGACGATGCCACGGCCGGGGATGTGCTCGAGTGCGGCCTCGATCACGTTGGCCTCGGTGGAATCGATCACCAGCGGAGTCTCGACGCTCATCGACAGCAGCTTCACGACCTTCGACATCTGCTCTGCTTCGTCGGCGCGCTCAGTGAGGGCGACGCAGACGTCGAGTACGTGCGCGCCGGAATCGACCTGCTCCCGGGCGACCTCGAGGATTCCCTCGTAATCGTCGGCGAGCAGGAACCGCTTGACCTTGCGCGACCCCTGCGCGTTGACGCGCTCCCCAACCAGAAGCGGTGGCGGATCCTGGTGCAGGGTGATGGCGCGCATCGCGGAGCTGACGCGCGGGACGTGACTCGGATGTTGTGGCTTCGCTTCCGGCTCCGCCTTGCGCACGGCCTCGACGATCGCCGAGAGGTGAGCGGGGGTCGTGCCGCAGCAGCCGCCCACTATGCGGACGCCGAAGTCTTTCACGAACTCGGAGAGTGCGGCGGCCATCGGCGCGGGCTCGAGCGGATAGACGGCTTCGCCAACGCCGGTGTTGAGTGGCAACCCGGCGTTCGGGATCACCGACAGCGGGAGCGTCGCGTGCTCCGACAGGTAACGCACTGGCTCGCGCATGTGCTCAGGCCCCGTCGAGCAATTGAGTCCGATGACGTCGACCTTGAGTGACTCGAGCGTGGTCATCGCGCTGGCGATGTCGGTGCCGAGCAGCATCCGCCCGCTGACGTCGAGGGTGACCTGGGTCTGAATGGGGAGGCGCCGGCCGAGCTCGGCGAACAGCTTCTCGATTCCAGCGACGGCGGCTTTGACTTCCAGGATGTCCTGCGATGTCTCGATCAGCAGCAGATCGACGCCACCCTCGACGAGATACTTCGCCTGCTCGTAGTAATTCTCGGCGAGCTCGTCGTAGGTGATCTGCGAGAGCATCGGGTCCGAGCTCGAAGGCAGCATTCCGGTCGGGCCCATCGACGCGGCGACGAAGCGCGGCTTATCGGGAGTCGAATACTTGTCTGCCGCCGCGCGCGCTAGTCGAGCCGCCGCGACGTTGATCTCGCGCACCTTGTCGCCCAATCCCCATTCGTGCAGCCGGCGCGGAGTCGACTGGAAGGTGCAGGTCTCGACGACATCGCACCCGACCTCGAGGAACGACTCGTGGATCTCGCGGATGACGTCCGGGCGCGTGAGGACGAGGTGGTCGTTGCACCCCTCGAGCTCCTTCCCGCCGAAATCCTCGGCCGAAAGGTTGTAGCGCTGGATATTGGTGCCCATCGCGCCATCGTAAACGAGGACGCGGCGTTCGAGTGCCTTGAGGTAAGGGGAGTTAGTGCGTCTTTCGGTCATTCTTCAGACAAAAAAAGCCCGCGCATAGGCGCCGGGCGAGCGCTTTAGCGGTTTGTTTAACGTGGCCGCAAGTTGCCGTAAATCGCCACGATGTTCCGTTGTGCCCTATCAACTATAGTAGT
>CAMLDY010000221.1 GCA_946478895.1 uncultured Gemmatimonadota bacterium
CAAAAGTTCGACATCCTCAATTCAGTTTGCGAAGGCGACATCGTCGCCCTGGAAGTTTTCTGGCACGGCTATCTCGCGGTTCCCGTCGACACGCTGCCCGCTGATTCAGAAATGCGGGCGCACTTTTCGGTCTGGCTCGAGTTCCGGGACGGCAAGATCTGTCGCCAACACAACTACGACTGCTTCGATCCCTGGTGGGTGTAATCTGAACGGAGGTTGGTCATGAATCGGTTAGCGGCGGCGAGCGTCGGGCTCGCCGCGATCCTCGTCGGAATCCTCAGTCTCATCGGCGTGCGGCCGATGAACAGCCGGGCAACCGAGATTGCGCTCGGCACCGCTTCTCTCGCGCTGGGTGTGGCGCTGCTGCTGATGACGGGTCGGCGGCGAATGACGATGTCAGCCCACCCGCAGCGCTAGTAGCCTGATTCGCCCGCCTTTGCGCGGGCTGCCGATAAACGCCGCGCCGCAAGGTGCGGCGTTTCTTGTTTGTAGCTGACTGCTTGATCAGTCAGGGTACGCTTCCTGCCAAATTCGCTGCTCACGGTACGACCGCCTTCCTTAGAGAGGTGCAGCGATGACGATGAACAGCGACAATCCGGGCGCCGATTTCTCCGACGTCGGTGGCTCAGCCAGCACGAACAGCTCGGGGAGCACGAAGAGCTCGAGTAACTCCGCGGGCAATGCCGATTTCTCCGATGTGAGTAGCGGCAGCTCCTCCACCGCGCCCGCCGGTGGCCAGACTTACGTCGTGAAAAGCGGCGACAGCCTGAGCAAAATCGCCAAGCACTTCTACGGCGACGCCAGCAAGTGGAAGAAGATTCACGCCGCCAACGCGGACAAGATTCCAAATCCCGATCTGATCCACCCGGGTCTGCAGCTCACCATTCCTGCCGCTTAGCGAGGAAATCCAGTCATGCAAAAACCAGTGGCGCGCCTGAGCGCGTTCGCGGCCGCGTTGCTCGTCATCGCAGCGACCGCCGCGTGCAGCAAGAAAAACGACAATGCCGTCGTCGATACGACGTCTCTTGGAACCACGACGGCGAGCGTCGCGGTCGACACCGCACCGATCCGCGTCAGCGACATCCAGGTAGGCAAGTCGATTGGCTCGGACAAGAAAGTCAGCGATCAAACAGATTCGTTCGGCGTCCGCGATACGATGTATGTTGCCGTGATCACCGACGGCGCCGCCAGGAATGCGAAGATCGACGCCAAGTGGACCTACAACGACAAGCAGACGATCAAGTCCGACAGCCAGACGATCTCACCAACCGGCGGCGAGAACGTAACGGAGTTCCACGTGACGAAGGCATCCGCCTGGCCGAAGGGGAAATACAAAGTCGAAGTGATTCTCAACGGCACCTCCGCCGGCACCAAGGATTTCGAGGTGAAGTAGCGCACATCGCGAGTATGGAAGCTGAAAAGCTTATCGCTGACTAAGCTTTCGGCTGCCTGCTTCAGTATTCGATGTGCCAGCTAGCGCCGCGATCCAAACCCCGCGGTGGTAAAAACACAAACGCCGCAGGCTCCTTGGAGTCTGCGGCGAATTTATTTGGCGGTCACCCGCCGAAACGTGCCACGCGCGCCGTCATTGGAACTCTACGTCCTACCGAGCGGCGGCGGGCATCTTTCAAAATGTCAAAAAAACAGTGGAGCTGAGGGGGATCGAACCCCTGACCTCTGCAGTGCGATTGCAGCGCTCTCCCAGCTGAGCTACAGCCCCGCGACGAACGCGACGGACTGTCCTCGAACTAGTCGGGCTGACCCGTCGCACCGGATCAAAGCAAAGGCCCCGCGAGTTTGGGCGGGGCCGCTCTTCTCTGAACCTAGCGGATCCGACCCCAAAGTCAATACCAAATTTCAGATTTTGACTCCGTAACTCTTTGCCTGGACTCACTATACACGTCCCGGCAACACTATATGACGAGGGTCCCCGCGTTCGGGTAACACGCACGGCGACTGGCCACCCTAGTCCTAAAGGTGGCAGGTGGGAGACACGGTCAGAGGCACGGGTACCAGTTTATCCGGCGCGTTCCATAGTGCGTGACACAGCTAGAACGCCAGTATAGCAACTGATCCCCGTGCCCCTCTGCGCACCTCTCCCACCTGCCACCTTTAGGACCAGGGGTGCGGACAGAGCGCCGAGTTCTCAGAACGCCAAGTCTCACCCAGCAATAGTATCCCCGCCCAGCACTGGCAGTATTTCTCCGGAGATGTAACTCGAGTCGATGTTCGACGCCAAAAACACGTAGGCTGGCGCGAGCTCCTCCGGCTGACCGGGCCTCCCCATCGCCGAGTCCTGGCCGAATTTCGTGACGTGCTCCGGATCGCTCGATTGCACGTTGAGCGGCGTCCACACCGGGCCCGGCGCGACCGCGTTCACGCGGATTCCCTTCTCGACGAGATTCTGCGCCAGCGCTTTCGTGAATGCGTGGATCGCGCCCTTCGTCGCCGAATAGTCGAGGAGTGTCTTTTCGCCTTCGAGGCCGGTGATCGAGCCGGTGTTGATGATGCACGAGCCCTTCTTCATCCGCGCCACCGCCG
>CAMLDY010000222.1 GCA_946478895.1 uncultured Gemmatimonadota bacterium
GGAAGAAGGAGCTGCCGGCCATCGACGCGCTCGAAGCCGACGTCATCGATCCGTCGAGCGAACAGAGCACCGCCGCGGTCCTCGACAAAGTGAGCGGCTCGGTTCTGATTGGGGCGCGGCAGCGCCAAGCCCGGATCCAGTTGCTCGTCGGGATGCTCGAACAGCTCCTGGTCGACAGCAAGAGAGTGCGGGATACCGACACAGCCGCCCTGACGATGCAGATGACGACGTGGCGAGACGGGCGGGCCGCCGCGGAGGCGTTCGTGGCCGGTTCGGGCGATGCGCTCAGGACGTGGCGGCAGCCGTAGGCCGTGGAGCGGAGCAACCAGCCGTGGAACTCAATCTAATTCCGACGGTTCAGCAGGCGATCTCGAACTTGCTGCTGACGTACGAGCCCGAGTTCCTCCGCTTTGGGCACCGCCTCTTTCTGTCGCTGGCCACGATCATCATCGCCTGGCACGGCATTCAGATGATGTTCTCGCGAAACGCGCTCAGCGAGTCGATGTACGAGTTCGCGAAGCTTCTGCTCATCGTGTCGTTCGGATACGCGTTGATCGCCTTCTACGAGACGCCGCTGCCGGGCATCGGCGTGTCCTTCAGCAACCTGATCACCGATCAGGCGTTCTACTTCCAGTCTGTTCTCGAAGCACGCTCGTTCGACAACATCTACCGGCATTTCGACGAGCTGTCGGACCACTTCATCCAGCCCGACGCATGGGCCATTCTGGCCAATCTCATCTACTGGGCCGTGCTCCTGCTCGTCGCGTTCGCAAAGGCTGTGTCGATGGCGGTGATCGCGTTTGGTCTCATCGCGAGCGCAGTGTGTGCGCTTCTTGGGCCGCTCTTCGTTCCATTCTTCATCGTTCCGAAGCTCGACTGGCTGTTCTGGGGATGGTTCAAGGCGTTCATCCAGTACTCGTTCATCCCGGTCGTCGCCATCGCCTTCCTGATGGTGTTCGAGCGGTTCGTCTTCCGGTATGTCTCCACCTTGCCCCCGGCAATCACGCAGGCGGAATATGGCGTATACGGCCTCCAGGCCGTGGCCGTGATCATCACGTTTTGCACCGGGATCGTGCTGGTTCCGTCGCTCACAACGTCGATCTTCTCAGGCCAGGGCGGGCAGGCTGCATTCCCGGGCTTGAGCCGGTTCATGAGACGGTAGACGGAGAGGAAGACAAGCCAATGCCGAAGCGATTCTCGAATGTCCCGGAGCACCTGCGAGAGCCGCACCACGTCGCGTGGTCCGACCTCCCACCCATTTACTGGAAGGCCCTTGGAATCACGTTCCTCATTGGCCTCGTGACGGGGCTTCTGTGGATTGGCTGGCGACTTTTCGAGCTCCACGTCTTGAGGTAAGGAGGCAACCGGTGGCCGGTGTCGTCGGCGACATCAATCCGAAGACGATCGAAAGCGCGAGACACCAGTTCGTGGAGCGATACGGCTCTGCCTTGGTGATGAACACATATCTCAAGATCGCGCTGGTTCTCGTCTCCCTGGTTGCCGTCGGCCTGCTCGGTCTCAACTTCCATACCGTGTCCCGCTACTCGCAGGTCAAGCCGCTGGTGGTTCGGATCGACGAGGTGGGCCGAGCGGAGGCCGTTCAGTACGATGCCGCACAGTACAAGCCCCAGCCTCCCGAGCTTCGATACTTCCTGACCCAGTTCATCGTGAAGCATTTCAGCCGGATTCGGTCCACGCTCCAGCGTGAATACCCCGATTCGCTGTTCTTCCTGGAGCCTGCTCTCGCCGACGCAACGATCGCCCAGAACGATCAGAGCCGGATGCTCGAGACGTTTGTCACCAACCCGTCCGCCGACGAGATCGACGTGCAGGTGCAGAACGTCAGCTTGAGCGAGCTGGGCACCCCGCCTTTCAAAGCGGCTGTGACGTTCCAGAAGGTCTACTACACACCCGGTACGCGCACCGAACAGAAGCGGGAGACCTACATCGCGCAGATCGATTTCGTGATGCGCGAGCACGTGCCGAACGAGTTCGTTCGCGTCAATCCGTTGGGTCTTCAGATCGCGTACTTCCGCGTCGATCAGGCGTTCGAGGACGGACCTCGATGATCGCCAGCGCTGCGTTTCTGGCGGCCCTTACCGTGTTTCTTTTCGCCGGATGGTTGGCCGGCGAGCTGCGCTTCCTGGCGCCATATAAAACCGTTCTCTTCCACGAGCACGCGGCCCTCATCGGGTGGGCCGCTCTAACACTGTTCCTGAACCTCACCGCGACCTACTACAGCGTGGCCCGTTGGCTCTTCCTGCGCGACACCGGCCGCAAGCTGCTGCACCTCGATCGGCAGCTCGCGACCGACGATGCCGTGCTCGATGACTTGCGGTCGTACCTGAAGTAGCAGCGGGAGGTTCACATGTGGAGAGACATCGATCCGCGCTCACCTGAGCGGGACCGGCCAGTGCCTGGCTTGGGCAGAGGCGGCGGAAGTACCGAGATGGAACCAGCCTCGGTCGCGGGCGACACGCGTGACGTGTTCACACGGGACCTCGACCTGCCACGAGGCTCGTCCAGAGAGCGCGTCCGCG